>JBOHTB010000083.1:0-11219 GCA_050733435.1 Gemmatimonadaceae bacterium | reverse complement strand
GAGCTCGGTCACAATCTCATGGATCACCATTTCCGTGTCGGCGCCGAAGGAAAGCTCGACGGAATGGAAGACAAATATGTGTACGGGCGCCGCCCGAACGGATTCTACATTCCGCGCTACAGGAATCTCTTCGGCGACAAGCGTCCGTATCTGCGCGGGTTCGGATACCAGGGCGGCGCCGGCCGCGGTGGATGGTCACGCGGCGTCGCGGAGCTCGGAGTCGGCGCGGAGTTCAAGGATGCGATGTCTCAGCCCGGGGGCTGGACGATTGGAGCAACCGCTTTTGGCGAGATGCTTCCCAATCACAAAAACTTCGTCACGCTGGATCCGGCCAAGAAAGACAAGTGGGGGATGCCGGTGCTCAAGATTGATTGCGCAACGGGCGAAAACGAAGCACTCATGCGAAAGGACATGGCGCAGGACATGGCGGAGACACTCGACCAGGCGGGCGTCAAAGAAGTCAAGATGTACGACGCGGGCTCCTTCCCTGGCATGGGCATCCACGAGATGGGCACCGCACGCATGGGACGCGACCCGAAGACTTCCGTCGTCAACTCGCACAATCAGGTCTGGGATGCCCCCAACGTTTTCGTCACCGACGGTTCCTGCATGGTGTCGACCGCGTGCCAGAATCCGTCGCTCACCTACATGGCAATGACAGCGCGCGCGGCGGATTTCGCCGTCGGCGAGCTCAATCGTCGCAACCTGTGACCAGAGATTCCATCATGTCCGCAACGGAAGAAATGGACGAGCGCGAGCTGATCACCCGCCGCGAAGCAGTCATGCGCGTCAGCCTCCTGCTCGGCGGAGTCGCCCTCGTGGGTGGAAGCGCACTCATCACCGGCTGTCGCAACACCACGAACTACGGAGCGCCGTTCACGACTGATGAAGTGGCGCTCCTCGACGAAGTCGCCGACACGATTCTTCCGCCGACTAGCACGCCGGGGGCGAAGGCGGCGAAGACCGGCGCGTTCATGGCGAAGATGGTTTACGACAGCTATCACCCGGACGATCAGAAGATTTTTCGCGAGGGACTCGGCAAGCTCGACGACATCACGAAAAAGGTTTACAACACCACCTTCATGAAGGCGAGCCCAAACCAGCGCCTTGCCATTCTTACGCTTCTGGATCGCGAACAGCGCTCGATCAGCCAGGCGCAGGAAGACGCGTTCCGAAAGAAATCGCTCGCGTATCTCACCGATCAACGGAAGGAAGCCGCACCAGGAAGCGACGTCGGCGCGGCAACTGCCGCGACAGCGAGCACGCCAACCCACTACTTCCGGATGATGAAGGAGTTGGCGCTACTCGGCTATTTCACATCGGAGATCGGGTGCACGGTCGCGCAGCGATACGCGGAGACACCGGGGTCGTACAATCCGTGCGCGCCGTACTCGCCTGGCGAAAAATCCTGGGCGCCGCACGCATAAGAGGTAATCGGCCACCCGTTCGATTTATTGTTTAATCGCGGTGATCGACAAAATAGGCTGAAAGCAGACAGCTCCAGCCTGGCAGCCGGCCGCTTAAGCTGGAAGCGCGTTCACCGCGGTGTAACCGCGCCAGTTGTCCGACCGTATAGGTCTTGAATGCAGACACCCGCGCCCGCGCAACCCACGCCAGCTCCAGTCCTTCGCGCCATGCCGGCCCCGTCGGTCACTACCGTCGGCGCGGATGGGAAAACGTTGACGCTCCCAATCCCCACTACGAGCGCTCAGGTGGCGGATCTGCTAGCGCGCATGCAGGTGCTCGAGGCCCAGCTCTCGACCGTCAGTGATGAGCGGCACGACCTCTCGGACGAATTACAGGGAACTGGGGGTGCAACGGCACGCACCGGCATCCAGGACAGAATCAATCTGCTCGACAAACAAATCCTTCAGCTCGAGACAGAACTGGCGACAACGAGGACTCAGCTCGCCTCCGCGCCGGCCGAGTTGGTGGCTAGCACATCGATCCTCGGTCGATCGAGCCGCGACGATTTCGCGCAGGGAGCAACGGTCGGGGGAGTATCCGCTCTCTTTCTCTGCGCCGTCGTGTTTGCGCTCGCCCGCAAGAACGTGAGGCGTTTCCGCCGCGGCTCAACATCGCCGCGGCTCGACAACGATACCGTTCAGCGTCTGCAGCGACTGGAGAACGGAATGGATGCTATCGCAATCGAGATCGAGCGCGTCTCCGAAGGCCAGCGGTTCGTCACCAGGCTTCTCTCGGAATCACAGCCTCCACTCGGCGCACCGCAACAGCGTGGGGCGGTGATGAGCGAGAATCCGCCAAAGCGCTAGTTCGTCGGCACCTTCGGCTTGTCGGCGACCGTTACCGGATGCCCGAACTCCCACTGGCTATGCTCGCGCTCCTTCATCGGCACCGCCATCATCGACTTGAGCATCGGCATTAGCTCCCGCTGAGAAGGAGTGATGATGGCACCCGCGATCTCCGGCTGCTCCCAGAAAATCTTCCAGTACTCTTTCTCAGTCGCCTTCGCGCTATCGAGCTCCGCCTTCCCCGCGTCGCCGTGCCCGCGCGCGAGAAATTCGCCGAGCGGACCGTACACGCCACGCACGCGCGCGGAGAACAGTGAATCCGCCGATTGCAGCGCCGCGACCTGAGTCTTGCTTAGAAACAGCGAATCGCTCTGCTCGAGGAGAACCTTGAAGATGCTCGAGGTGTTCGAGAGATAAAACGCGGTGAGTGAATCCGCCGAACGGCGTTCCCAGCCACCACTCGGGGCGCGCACCGGCTCGACCGCGCGCCGCAATTGCTGCAGCGGATAATCGATCGACAGATCGAATGACACGTCGATCACGATCCTGAATGGATTCCGGAACAGCGTCCTCGCCGGACGCGTGTCCGCGAACCGCGGATTAACATCGTAGCTGAACCTGTTGTTGGTTGCATCGAATCCGCGTGGAACCAGCAGCACGGGGTCAGGAATCGCTGGCGATCCCCAGCCGCGGAGATTCGATCCGTGAAATGCCTGATCGAGTCCGGCGAGCACGTTCTCCAGATACACATTCGGCTTGACGCGATATCCCCACTTCTCCGGCGTCGGCGGACGCCACTGAATGTTCAGCGACTGCGTCCACGGACCGCGACACCCATTCCTCGGCGACACTCGTCCGAGATTGGCGGAAAGACATTCGCGCGCCGTCGACGATCCGTTGGCGAGCAGATCGCGAAGCTGCACCGCGAGATTCGGATCGGCCTCGGTCGCCGGATTCGGAATGAATGCGCGATCGCCGCCGCGTCCGTCGCCATTCACGTCTCCCTGCACGAGCGGGGTAAATGGCAAACCCGACTGAATGCGCGAGAACAACGTCCACGTTCCGGTCTTGCTCGTCGAGAATGCGCCCGACAGCACGAAGATGTGACGTGCGTCGTTCGGACCCGCCGCCCATTCGACGAGACGCGGATCGCCGAACGCCGCCCCGTCGAACCCGCGGTACTGCCGCTTGGTCGTCTGCAGCGTGTAACCGATCGATCCGTACAGCGCGGCGCCGCTTCTGAACCGGAAGACGTCCGGCGAGAGCGAGAAATTGAGCTGCCCACCATAGCCGCGCAGATCGCTCACACGCGCTGCCACGCTCCCGTATTGGTCAGATCGACGCGATTCGACCGCCGACACCGCTCCACTCGCGGCATCGATCGATGCGGCCGAAACGTAAACGGGACGATTCGCTTCATCGGCGAGAGTGAGCTTCTGGGCGCCGTTGAAGTTCTCGTCGACGATTCCCGGCTGCGAAAGATCGTACGACACAAGAGTGCCGACCTTGAACAGCAGACTGCGCACGCTCGTGCTCCAGTCCAGCGACGCGCGCCAGCTCCTCGGCACATCGTAACCCGGATCGATCAGCGTCACCGACGGCGACCGCTCGGCCAGCACGCCGCTGCCGCCAACGCAATCGGTCGGGATCGATCCTGGATCGCTCGCGAAGAGCGACCAGTCGGGCGTCGGCACGGCTGCTCCAACGCAATTGAGCGTCGTCGTACCGCCGCCCAATCCGGTCGACGCCGACGCATCGGCGAGAATGCCGGGACGCAGCAAGTCCCTGAACTCGCCGATGCCGCCACGCAGCGTACCGGTCATGGTCCTATAGTAGCGGCCAGTCTCGTTTTGCATCCCGCCCGAGCCGTTCGTCTTGTCACGATTGTAGGTCCACGTGAATCCAAGCCGCGGGCTCACGTGCACGCGCGCAGGAGCGATTCCGGTGCGCACGCCGAGCGCCTGCTCGAGCGCGGGATTCGCGTCGGGCTTGCCGAAAAATCCGTCGCCCTCGAGCCGCGCCCCGTACATCACGCTGAAGTAGCGCGACGGCGCGTAATTGTGCGCGAGCGCTGTCGCAACGTTCCACGCTTTGCCGTCGCGCGAAGGTTGCGTCAGTGTCCGCGAGAAGCTGCTCGCCCGACCGGCCGAGAAATCCTCGATGGAGTTGAAGGTGTAGCTGCCGAGCCCATTGGAGAATCCCGCGTCGGAGAGTCCGTCGACCCGTCCCCAGAGCAATCCCTTGAAGCGGTGCGTTTTGCCGTGGGCATTCCACTCGGTCTGGTTCCCTGCCTCGAGTGTCCAGCGCGATTCGGTCGTGGGCAGGAACGATCCGCCGCCGAGGAGAAGCGATGTGACGTCGGTGCCGGGATCGAGGTTGTCCGATCGGACGAGCACGGTCGCGCCGGGAAGCATTTGGTAAGGCGACGTCTCCGTGCGAACGCCGCTCAGCCCGACGCGCGTCTCATTGAGCGTGCGTCTTCCCGGTCCGACGTACTCGCCGAGCGTGAGCTGCGCCCCGAGTGTGCGCTCGCGTCGCTCGCTCGCCGCCGATGGAGCGGAGAGTGGACTGAAGCCAAGCGCGCCGTCGCGCGTGAATCCAGCGTAGCTGGTGAGGGCGCGCGTCGCGAGTGTATCGGTCGTGATGTCCAGACGTCCGAGCCAGCTCACCGCATCGTGCTGGCGATTGGTCGGCACTCCGGAAGCGACGAGCGGAATGCCGAGTGGAGTTGCGAACGCGATCAGTCGCGCGACGGAATCGGGAGCGACGCCGGCGTTCAACAGAGCCTGCTCGTCGGCGCTGATCAGGGTGGAGGGATCGCTGAGGGAGCGTCCGAGATCGAGCGCGACGTTGTAGGTCAGAGCGCCGCGAATGAGCTCTCCGTCGGCGCCGAAGCTTCCGCGCGCACCGCCGACGGGCGCGCCGAGCGAGCGTCCGGTGGCGTCGGTGAACTGGAGGTAGCGCGGATCGAGGGTGAGGAATGCGTTTCGTCGCTGGTAATTGCGATCGCCGGGCCCGAGCTGCACGTCGACGTTGGCGCCGGAGAATCCACCGCGCGTGGGATCGAACGTCGCGCCGGTGACGCGGGTCTCGGTTCGCGCGGCGCGTGGAATCGAGCCGCCGGCGAGTCCCATCCCGTTCAGGGTGTTGAGATTGGATTCGGATCCGGAGCCGAGTATGGAGGGGCCGGAGCCGGACATGGTGACGTTGGACATGGTGCCGGCGATGGCGTTGAGATCACCGGCGACGGTGGGTGATATCGAGCCGTTGACTCCGTCCTTCCACTTCTCGGGCGAACCCGTCTCGGGCGAATACGGATTGACCTCATTGTTGGCGCGGACGGGTTTTCGTCCCTCGATTTTTACGGCGTCGAGGGTGGCGACGGCGACGGGGGCGAGCGTGAAATTCGCGACGAGGTCGTGCTCATCGCTTTGGCGCTGCACTCGGCGGCGGGCGGAAGTGAAGCCAGTGTCGGCGACGTAGACCAGGTAGTCGCCGGTGCCGGGATCGAAGCGGAGTCGGTAGTTACCCGCACTATCGGTCTTGGTTTGTTGGACTAGGCGGTCCGGGCCGCGAGTGATAGTGATGGTCGCGCCGGCGACGCCATGCGAGGAATCGTCGACGACTCGGCCTCGAATGATGTCAGCGGATGAGTCCTGGGCCGAGAGTGAATGAGCACATAGCGTCAGCAAGACCAGGGCTGACGGTACCAACGAGCTAACGAAGCGGCGTAGGGTCAAGAGAATTGTGCAAGAGGCATTAGGACATCTGTACGGACTGAGATGCTCATGGTTTCTGCCAAGGGTTTTCTTTGGCTCCAGACCAAGTCGACTGGTTTGACACGTAATCGCCGCGGAGGGTTCGGCGCCGTGTGTCGATCTCTCCAACGTACAGATCGCGGGGCACGTCGGACATCGGTCAGCGTGTAGTCAATGGGTTCGGAAAAGAATGCGCACAGTGCAGTTTTTCGATGTCGCCATGGAAGGAGAATGATGATTCCTTGCGGCAAGTGCCTGTCTGACGATATTCTGACGACGCCCGCGACCTTACAGTAGCATTACAATGACCAAATGATAGTCCTTAGAGCCCTTGGAACCGCGGAAATTGATACTGGAGTGTCGACACTTACTCCGTCGCAGGAGATCGTGTTCGCGGCCGCCCTGTATCTGATACTCGAGCGCGGAAAGCGAGTGAGCCGTCCACGCCTTGCCGAGATGCTATGGCCTGAAGTGCCCGAACGGGCGCGCGCTCACCGGCTGCGGCAAACAATTTTCCAATTGAAGAAGTCGGGAATCGTCGTAACGGCAGACCGCGATAGCCTTCGGCTCTCGCAGCATGAAGTGCGTAGTGACGTTGACGAGCTCGCGACAGCGGATGCGTCGGCTGTGTCAACCCGCGATTCACTGGAGTTTTTACCCGGTTACACTCCGCGGCTGTCGGAACCGCTGCGTGACTGGGTCGAGGCGAAGCGCGTGGCTGCCCACGCCGCAGCGTCACGGCTTCTTCTTCACGGTTTGCAAGCGGCGCGACTCCGCGCCGATTGGCTCGCTGTTGAGACAATCTCCGCTCAATGTCTCGGCCTCGACAACTGTAACGAAACCGCAATCCTGGCGAGAGCCGAAGGCGCCGCAATGAGAGGTAGTAAGCGAGACGCGCTAATGATTCTTGACCGCTACATAGCGGAAATCGGACCGGAGGTTGAGATAAAACTTCCTCCTTTACTTCTTCGTAGGCGCATCGCGGCGCGAATACCTGACACGAGAGACCCGCTCGCGTCGGAGTCAAACTTCGTTGGCCGACGTCGCGAGCTGGGATACCTATTGGAACGGCTACGTGATTCCGAGCGAGGGTTGGGAAGCGCTTGTCTTGTTGTCGGTGAAGCTGGCATTGGAAAGACTCGCTTGTTCTCCGAGCTCGCTAAATTCGCCGAGCTGGACGGTGTAGCAGTTCATCGCGTTGTTTGCCGAAGATCTGAAGCGAACCAACCATTGGCTTCCATTATTGATCTGGTTCAGGGTCTCCGAGAACTCCCGGGCGCATTAGGCTGCGAGCCAGAAACCCTCGCGTGTCTCAAGCGGTTTACCGAGCTTGATCCCTCCGCGCCTAGACCTGAGCACGCTGTCGACGCCGGGCCCTACCTCAGGCGCGCGATTCCCGACTTAATCGACGCTGTATCCGACGAGAATCGCATTGCGATACTAGTTGAGGATATCCAATGGATGGATTCCGGCTC
This sequence comes from Gemmatimonadaceae bacterium, assembly GCA_050733435.1. Classification (GTDB taxonomy): domain Bacteria; phylum Gemmatimonadota; class Gemmatimonadetes; order Gemmatimonadales; family Gemmatimonadaceae; genus UBA4720. Next base: position 3,734 of record JBOHTB010000083.1, on the reverse strand, counting down.
GGCGAGCCTATTCGCCACGCTTGTCGAACAAGCTGGTCGTCGAACGTTGGTTTGCGTTTTTAATTGCAGGGGCGAGGATAACCCGCTCACGCATATCGTGGGGGCCGCCTCAATTCAAAGATTGCGACTGCAAGGCTTGCCTCGAGACGCGGCGAGCAATCTCGTCGAGAATATTCTTCACGCACCCAACGGCGGCCAAATTGCCCACGACGTGGATTGGCTAGTAGAGACCGGCGACGGCAATCCTTTTTTTCTTCAAGAATTGACCAAGCATTGGTTGGAGACCGGCAAACGGCACGACGTCCCGCCGTCCGTGTCTTCAGTTCTTGGTGACCGCGTCAATGGACTCACACCTCTTGCATGTCACGTACTGCAAACCTGCGCGGTTCTCGGCGCAGATTCAAACGCTGATCGAGTTGGTAAGGTGTTGGAATGTCCATCGCACGATCTGCTCAACGCGATCCAGGATCTAACGATATCCGGAATGCTAAGATCTGCGACTGATTCCGGGCACTCCGCAGCGACGCTTTTGACGCGTCATGACCTTCTCTCCACGGCTGTTCTGGAACGGCTCACCCCTGTCTCCGCGGCGTTTCTGCATCGGCGTTGTGCTTTGGTCTTGGAACAAGAGCTAGCAGGATCAACGGTTTCGATCCCACTTTTGCGCTCTTGCGCGTTCCATTGGTCCCACGCTGGTGAGGCTCAACATGCTTTCTCCTTCGCAATAAAATGCGCAAACCATTTCTTGGATATTGGACTTGCAGCCGACGCTGCGGCGGCCTTCGAGGGAGCACTACTCTATTGTCCCAGTACTGAAAGTCGGTTGGACCTGCTTGGCGAAATCGTGAGGACGCAAATGCTCGCGCGAGAGTGGTCACGTGCGCTGGAGCGAATACGGGAAACCCGGACACTGCGGACCGGGAACGGCCGATGTGTACAACACGACAACCTAGAAACTCTTGAGTTCGAGGCCCTGCGTCGCACCGCGTCGGATCTGCACGGCCTTTTCCGGAGAGCCCTGTGTTGCGTGTACGATGATTCTCTTCCTCCTACGCATCGAGTAGAGGCTGCCGCGCACGCGCTTAAGATTGGGACTTCGATCGCGGATGGTGTCGAGATGAGGCGGGTGTTTGCCGCGGTCAGAAAACTATTGAACGATCCAGCAATCGACCCAGGCGCCCGATTGCAAGTCAACTTCGTTTACAACACGATGTGCGGTGACTTGAAAGCTGCGGTCCGTCAGGCGCGACAAAATGTTCGAATCGCCCGCGCGCACGGGTTTCCGAGTCACATCATTGCGGCGCTCGGCGATCTTTCATTTGTATTACGACGAGTTGCCGCTCCGGAGGAAGCCTATTCCGCACTGCTCGAAGCTTACGAAGTAGCCGCCCGCAGCAAACTTCTTCGAGCAGTGGGCGATACCGCGATTCGTCTCGCGGATTTTGCGATCCAGATCGATCACGAAGACGCCAGCCTATGGCTCGACCGGGCCATCTTAGCGACCGAGGGCACCGCCGATGAGCACTTGCACTTTTCGCTTCAAGGGTACCGGGCTAGGTTGGCAATGCGCGAGAATCGCTTCGAAGAAGCAATCGCGATAATGACCCGTGGCGTTCCGTCTGAGTGGTTGCGGTCTAGGCACAATTGGTACGCGGCGCATTTAGCGATCACGATTCGAGCGCTAGTGGGCGGAAGGACCGAGGCCTTGGAAGTCGAACAGCACGTGAACGAGCTTGCTGAGCTGTTCGAAATAACTTCAGCGCTAGGTGGCCAGGACTACGAGGTTGGATCCCTTTGCCTGGGACTCAAATACCTAAACCGATCAGTGGAGGCTGAGAGCTACTTGTCGGTGTATGTGACCGAAAGGAGACGGGAACTAACTCCGTTACCCGGCGAATTGATCCTTCCAACAATGCAAGTCGGTAGCGATCTGCGTCGCGCGGTCAAACCGCGTCCACGGTACAAGTCTAGGGCGCCGCGACTGGAAAAAATTGTCCGCGCAGAGTCCCGTTTGTAATTCGACTACGCAGACACAGCTGTGCGGAGTATCGAGCCGCGATCTGGGGTGGCATGCGGCCATTCCGAATCGGTGTTCACGAGTGGCGCGAAGAGTTTTGAATACTCCGGACTGCGAAGAAGCGCATCGCAAATTGAAGGATCAAACTGCGTCCCTCTGAATCGAAGCAGCTCTTTGCGGACAGAGGTGGAGTCGAGCGCAGCCCTGTAAGGTCGATCTGTTGTCATCGCGTCGATTGTGTCGGCGAACATAATGATTCGGGATCCCAACGGAATGCCATCCCCTCTAAGCCCGTCTGGGTAGCCGGTCCCATCCCAATTCTCGTGATGATGTCGGATTAACGGAACGACATCGCGCAGTTCCGTAACCTTGCCCGCAAGCTCAGCGCTCTTTATAGGGTGCGTGCGCATTATGACTTGCTCTTCTGGCGTGAGTCGACCTGGTTTGCTCAGGATCGGTCCGAAGACTTCGTGGATCTTGCCGACATCATGGAGTAGTGCTGCGGCGACAACACGATCTATTTCCCGGTCGCGCATTCCGATCGCTCTTGCGATAATTCGCGCCTTGTCTGCCACTCGCCTCGAGTGACCCGAGGTGTATGGGTCACGCGCTTCAATGGCCGCCACCATAAGCTCGAGTAGCTCTTTATTTGTCTGCTCAAGTTGGCCCGTGACTTTGTAGAGCTGACGCAACCCCAGCAAAGGCACGGCAAAAACGAACGCACCGACTGTGCCGTACTGAGTATATGTCCAGACGAAAAAAAGAATTGCTGGCAGGGACAGAAAATCGTATGGCAACGCGTGGAGCGTGTTCTCCTTCCATATCGCCCACGCACTTCGGTCTCCGACAATGCCGAGAGCTCCGCTGACACAAATCGAGTTGGTGACGAAGAATACGAGGAAGAGCGCAAATAGCGACAGGGAGCTCGACTCACCGATACTGTGTAGTGGGAGTCCCCCGAAAGCCCGATACGCTAGTATTGCCAGGGCAAGCGACAGCGCCTCTTGGGCAGGATTGAAGATCGTTCGAAGCGCGCTTCGTTTTGCAACAAGCTGCCCAGTTAGCGACGAGCCAATAACTGCGACGACGCTGACCCAGTTGGGCGCGATTGCCGCGCTCGCTAGTACGGGAATGAACGAGACTGATCCGGTCGAGCTTCTCCCCGTGCGATAACTCAGAAGTTGAGCCAAAACGCTTATTAAGCCAAACGTAAGGGCGGCGTTTGCGAATGCGGGCAAAAAGCGCGGATCTTGGATGTACAAGAAGATGCCCGCCCCGAGACCCGCAACCCCAACGAGTACGACGTACCGCGCTATCCGATTATTCATCAATAAGAGAAACCCCCGTTCCGCCTACCACCCCTGTGTATCAGGGAACAACCAGCAGAGTAAAGCCCTCATTCGCGTCACCCCCCTAAAATTCAGTCGCGTCCAGCATTCGCTGAAAACGCGCTACTAGGTTGGCTCCGCTCGTGTAACTAGGCTTGCCCGCTCAACTCATCTCTTAGCCGGGACGGGGGTTTTTTTTCCTCTAGGATCCGTGTTAAGGTTTGCCTTCCAAAAACGATCCTTTCAACTGCTCCAGGTCGGTTCGACCCGCTTTCAATTCCAGACTTCTATTCTTTCATCGGACTATCTGGTCCGCAACATCTACTCGACTGCCTGGTCCACCCACCGGTTCGTCGCCGCCAGCACCGCCAGCGCACTCGCCGTCTCGC
>JBOHTB010000082.1:0-29342 GCA_050733435.1 Gemmatimonadaceae bacterium | reverse complement strand
CAGAGCTGAAGGGTCGCGCGGCGTGGATCGCCGAGCGAACGGGGTTGCGACCGGATCCGTATTTCTCTGCGACAAAAATCGAGTGGCTGCTCAAGAAGCCGGAGATCGCGTTCGTCGCGCGCAACGGGCGGCTCCTGATCGGAACCATCGACACGTGGCTGATCTGGAAGCTGACTGGTGGGCGAACGCACGCGACTGATCCGACCAACGCTGCGCGAACTCTTTTGTTCGATATCCAGAAACTGCGGTGGAGCAGAGAGCTCTGCGCGCTGTTTCACGTTCCGTTCGAGGCGTTGCCGGAAATCCGTCCCTCGGCCGGTGATTTTGGGAAGACGGTGACGTCGTTCTTCGGCAGGTCGATCCCGATCACGGGCGTCGCCGGCGATCAGCAGGCCGCACTTTTTGGTCAGGGATGTTTTCGCGAGGGCCAGGCAAAGAACACCTACGGCACCGGCGCGTTTCTGCTGCTCAACACCGGAAAGAAGATTCCAAAGCCGACGGAGGGACTGCTCGCGACAGTCGCCTGCGACGAGCGGGGCGGACCAGCCTACGCTCTGGAAGCATCGATATTCATTGCGGGCGCGGCGATCCAGTGGCTCAGGGATGGTCTCGGGATCTTGTACAATCCGCCCGAGAGCGAGAGACTCGCGCGCGCCATCGAGGCGAACGATGGCGTTTACTTCGTGCCCGCGCTGGTCGGACTCGGCGCACCGAACTGGGAGCCGAAGGCGCGCGGAATCATCGTCGGGTTGACGCGAGGCACGTCGCGCGCGCACTTCGCTCGAGCGGCACTCGAGGCGATGGCCTATGGAACGGCGGAGATGCTCGCAGTGATGGCGAAGCGCGGGAAAGTAAAGTTTGAGACCCTGCGCGTCGACGGTGGGGCATCGGCGAACAATTGGCTGCTTCAGTTCCAGTCGGACATTCTCGGAATCACGGTCGAGAGGCCCGACATGATCGAGACGACGGCATTGGGCGCAGCGGGACTGGCGGGAATTGCGGGCGGCATCTGGAATAGCGCAGAGGAGTTCATCGGGACGACGCGCTTCACGCAATTCACTCCGGCGGTGCCGAGGGAATTCGCCGAGGAGCTGATGGAGGGATGGCAGCGAGCGGTGAGGGCGGCTCTGTTCTGGGCGCGGGACGGCGGTTCCAGCCAGACAGCGAAGAATTCGCGGCGAGCAAAGGGCGGAAGATCAAAAAACGGAAAGTCGAAAGGCGGAAAGTCGAAGGCCGGAACGTCGAAGGCCGGAACGTCGAAGGCCGGCAAATCGAACGGCGACAAGTCGCAACCGCCGCGATCGAAGGCCGCGCGATCACGCGCGAGCTAATAGTCACTTCACGCTTTCGTAATCAACGGTTCATTTGATCGAAATATGGTTTTCGACTAGGCTGCCTTAGGGTTTTGATGCGCCCACCCGTGAGCAACAAATGATACCCCGTAGAGCCGAGCTCGTGATTAGCGGCGTGATCGCTGCAGTCATACTCCTGACGCCGCTCGCGTTTCTGGTCGTCAGAATGTGCAGGCCGATAAACCGTGCGCGGCTGGTCGCGGCATCATGGGTTCGTGTTCTTGGCTTCCTGCTCGTTCCCGTAGTCGCGTGGCTGTGGGTGATATTCGGAATCAGCAATATCTCCCTGCATATCAACGGCGTCGTCGAAATAGTGTTGGGTCTCCTTTGGGTCGTAACAGTTTATCTCGTGTGGCTCGCCGCGCCTGTTGCTGCACTCACCTGGGTCGTTTTGAAATTGATCGACCAGCGATCCAAACGCGCTGCAATAACCCTCTTGCTGATTTCAGTCCTGGTCCCGCCGGTGAGGGTTGGCGCTCAAGACACCACCAGCTCCCAACCTGCTGTCGTCACTCGACGAGAGGTTATTCGCGGCCAGGTAACAAGCGATAGCGGTGTGCCGATCCCAAATGCCGATGTCGTAATCACCCGCGCTCCGGACCGCGCGTTCAAGAGCACTCAGACCTCTGCTGACGGTCGATATGAAATCGTCTGGGACGACGGCACCGGCGATTACCTCGTGCATATCGCGGCGCTCGGCCGCAAGAATTTTCGGCAGCGCGTCACGCGCAGCGGGTCTGACTCGGTCTTCGTCGTCAATGCGAAGCTCGAGTCTTCGATCGAGAAAATGGAGACGGTGAAGGTCGAGGCGCAGACGAAGCCAAAACCAGAGAGGGGGGCAGGTCACGAGGCGGGCGCCGCTGAGACTTTCAACGACGGAGTCTCAGGCGCGGTTCCGCCTGATCTGGCAGGAGATCTCGCGCGCATCGCCGCAACGGTCCCGGGAGTCACGCAGGTTCCAGGCGGAATCTCCGTGCTTGGACTTGGCCCGTCGCAAAACACAACCACGCTAAATGGAATGAGCTTCGGCGGCGCGGACATTCCTTCCGACGTGCAAACGCGGGTGCGAGTGACGACTTCGACCTACGATCCCGCCCGCGGCTGGTTCAGCGGGGCAAACACCAATGTGGAGCTCGGCGAAGGATTTCAGTTCTCACAGTTGACGACTCACGCCACTATCGATGCGCCCGCTCTGCAGTCGACGGATCGGATTTCCAGCCGACTGGGGGAGCGCTACTCGAACCTTCAGTTGGGAATCGGCGGGGAGGGACCGCTCGATTCGCACGACCGCTACTTCTATTCATTCGGCGCCGAAGCCAACCACCACACCGCGCCGACGGTGTCCCTCCTCGACGCCGATGCCGCCCTCCTCGAACGAGTGGGAGTGTCGTCCGACTCCGTTGCTCGCTTTCTGAATCTCCTTGATGCGAACAATATTCCGGTTAGTGCTGCCGGGTTTCCGCAGTCGCTCACGAGCCAGGACGTCAAAGTGTTGCTGCGACTAGATCACGCGCCATACGACTGGAAGTCGTTGACGCCGGCGAAGACAACGTGGGGGCTGACGGGATACGAAAAAATCTCCGACGTGGGACAGACGGCATCAGGAGTCACCTCGCTAACCGAAATTCCGACCTTCGGCGGAAAGAGCTCGCAGCATGTTGGCCACCTCGAAGGGATGTACTCCTCGTACTTTCACACTGATTGGCTGGAGGATCTCCGATCTGCGTTCACTACGACGCGGGACGTGCAGTTACCCTATGTCCGGCTGCCTGCGGGACAGGTGCTTGTCGCCTCCGATCTAAGCGATGGTAACGGCGGAATCAGCGACCTCTCGTTTGGTGGGAATTCCGCCCTCGAGAGCGAAACACGCCAGTGGACCTGGGAGACGACGAGCGAGACGCAATTCTACGCGCACAACAAGGCGACGCATCGCATCAAGCTGAACGCCGATTCGCGACTCGATGGATTTGCGCGCGATGCGCCAGGCAATCAACTCGGCACGTTCTCCTTCAACTCGCTTGGTGAGTTTGCTCAGAATGAACCAGCGACTTTCACACGCAGCTTTGGGGAGCCGACGCGAAGAGGGGAAGAATGGAACGGGTTCGCCGCCGTCGGCGACCTGTGGAAAGTGTCCCCGTCATTTTCCCTTCTTTACGGCGCTCGTCTCGAGGGCAACGCGTTCACACGGGCTCCAGCGTACAATCCTGAGATCGATCGAGTCTTCGGCGAGCGAACTGATCACGCGCCAAACACCATCCATGTGAGCCCGCGAATCGGGTTCACGTGGACTCGACACGGCGGCGGGAACGGCTTCGCCTTTGGTCCGTTGGGACATTTTAACATTGGACCGACGAGCTTCATTCGCGGAGGGATCGGTGAATTTCGGACGATGCTTTCGCCCGCGCTGCTCGCGGACGCTTCGGCGCTTACCGGATTGCCCGGAAGCGCGCAGATGCTCACTTGCATTGGCGCAGCGGCGCCAACACCGGACTGGACGAGCTACGCTGCTGACCCCAGCACAATCCCATTTCGCTGTCAAAACGGTGCTGCAGCTCTCACGGACTCGGCACCGGCGGTACAGCTGTTCGATCGGAAATACAACGCCCCGCGGAGCTGGCGCGCGAATCTGAATTACACATCAACATTCTGGCAATTCGTGTATTCGCTCGAGGGGACGTACTCTCTCAACCTCGATCAGCCGGGAATTGAGAATCTGAATTTCACGGGCGCGCCACGCTTTACTCTTTCCGGCGAAGGGCGTCCGATCTACGTGACGCCGCAGAGCATCGACCCCGCAAGCGGAGCCGTCTCGGCGGTCGAATCTCGCCTCGCGAGCAGATTTGGCGCCGTGATCGACAACCGCTCCGATCTGCGATCGATCGCCAAGCAATTCATTATTTCGGCTACTCCTGATTTGGAGCATGGCTGGAACCGTTTTTATCTACGCGCGGCTTACGTCCTCTCGAGCGTCCGGTCGGATGCCCGGGGGTTCGATAATGCGACTTTCGGCAATCCGGCTGCGCGAGAGTGGGGGCGGTCGCCTCTGGACGTGCGTCATCAAATCCAGATCCAGGGCGGCGCAACAGTGAAAAATGTTGGGCTCACGTTCTTCAGTGTCCTGCAGTCCGGTATACCCTTCACCCCAATCATTGGAGGTGACATCAACGGTGACGGGTTCGCTAATGATCGCGCGTTCGTCTTCAATCCTGCGACGACGTCAGACCCCGCATTTGCCGCGCAGCTCAGATCACTTTACGCATCCCTCCCGCGCAGCGTCAGCCATTGTCTCGAGACTCAAGTTGGAGCAGCAGCTGGACGGAACAGCTGCGAGGGTCCCTGGACTGCAAGCATGAATGCGCAGATAAATGTCCCCGGCTATGTTCTGAAGCTGCCGCGTCTTCAGCATTTGGCCATCAATTTCTCGAACCCACTCGGCGGCATCGATCAACTGCTCCATGGGGCGGAACATCTGCGAGGCTGGGGAACGCAAGCATTCCCCGATCCCGTTCTCTACACGGTTCGCGGCTTCGATCCGTCGACTTCGAGATTTCTCTATCAAGTGAACCCGCGGTTCGGGAGCACTCGCCCCGCGCAGACGACGCTGAGAGTTCCGTTCCGAGTCACGATCTCGGCAAGCTTCACGCTCGCGACTGACATAGGTCACCAGCAGGTCGATCGTATGCTACGGCCGGGACGAAAGGGCCACGTGGGACCCAGGCTGTCCGTCGATGAATTGAAGCAGCGTTATTCCCGCACTATCAACGACCCGTACGCGGACGTCCTTGAACAGTCCGATTCGCTGCTGCTCACTCCGGAGCAGACCCTCGCTATAACGAGAGCGCAGACCAGATTTCATCAACGCCTGGATAGCCTTCTGACAGAATTCGCTACGTACATGGCCGATTTGCCCGACGAATATGATGCCGAGGAAGCCTATCGCCGTCAGGAAGCAACAACTGATGCCGGGTGGGTGCTGATGTGGGAGGACGTGCGCGCAACCGTCCCTACGATTCTGTCACCGATTCAGATCAGGCTATTACCGCAGATCTCGTATATGCTACAAATGAAAAATCCGCCGAAGGGAGGGCGGACATACCGGATGTTCGGATAGTCGACGGGGATATTGATGAGCCAACTCTTTGGTCTTTGCCTCGCGATCAACATGATCTTCGTCCAGGTCCCGCCCCCGCACGAGGACGCGTGGTTCGGCATCGACAAGCTCAAGCACTTCTTCATGTCGCTCTTCATCGAGAGCGTCACCTACAGCGCGCTCCAGGCGGCGCACGTGAAGCATCGATCGGCCCTCGGCGGAGCAATCGGAGTGACACTCGCTGTGGGTGTGGGCCGCGAGATCCACGATTCTCGCGTGCCCGGCAATCTTTTCAGCGTGCGCGATCTGACCTGGGATGCGATTGGAACCGCGGCCGGTGCCGTTCTATCGGCGCATACTATAAGGTAGGGCGTCTACCGCAGCCGCACCGGGACCCAGCTATCCGTGGCTCTGCTCCCGACCAGCGCGCCGACTATCAGACCAGCAGCTCCTCCCAGGACGCCCGCAAACGCCGCGTCGCCCCCTCGCCCAAAGTCGAAATTGCAAAAAAGTTGGTCGCAGGGTTTTGGCGTCCGCCACGTCGCAGCCGCAATTCCAGCCGCCAACCCACCACCGATCAGGAACCCCCATCCCGCGCCCTTGAGTTTTCGGGTGTGAGTGCCTTCCGCAACCTCCATCCGATTGATGTCTGATATGGCAAGCGAGCGGGAGCCGATCTCGTTCGTCGGACGAAACACGATTGAATCAGCGGTTGCCGAAACGAGTGTGGCCGTCTCCTTCTTTTCGGCGATCATGGGCGAGAAGATCCTCACTCGCGAATTAGTGGCGACGGGCCACGTATGGCCGACCGCCTGCTGGGCGTGGGACGCAATGGGCGCAAAGAACACCAGCGCGCAGAGCATCGAGTTGATTCGCGTCGAGTGGATTCCCATTGTCGTATCTCCTCGCAAAGGATTGGATCGCCATGGTGCCATCTGAGCGCCCATTGTACGGGTCAGGCTAATCGGGCTCTATACGTCAGGTGACGTAGATCACCGAATCTTCACCGGAGTCCAGTTATCCGCTCCGATCGCGCCGACAATTGCACCAGTGGCCGCGAAGAGCCCTCCAAGAAGGATTGCGCCCAGCATCGCCTCCCCACTGCGTCCAAACTCGCCAGGGCTCAAACAGAACTGGTCAGGGGAGGAGGGAGTGCAACGAGGCGGTCTGGAATAACTCGCGTAGCCAGCGACTGCGCCGCCCACGACCCCGATCGCCAGACCGATTAACGCGCCCTTCGCTTTCCAGGTGTGATGCCCGGTCGACACATCCAGTCGCTTTATGGCAAACGGACTGATGGTGTCGGTTTTCGCGTTAGCCTCTCGGCGAAACACCAGCGTATCTGCTTCGACGCCTAGTGCGATGCCAATCTGCTCGTTGTCGCCGAGGGCGGGGGAAAGAACCCTTATCCGGGCGCCGGCGGCAATGGGCCAGCGGAGCGTCGTATCACTTTGAGCGCCCACAAACGTCGGTAGCGCCGCGGCAATTGCTAAAGCGATCTGAATGATCTTCATTGACTCTCCTCAAGCGGTCCGTGGTGCGGCGAGATTCGCACGCCGTTAAACTCGAAACCGATTCTATATGTCAGGCGAATCCGGCTCTATACGTCAGGTGACGTAGAGGACACATCGCGCTCTCGTTCTCGATAATCCGCGACGACGGCGACAACTGCGAACTGCAACTTAAAAACTACCGGCAGGCGGCTTTCGGCCGAACCGGCCCGGGGCCGCGGGCTTTTCGGGTTGGCGCTCGGGTAAAAAAACAATGGCAATCCTGCGCGCCTACAAACGCCACCGGAAGAGCTCGTAGCCCAACGCCGGTTCGGCCCAGAGCCGCCTGCCGGTGGTTTTTAAGTTGCAGTTTGCGGTTCGCAGTTCGCCTGCCGGTAATTTTTAAGTTGTAGTTGTCCGTAGGTGACCGACTTGCTCGCGCAGCACCCTCAACGCGAGATCGATTGTCCGCCGATGGGTGCGAAACCCCAACGCCGCCATTCGGATGGTGAACCGGCCGTCGATCGTCGTCGACGAAAAGAAAATCCGGCCATCCTTCCGCGCTCCGTCGGCGATCGCGCGATTCAGCTCGTTCGTCTGCTCGAGCGTCGCCCCGGCCGGCGCCCAACGAAAAATGACGATCGAAAGGTCGGGTGACGGCCCGACCTCGAAGCCGAGCTTCTGAACCTCGTCGTAGAAATAGCTGGCGAGGAGCAATTTTTCCTCGAGCGCCGCGCGAAACGGCTTCACGCCGAGGAGGATGAGAGGCAGCCACATCCGGAGCGCGCGAAATGGCTTCGACAGCTCCGCCGATACGTCCGCCGGTGAGATCTCTCCGGGCTCACGAGTCGCGTCCTGCATGTAATGGCCCGAGTAGCTGTGCGCGGCGGCGAGGAGATTTACGTCGCGGACGAGAACCATTCCCGACCCCCACGGGAGGAACAGCCCCTTGTGCGGATCGAGTATCACGGAGTCAGATCGTTCGATGCCCTCGAGCATCTCGCGACCTTGATCCGTCAACAGAAAAAACCCGCCATAAGCAGCGTCGACGTGGAACCAGCATCGTTCGCGCTCCGCTATCGTCGCGATCTCCCTGAGGGGATCGACGGCGCCGGTATCCGTCGTCCCGGCTGCGGCGATGATCAGCCAGGGCCTCCGACCTTGCGCTCGGTCCGCCGCAATCGCCTCGGCCAGCGAATCCGTCCGCATCCTGAAGCGCTCGTCCATCGGGATGTAATGCAGCTTCGCTTCGCCGAGTCCTGCTATGCGAAGAGCCTTGTCGACGGAGTGATGCGCCTGCTCAGTGAGATAGACCACCGCGCGTGCGAAATCAGCGGACTTGAGCCCGTGCGCATCCCTCGCTGTAGTGATTGCGGCGAGATTCGCGAGACTTCCACCCGAGGCAATGTTTCCGCCCGCTCCGGCCGGATATCCAACGAGCTCCGCGGCCCATTGCACGAGCATGTTCTCCATTCGAACCGGGCCGGGCCCCGCGAAGAAAACTCCGGCGTACTTGTCGCTTATCGCCGCCAGGAAATCGCCGAGGGCGGCGTGATAGAGATTGCTGCCGGGGATGTAGGCGACGTATCCGGCCGCGGCCGGGTTTGCGCCCGGTCGAAGGACATCGCGCTCGAGCAGCTCGATCGCGCGGTCGATGTCTATCCCGTGCTCCGAGATGGGCTCGTCGAGGAGGCCCAGACCCTTATCAGCGGTTTCCTCGTAGCCTTTGATGGAACGGAGCCGCCGAATAAAGCGCTCGGACGCCGCGACAACAGCGTTTCGGAGCTTTTTGCGGCGGTTGGCGCCTGGGTCGAGCGCGCGCGATGCGTTCTCGAGCTGCCGAAGCCGCGCGAATCGGGCGTCTCGATCCGGGTTCGGCGAAGATGTCTCTTCGGGGATTTTACTCATTGTAGGGTCGGCAAGTTAACGCCCACGCCGAGTGTCCGGCATTATCTCTGGACGTCCATCTACCTATATTCAGCATGTGAAGCCACGCACCAAGTTCATCATCGGTGGCGCGCTCGTCATCGGTACTGCCGGGTATCTCGCCGCGAGCGCGATCAAGGACACCGGCGTCTACTATCTGACGCCGGCGGAGCTCCTTGCCAAGACCAAGTCCGACCCGACGTTTTACGACACTGGCGTCAAAGTTGGCGCGCGGGTGGTGAATGGGTCGATTGTGCGCGAGCCCGGCGGCATGCAGGTGGCGTTCAGGATGACCGACGGCGCGCAGACGTACAACGTCGTCTACCGCGGTATCACGCCCGACACTTTCACGGACGGCGTCGACGTCGTGGTTGAAGGACGGCTGGGCAGGGACGGAACGTTTCGCGCGACGACGCTGCTCGCCAAGTGCGCATCTCGCTACGAGAACGCGCCGGAGAAGTACAAGGAAACGCCAGGCTATAAGAAAGCGGAGCAGCGGGCGTGATTCTGGTTGGTGAGCTGTCACTCTGGGTCGCCCTCCTCATGGCGACCTGGGCAGCCACGGTGTCGTTCGCGGGCGGCCACATGCGCCGCGGCGATCTGATCGAGAGCGGCGAGCGAGCACTCTATGCAACGCTCGCGATGGTCGTCCTCGCATCGCTCGGGCTTTGGACGGCGCTCCTCACCCACGACTTCTCCATCAAGTACGTAGCGTCGTTCACGAGCGCCAATCTGCCGAAGGTCTACACGATCACGGCCTTCTGGGGCGGGCAATCGGGATCGCTGCTCTTTTGGGCGCTCATTCTCTCGATTTACACGGCGATCGCGGTGTGGACCAACCGGGCGAAGAATCGCGAGCTCATGCCGTACGTGTCTGGCACTCTCGCCGTCATTCTCGTCTTTTTTCTCGCCACCATCTGCCTCGGCTCGAACCCATTCCAGCGGCTCGACTGGATCCCGCCCGATGGCCGCGGAATGAATCCGCAGCTGCAGAATCCCGGCATGGCGATCCATCCGCCCAATCTTTACCTCGGCTACGTCGGGACGTCGATTCCGTTCGCCTTCGCGATTGCCGCACTGATCACACGACGCCTCGATGCAGGGTGGCTCGCCGCGGTGCGTCGATGGGCGCTGCTCTCGTGGTTCTTCAACACAGTTGGCATCGTGCTCGGCATGTGGTGGGCGTACGTCGAGCTGGGTTGGGGCGGATACTGGGCGTGGGACCCGGTCGAGAACGCTTCGCTTCTGCCGTGGCTCGTGAACACTGCGTTCCTGCACTCGATAATGGTGCAGGAGAAGCGCGGGATGCTCCGCAAATGGAACGTCACGCTCGTCGTGTCAGCGTTTCTGCTTTCGATATTCGGGACCTTTATCACGCGAAGCGGCGTGATCTCGAGCGTGCATTCGTTCGCGCAATCGCCGGTCGGAAACTGGTTCGCCGGTTTTCTCGCACTCGCGATCATCGTCACAGCGTATCTCGTTTCAACCCGTCTCAAGGATTTGCGATCGACGGCCGAGCTCGAGAGCATGGTGAGCCGCGAGGCGGCGTTCCTCTACAACAATCTGGTGCTTGTAGGAATTGCGTTCTCCGTTCTGTGGGGCACGCTGTTCCCGATCATCAGCGAAGCCGTGCGCGGAAACAAGATCACCGTCGGTCCACCGTTCTTTAACACCGTCAACATTCCACTCGGCCTACTGCTGCTCCTGCTCACTGGAATTGGACCGCTCATCGCGTGGCGACGCGCTTCGGTCGCGAACCTGAGGCGCCAGTTTCTGATTCCGGTTTCGGTGGCGATCACGATCGGCGTTCTGGTTTTTGCAATCGGGGTGCACAACCTGGCGGCGCTGCTCTCGTACACTTTCGGCGCGCTCGTTCTCGCGACGATTGGCCAGGAATTCTACAAGGGCGTCGGCGCGCGCCATCACATGTACGGGGAGTCGCGCATCGTCGCACTGCCGCGTCTCATCGCGCGAAATCGCCGTCGTTACGGCGGCTACATCGTGCACCTTGGTGTCGTCGTGATCTTTGCCGCATTCGCTGGCCTCGCTTTCAAGCGCGAGTTCGATCTCACCCTCAATCCTGGCGATTCCAGGACTGTAAGTGATGCCTGGGGACATCGGTGGACTTTCGTGAATCAGGGGATCTCGCGTTACAACATCCTGAATCGAGAGGTGACTGCGATCGCGCTCGATGTGTCGCGCGACGGAGCTCCGGACGGTGTCATCACGAGCGAGAAGCGGCAGCACGTCGATTCGCGCGGCAATCCGACCTTCGAACCGTCGACAGAGGTCGGACTCAAGGGATCGTTCAAGCAGGATGTGTACGTCGTGCTCGCGGGAGTTCGCGAGCTGCCGAACCCGGGAGCCGCGAGCGGACCGTTGCCGAGCGGACCGCTCGAGGCCGCAGAAATTCGCGTGACGTTCAATCCACTGGTGCGATGGGTGTGGCTCGGCGGCGCTCTCATGGCGATGGGGGGACTGGTAGTGATGTGGCCGGCGGCGGATCGTAAGAGAGTGCAGAGCGGCTACGCCGCGGTTTTGAAACCGATGCCGCTTGGAGAGCAAGTGCCCGATCTCGTGAGAGTGTCGTGAGCCTGACCCGCCGCCAATTCATTCTATCGATCCCTGCACTGGGATTAGCCGCCGCCGCGTTTCCAAGGCGCATTCGCGCGGCGCAGGTTGCGGTGCAGACCTTCAATGGCCCGATGGCCGACATGAACGACGTCTACCACCCGGTGATACTCGCGGCTCTGCCAAACGCGCGGCCGTCGATGACCAGTGCGCAGCGCGACGATCTCGAGCACCAGATCCACTGCCAGTGCGGATGCAATCTCGACATATACACGTGTCGCACGACCGATTTTGCGTGCAGCGTTTCTCCGGCGATGCACAGCGATGTCATGGGGCTCGTCGCCGGCGGTCACGGGGCGCAGGAAATTCTTGCCGCGTTCAAGTCCGTCTACGGTGAGAAAGTGCTGATGGCACCCGTCAAGAGCGGGTTCAATCTCGTGGGGTACACGATGCCTTTCGCGGTGCTCGGCTCGGGCGCCGTCCTCGTGGCCGCCCTGCTGCGGCAATGGAAATCCCGGACTCTGCCGCTGGCGACAGCATCTCATACGAATCTGGACGCGACGGAAGGCGAGCTCGCCGCGTTGGATGCGGCCGTCAGACGCGACGCGTGACCGCGCTCCTCATCGGAACGCTCCTCGCAGTCGCGTCGCTCTGTTTCGTGCTCCTTCCGCTTTTTCGGCAGGATTTGCCCGGCGCGCCGCGCAAGGGGCGCGACATAAAGCCGCGACAGATTCTTGCTGTTGACGCCCTCCGCGAGCTGGAGTTCGATCGAGAAACGGGGAAGATCTCGGATTCCGATTACGAGCCGTTGAAGGCACGATACACAGCGCAGGCCCTGGCCGTGATGCGCGCCGGAAACGCTCCGGTGTGCGAAAAATGCGGCCCGCGTCCGGAGCAGGCGGCGCAGTTTTGCTCGAAGTGCGGATCGCCGCTAATTAGCTGACGCGAACTCCGTCTCGTGGTTGTGGTATGCGGAGCCCGATGGGCTCGCTCTGAGAAAAAAAACCTGCGCAGATTATATAGCTTCGGTCGCAGCCTAACACCCATCACGATTGTGCGCCGACCGCGGGTAGACTTGGCGGTGAGAACTACTTACCAGAATTCTCTGAAATTGTTAGAGTGGAGAATGAAAGCGAGGTTCGGAGGTTTGAGTTACCAAGTGCAGGCTAATAGGCGTTAGGCGGTCACTTCGGCTTATCGATATGCCTCTGTTCGGTAGTAAGGGCTCCTCCGGTCGCAAGCAGTTCGGCACGTGCTGCTCGGACATGGAAGGGGCATTAACTCATGACGCGACGAAACTCTTGCGCGTCGAAACGAATGGGGTGCTGTACATGGCGGTTGGCGCAATCGAGACGCCCGATGGCATCGGATGGTTGGATCAGGCTGTTCTCTTCTGTCCGTTCTGTGGTGCGCAACTGCAGACAAAAGAAGAGATCCAGCAGGCGCGAGACCTGTGATAAAATCTTTCCGCGTGCCGCCTAACGAACGTTAGGCGGATGCCTCTAGCCACAGCTAGATTCTGGAATGGCTGCGAGCTTCGAATGGGATCCACGCAAAGCTGCCTATAACTACGCCAAGCATGGACTTGGTTTCGACGAGGCCTCCACGGTTTTCGGCGATCCGCTTGCCGGAGTTATTGATGATCCGAGACACTCAAAGGACGAAGAAAGGTTCGTTATCATCGGATCCTCTCGGAATTCCCCGGCTACTCGCAGCAATGTTTACATACCGAGCCGACCGGATTCGGATCATCAGTGCCCGACCTGCAACTCGCGCAGAGCGCAAAGCCTATGAAGAAAAACCGCGCTAGATCAAAAAAAGTTCGGGAAGTTCCAGACGACGAGATCCTTCCCGAATACGATTTCTCCGACGCGCGACCCAATCCATATGCTGCGCGCTACGCTGAGGGAACTAACGTGGTCCTCCTCGACCCAGACGTCGTGGAAGATTTCCCCGATTCTACTTCCGTCAATGAAGCCCTGCGCGCCCTGAGCGCCATTATCCGCCGCCGAACGAAATCCCGGCGCACCGCCTAACGGTATTTCCAGCAGACGAGCGCGATTGTAAAGCAGTAAGTGGTTTCTCGGCTGTTGTGAATCTTGCCTGCGGCGCTTCATTTTAGTTGGAAAACTCGAAGAGCAAGTTCGCGTCTTCGAGAAGGCGTTCGGTTGTTGAAGTGAGTTCTCGTCCTGACATAAGAATCTCACGGTGGTCAGAGAGACACTTTGGTGCTGCCTCTCTTTCTTTCACGCTCTCGCTTCCCTGGCCGTCCAGCAGGTTCCTTCCCAGCGACCGAGTTGCCGCTTCCAGCCTCCCGCTTCCCGCCTCCCGCCTCCCGCCTCCGCGCATGCCGATTGCAATATCCTCCTCGATCAGGAGGACCCACCCAATGGCCGTGCGCGATTTAGTCGACGAAAACGGAGTGAAGTGGAAAGTCTGGTCGGTGCAGAAGTCTTCTATCCACCCCAAGACCGCCGCCGAAGATTTCCTGGGCGACTACTCCGAAGGCTGGCTCTGCTTCGAGTGCGACAACCAGCGCAAACGCCTCGCCCACTTTCCGAGTGATTGGGACAAGCTCCCGGACTCGCAGCTTCTCAAGCTGCTGAAGTCCGCGCAGGTGGTGGCGCCGAGGAAGCACACGCCACCCAAGCCAGGAGACGCGGCGAGTCCCTAACGGACACCGCACGCTGGTGGAGGCGCCTCGGCGTCGTGATTCGTATGGCATCTTGTTCTCGTCGGAATCCGAATCCCGAGAGCTGTTTTCCGGCCGAGCAGCAACCATCCGCGAAACCGTCGAGTCCAAGTAGTAGCGCATAGCTGTCCCGCGCGTGATACTTGGACTTTCGCCATTTCAATCCATGCGCTCGATCTTACGGGCGATCCTGCTTGGATCGCTTGCCGCGTACGCGTTCGCGCTGCCCGTCTCCGCGCAGGAGCTGGACATCATTCGCGGACAAATCCAGACAGTCGACGGTAAGCCGCTCGAGGATGCCAAAGTCACCGCTACCTCCCTCTCGGGCAACGTCAATCGCTCGGCTCGCACCGACAAGAACGGTCGCTTCACCATCACGTTTCCGGGCGGTGAAGGGGACTACATGATCGAAGCGTCCGCGATTGGCTACGCGGTTCGCCGCTTTGAGGTGAAGCGCACCGCCGACCAGGAAATCCTCGTCGCCGACGCCAGATTGCAGCGCACGGCTGGACTACTCGAAACTGTGAAGGTGACGGGCCAGCGCGATCGCCCCGAACGAAACGACGCGACCCCCGACATCAGTGGCAGCGAACGCCCGGTCGACAACAACGCTGTGCCCGCGGATCAGCAGGGAGACATAGCGTCGATGGCCGCGTCTCTTCCCGGCGTGACGCTCGTGCCGGGCCAGAACGGTGATCCGTCCGGATTCTCGGTGCTCGGCCTCTCGCCGGATCAGAACTCGACGACTCTCAACGGAATGCAGTTCGGTGGATCGGACATTCCACGCGACGCCGCCGTAACCACCTCGCTCGTGATGACGCCCTACGACGTGTCACGCGGCGGATTCAGCGGCGCGCAGTTCCAGATCAGCGGACGGCCCGGTTCCAACTTCGTGACGCGCACCATGAGCCTCAACATGGATGCGCCACAGCTCCAATGGACCGATCGTGCCGCCCAGGCGCTCGGCCAGCAGTACAGCAACGTCTCGCTTGGCGGCCTTTTCGGCGGTCCAATCAAGGAAGACGAGTCGTTCTACACCTTTGCCTATCAATTGGGGCGGCGCTCCAACGATCTGAGAACCCTGCTCAACACCGATGCACTCGGTTTGCAAACCTCCGGCATTGCGCCCGACTCCGTGACGCGCCTCCTGGGGATCATGCAGCAGCTCGGAATTCCCGTGGCGACTCCGGATCTTCCAGGCAGCAGGCTAGGCCAGCGCGGATCCATCTTCGGCAATTTCGATTTCGCACCGTCGTCGTCGTCGACCGGCCAGGCCTTTGATCTTTCGTATAACGGGAACTGGAACGAGCAGACACCGGCATCCTCGCTCACGAGCGAGCTCCCTGCGCACGGCGGAGACAGGACGAATTGGGGCGGCAGTCTGCAGGCGCGGCACAGCAACTATTACGGAATCGGAATTCTGAGCGAGACGTCACTCGGCCTCAGTCGCTCGCGCAGCTACGGCACGCCCTACCTCGACATGCCGAGTGGTACGGTCCTCATCAACTCGATCTTTCCGGATGGAACGAGCGGTCTCAAGACGGTTTCATTCGGTGGAAATCCATTCATCAACACCAATCAGACCAACACCAGCACAGAATTCAGAAACCAGCTCTCGTGGTTCAACGCGACCAACAAGCATCGCATCAAGCTTACGACCGAGCTGCGCCGAGACGCGTTCACGTTCGATCAATCGACTAACACACTCGGCTCATTCACATTCAACTCGCTGGCGGAGCTGGAGGCGCAGCAGCCGTCATCGTTCAGTCGATTGCTCCAGCCCAAAGTTCAAAGCGGCAGTCAGTACGTCGGCGGGATTTCACTCGGCGACTCCTACAAGAGGACCGACAACCTCCAGCTGCAGTTCGGTGTGCGCCTGGACGGAAACCACTTCACCTCGACGCCGGCTCTCAATCCGGATGTCGCGGCAACTTTCGGCGAGGCGAACAATCGCGTCCCGAATCACATCTACTTTAGTCCGCGGCTTGGATTTTCGTGGAGCTACGGAACAGCGCCGCAGGTAGCCGGATTTCTGGGGGCAGTGCGAGGACCACGTGCGGTCGTGCGCGGAGGAATAGGTCTTTTCCAGAATACGCCGAGCACGAGTCTCCTGAGCAGTGCAATCGACAACACTGGGCTGGCGAGCGCGCTGCAGCAGGTTCTTTGCGCCGGCCCGGCGACTCCGATTCCTGACTGGAATACCTATGCGGCTGATCCATCGTCGATTCCGTCGCAGTGCACGGATGGAAGCGTGTTCGCGAGCACAGTTCCAAACGTGACGCTGTTTGCGCCGGATTACGCGGCGCCGAGGAGTCTGCGGTCGAATCTGAACTGGACGGGTCCGATTCTTCACAATCGTTTTTCAGCGCAGGTGGAGGCCACGTACTCCCGCAACATGAACCAGGCGGGATTCGTCGATCTCAACTTCAGTCCGGTGGTTCAGTTCACTTTGCCCGATGAATCGCACCGTCCGGTGTTCGTGCTTCCGTCGAGCATTGTTCCCGCGACGGGTGCGATTGCTTCCCGCGACGCGCGTGTGAGCCAGCTTTTTTCCCGCGTCACCGAGCTGCGCTCCGATCTCATGTCGGATAGTCGTCAGCTGCGATTCGGCCTCTCTCCGAGCAGTTTCAGCACGAACTACAGCTGGAGCCTGGCGTACGTGTATTCCGATTTGCGAGAGCGCATCCGCGGATTCGGCAACACAGCGGGCAATCCGCTCGACGTGGAGTGGGCGCGCTCGGGTTTCGATTCCAAGCATCAGATCCAGTACAACCTCGGGTACAACTTCTTCGACGCGGTGAGGGTGAACTGGTTCGGAAGTTTCCGGTCGGGTCTTCCGTACACTCCGCTAGTCGCGGGCGACATCAACGGCGACGGCTACTCGAACGATCGCGCGTTCATCTACGATCCGGCGAACACCGCGGATCCGGCGTTGGCGGCGTCTATGCAATCTCTGCTGAATAGCTCGACCGGAAATGCGCGCGAGTGTCTGGAAAGACAGCTCGGACGCCTCGCGGGAAGAAACAGCTGCGAGGGTCCGTGGATTTCTCAGGCGACGATGTCGATCTCTTTCAACCCGCTGAAATTCCGCATGCCGCAGCGCGCGACTCTTTCGCTGCAGGTCGGCAATCCGCTTGGCGCGGCCGATCTGCTCCTGCATGGCAACGACCACCTGCGCGGCTGGGGCCAATTCTCTTTTCCCGATGCCAACCTTCTGGCGGTTCGCGGATTCGATCCGCAAACCCAGCGCTACACGTATGACGTGAATCAGCGCTTCGGCGCTACGCTCCCCGCGCTGACAGCCATAAGAGCTCCAGTCACCGTAACCGCGATGATGCGCTTCGATCTCGGTCCAACGCGCGAACGGCAGATGCTAACGCAGCAGCTGGATCGCGGAAGATCTAGGCGCGGACAGAAAGCGCCCGAGCCGATGCTGAGGGCGATCTACGGCAGCGGAGGGGGCATCATGAACCCGATCGCGACGATACTACGGCAGGCTGACACGCTTCAGCTCACCGGTGCGCAGGCGGATAGCATCGCGACTCTCAATCGCTCGTACGTGATCAGGCTGGATTCGATCTGGTCGCCGGTGGCGAAGTATCTCGCCGCGCTTCCGGACAAGTACAATCGCGACGAGGCGTACGCCAGATACAAGCAGGCGCGCGAAGCATCGGTCGACATGCTGATCAGGCTTGCACCCGACATCAAGGGGCTGCTGTCGCCGGATCAGCGCAGAAAGCTTCCGTCCTTTGTCGCCAGCTATCTCGATACCCGCTACCTCGCCTCGATTCGCTCCGGAACGGCCGGCGGTATGGGCGGCATGATGTTCGGCGGCATGGGCGGCTTCGCAAATGTCCGAATCGAAGGCGGCGGCGGCGGTGGGGGGCAGGTAATAATCATCCGCAACTAGCGGAAAGCCGGCCACGTTCAACAAACCAATCATGGAATCGAGGACAGGAAGGGAATGACAGCTATGCGTCGAACCTATGCTCCAATTGCGATGGGGCTTCTCGTTTTCTGCATCTCTCGGGCGAGCGCTCAGACTATGCCGCCGATTCGTCAGCTCGGTCCAGTCACTGCTGTCGGGAACGATTCATTCCGCGCGGTTACGACTGTGCGTCAACTTCCGGGCGGCCGTCTGCTCGTGAACGATATTCTTGGTCGCAGAGTAGTGATGCTCGACTCATCGCTCTCGATTGTGAGCGTCGTCGCGGACACCACCAGCGCGACTGCGAACGCGTACGGAGCTCGGCCCGGCGGTCTCATCGCGTACCACGGTGATTCGACTCTGTTCATCGATCCGGCGTCGCTCTCGATGCTCCTCATCGACCCGTCTGGCAAGATCGGGCGAGTCATGTCAGCCCCGCGCGCCAACGATGTCGGCTTCCTGGTTGGCGGACCTTTCGGTAGTCCGGGTTTCGACGCGCAGGGACGGCTCATCTACCGGGCGCCGCCGCGCTTCGTGTTCACCGGTCCACCACCAGCCGCGGGGCAGTTGCCGCAATTTCCGACACCGCCGGATTCGGCGGCCCTTGTGCGATTCGATCTCGCTACGAGAAAGCTCGACACCGTCACGTGGTTCAAGACGCCGAAGATAAATCTTTCTATCACGAGGTCGGCCCAGGGCGAGGTGCGCGTCAGCTCGGTGGTGAATCCTCTGCCGCAAGGCGATGACTGGGCGATTCTACCCGATGGTTCGATTGCGATAGTGCGCGGCCGCGACTACCACCTCGATTTCGTTGGGCCAAAGGGCGTGACGTCTGCGCCCAAAATCCCATTCGAGTGGGAGCGTCTGACTGACTCGGCGAAAGTCGCGTTCATCGATTCGGCGAAAGTCGCGCTGGAGAAGGCGCGGGCAAGCGGTCAGTTGAATTTCGGTTTCGGACCTGTGGCGACCCGAACAGTCGTCGAAGGTGGGCCGGGCGGAGCGGGTGCCGGCCGCGGCGCTTCGGGGCGCGACACCGCGTCCACCGCTACCTCATCGCGCGACAGTGCAGCGGGCCGAACCGGAGCCCAGTTTCCTTCGCTGAGTCTTGTACAGCCCTCCGACCTGCCGGATTACAAGCCGGCGTTCGTCCCTGGATCCACACGCGCCGATCCCGATGGAAATCTCTGGATCAGAACGAGCCAGAACGTGGATGGCAGGCCCGTCTACAACGTCATCAACAACAAGGGGCAGCTCGTCGATCGAGTTCAGCTGCCGCAGAACCGGACCCTCATCGGGTTCGGTAGTGGCGGCGTGGTTTACCTCGGCGTGCGCGACGGGGCGACCGCGCACCTGGAGAAAGCGCGGATCAAGTGAGGCCAGCTCTCGAAGAAAGCGATTAAAGCGGGCCGAACTTTCGACGAGGCCGAGAATTTGTTAATCTCTGACGGCGACAACTTGAGCTCGTCATCAGGGGGCAGAAGGAAAACGTGGCTGGATACGACTTCACCAACAGAGTACGTGGTGCGCTGATCAAGGCCCGGGAACAGGCCCAGCGCCGTCATCACGAGTACGTCGGAACAGAGCATCTCCTCCTCGGGCTACTGGCCGAGGACGATGGGCTCGTGCTCGATGTTCTCGAGAATGTCGGCGCGAGGCCCATCGACCTTCAGAGTGCAGTCGAGGCGAAGATCACCGATGGACGCGCGACGGGCCGGACACTCGCGCCGGATCTTCCATACACGCCACGGGCGCGCGTCGTGCTCGATCAGGCGATCGCAACCGCGCACGAATTCGGCGACGGCTATGTCGGCACTCAGCATCTGCTGCTCGGTCTTATCCGCGAGCAGCACGGCGTCGCGGCCAGAGTCATGATCGGCGCCGGGTTGTCCGAGCCGCTGCTTCGCCGGGAGATTGCGCGCCTGCTTCAGGGCGAAGGCGTCGCCGCAACCATCGAAGTTCCGGCGTCTCAAACCGAGACCCAGGTCCCGCTCAGCATCGCCGTCGAAGTCCACTACGGCGATGGCTCCATGGCGAAGAAGATTTTTACGTCGAAGGACGAAGCGATCGGATTTCTGCGCGAGAGATCGCGGGAGTAATCAGCGCCTGCTGTCTCGCGTGAATCAACTGCGCGCCTGACTGGTCACTACCGCTCGAGCTCTTTCATTCGGCGCACCGCGATCCTGATCGGAACGAACGTCGCGGCAAGACAAATCAGACCTGCGCCGCCGAACCCCAGCCAGAGTCCAACTATCGTCGGCTGTGTGTGGAGCAGCTGCGCGCCGACGTACTGATAGACCGGCCGGGCCTCCACGACAATCACCAGACCGATTAGCGCGATAGACGCCATCATCAGCACCAATCCACCGAACGACGTCGGAATCTGCGCCGCATTCTCGGTGTTGAATTTCGGAAACAGCGCGCCAAAACCCAGTGCGAGGCCGGCGATCGCGAAGGTCATCATGGTTATGGTGAAGATGGAGGCGGCCATCATGAATCCGCTCACCTGAAGCAGCACGTCCGTCGCGAAGACCAGGCCGACAGCGAGGCAGAGCAGTGGAAGCGTCCCCACCCAGAACTTCGACCAGAGAAGCTGACGCATCTCGAGCGGGCTCGATCTCAGTAGCCAGAGAGTTCTGCCCTCGAGACTGATGCCGGGGAAAATGAACCGCGCGGCAATCGAGGCCAGAACGAATCCCGCCAGAATCAGATTGACGAAGGGGATGACGTTCGCGAGAAAGAACGTGACGCCCTCGCCGCGCAACGGCAGGAACTTGATGTTGAAGACGTAGACGACGACAAGCACCGTCAGGAGAATGAGCTGCGACCACTGAGTGGTGTCGCGGAAGAAGAGGCGCATCTCCTTGAGCAGTAGCTCCCGCCGCATGACTCCCCACGGTGTGAGAGCGCGGCCAACGAGGCGTCCGAGCGCGCCCTGCCTGACCCACCGCTCACCGCTCTCCTGCGATTTGCTGAAACCGCGCGCGTAGAGTGAGCGATGCAGCACCGCGCCCATGACGATTGCGACGGCCGCGCTCGACCAGAGCAGGTAGAAGGGAAGTATCTCCGGATCCTTTCTCAGCCACGACATGATTCCCTGCGACGCCCACTCGCTGGGCATCCACGTGGAAGTCGGAGTTCGAAGGAGCGAGATGAATTCAACGAGTGAGCGGAATCCCTCCGGTCTGGCGAGTCGTTCGGGTCGAACGAGGCGAAAGATCAGAACGACTCCTGCCGCCGCGAGAATCGCGATGACGCTCAGAATGTCGCGCGTTCGTCGTGCCGGAAAAATATTTACGAGAAGCAGCGTGACGGCGCTGCCGATCGCCGCCGGAATGAAGAGAAAGGGCAGAATGGCTGCGATCGCGATGAGGGGATAGAGAAATCCGCCCTGGTAGCTGATCCCGTACGCCGTCAGCACCGGCGTGGCCACGAGCACGACCATCCAGCTGGAGTGGCCGGTGGTCTCGAGCAGCTTCGCTCCGTATAGTCGCAGCCAGTCGACGGGCGCGGCGACGAGAAGATCGAGGTCCTTGGCGAGGAAGAAGCTGGACAAGGCGGTGACGACGTTCGAGAGAATGAGAATTCCGAACAGGCTCACGAGCATCAGTCCGAGCAGCTTCGCCGCGAGCAGCGCGCCGATTTCCGGAATGCCGCGAAAGTATTTGAGCAGCCGATAGAGCAGACCGAAGACGAACAGCCAGAAAATCCCGCCGACGAGCGTGAAGAGAATCAATCGCCCCGATCGGTTCTCGGTTTTTCCTAGAGGCCGAGCGCGAGCAGAGATGAGCTTTGGAGACAGCACGTGGGCGAGGCCCGGGCCGTCGGATTCCTTGCCGCCCAATCCGAATCCTTGAAGACCGATTGCGGTGGTGTTCATAAGAACCCAAACCAATGATGACTACACGCGACCGGCTGATCGCTTCCCGCCGCGCGCCTCCGGCAAGACCGAATAGCCAAGCGGGTAGCGCGAAGCCGGGCGCGATCCGCCGGAAGCGTGTAGTCGTCAGTTGATCTTTCTTTATGCATCAAGGACCTCCATGGCATCTCTCGCTGCGCGCTCGCCGGTGAGCCGCAAGAAAATCTCTTCGAGCCCGCCGCCGCCCGTTGCCTCGGCTCTCAGGTCGTGGATGGTCCCGACCGCCCGGATCTTTCCCTGCTGAATGATCGCGATCCGGTCGCAGAGACTCTCCGCCACTTCGAGCGTGTGCGTCGACATCATGATCGTGTGGCCGCGCCTCACGTACTCGCGAAACAGATCCTTGAGGATTCGCGCCGCTTTGGGATCCAACCCAACCATCGGTTCGTCGACGACGATCACCTGCGGCCGATGGATGAACGCGCTCGAGATGATCAGCTTCTGGCGCATCCCGTGGCTGTAGCTCTCGACCAGCTCGTCGGCCCAGTCCTCGAGATCGAAGAGAGCCATGAGCTCTCGTCCGCGATGCTCCACCGCGTCCCCATCCTGCCCGTACAATCCGGCGACGAATCGCAGGAACTCGGCACCCGTCAGCTTCTCGTAGATGAACGGCCGGTCCGGAATGAAGCCGAGCCGGGATTTCGCGGCGAGCGGATCCTTGTCGAGATCGATCCCGGCGAGATGAATGGTTCCGGCCGTCGGCTGGAGAATGCCGGCGATCATGCGCAGCGTCGTCGTTTTTCCAGCGCCGTTCGGTCCGAGAAACCCGAACAGCTCGCCCTCGGGGACGGTGAGATCGATCGAATCGACCGCTGTGAACGATCCGTATTTCTTCGTGAGGCTCTTTAGCTCGATCATTTTGTTTTTGAGTTTCGGAAAGCGATCTCGAATGCAGTTCGCGTCGCCGAGAGATCTCCGGCCCGCGCGGCGACGATGCGTCCCTCGGCGTCGACCCACACCAGGAGGTCATGCGGCGCGCCGTCGATCCGCCATGCGCGAACGGTGTCCGAATGCGCGGCGATCCACTCGCCGTCTGTCTCTATCTTCGCGCTATCGACCACGGTGAAAAGAGAGTCGCGTCCGATCCGGAGCGTTGGGCGGACGACGATGCGGGTGACCGGGTCGAAGATCGACATCGCCTGCGATCTCCCGACGGTCGGACGATCGCCAAGCATGAAAACGATCGGAGCGATGGTCGGAGTGAAGAGCGGCGCCGCAAACGTGTAGCGAGCGGGCGGCCGATGCGTCGCCTTCTTGCCCGCGATAAAAATGGACGTGTCGTCCTGAATCGTCGCATTGATGGAGAATGGTTTTTGGCGTCGGACGATGTTGACACCGAGACTGATGAGATGAAGACCGCGCGTCAGTCTGGTCTGCCAGCGCGCGGACGTCCGTTCGATCGATTTCTCCGCGGGCGGCGAATAATCGCCGACGAAATATTCCTCGCTGAAGAGTGAGTTCTCTGTCGTGTCGATTGCCGAGGAAGCCGCGCCGATCTGCTCACCAGCCCGCTCGATGGCGTAGTAGAATGTCGCGGGCTGCACTCTGAGCGCGACTTCCGCGAGGCGCTGCGCTTCGCTCCGGTTGGAATTCCGGTGCACCATCATCGCGATCCCCGCGACCCAGAGCACGACGATCAACACGGCCGCGGCGCCGCGACTGGTCTTCATCGCGCTTTCTTCCGGAAAAAGGGGCGGGCGGTCACCCCTATAAGACGATTTAGACGATCGTGAGGCTCGTCTCGCTGTTTATCCAGCCCAGATACCGGTCGAGGCCGCCCGAAACCGGAATTGTGAGCAGCTCCGGCACTTTATAGGGATGCAGCTCCTTGAACGCGCGCTCGAGCCCGTGAACCGCTCCGGATCGCGTCTTGAGCATCACGACGACCTCGGTTTCGTCAGCGAGCTTGTCCTCCCACCGGTAAAGGGATCGCGTTCCGGGCAGGATCGTTCCGCATGCGACCAGGCGACGCTCGAGAAGCTGCTTTACGAACTTCACTGCCTCGTCGGTGTTGGCGAGGGTGGTGAGAACGACTACCGCGTCGGTATGGCCCACGTATGTGTCCCCGGTGAAGGTTGGCGCCACAGAATCTAATCACTGGCTCAGAATAGTGACCGTTCCGGTACAGTTCGTGATTAAAGGAGGCATGGCAACCGCCGTGGCCGCCATAACATCTTTCGACATCCCCAATCGGCCCTGAATGTCCATCGATCCCGCGCTTTACATAAATCGAGAGCTTAGCTGGCTCGAGTTCAACACCCGTGTCCTGCACGAGGCGTTCGACCCGAGAAACCGCCTTCTCGAGCGCGTGAAGTTCCTCTCGATCTTCAGTACGAACCTCGACGAGTTCTACATGGTGCGTGTCGCGGGCTTGAGACGTCAGATCGCGACGGGCGTTCAGCACGTTCCGCCGGATGGGATGACGGCCGTCCAACAGCTCGACGCAATCAGGAGGTGCGTCGCCGATCTGCTCGAGCAGCAGGGGAGATGCCTCTACGAAGTATTGTTGCCGGAGCTCGCGGAGCACGACATCAGGATCGTCGGGATGAACGAGCTCGAGCCGGAGGAAGTGAAGCGCATCGACGCATTCTTCGAGTCGCAGGTATTTCCGGTTCTGACGCCGCTCGCCGTCGATCCCGGTCACCCCTTCCCCTACATCTCTAACCTTTCGCTCTCGCTTGCGGTTCTCGTCCACGACCCGGCCACCGGCTCGTCTCCGCTCGCCCGAGTCAAGGTTCCAAAGAGCCTGCCGCGATGGGTGCCGTTCGGAAAAGAAAACCACTTCGTTCCACTCGAGCAGGTGATCGGCGCGCACCTCGGCGCACTCTTTCCCGGCATGGAGATCCGCGGCTACAGCACGTTCCGCCTGACGCGCTACTCGGATCTGGAGCTCGCCAACTCCGACGAAGACGACGATCTCCTCACGCAGATCGAGGAGCAGGTCTTTCAGCGAAGATTCGCCGAGGTTGTGCGCGTCGAAGTCGAAAAGGGAATTTCGCGCGAGTTGCGTGACATGATCCTCGCCGAGCTGCTGGAGGATCAGCCGCCAGAGATGCCGGCACTCACAGAAGCCGATCTGATCGAAACCGGACCGCTTCTGGATCTGGGCGATCTGATGTGGCTTGCTACGATCAACATCCCGGAGCTCCGCGATCCACCGTTCATTCCGGCGACGCCGCCGGAGCTTCGCGACACCGTGCGGCCGATTTTCGATGCGATAAAGCAGGCCGACATTCTCGTCCACCACCCATTCGATTCTTTCACGGCAACCGTCGAGCATTTCCTTCTCGCCGCGGCGCGCGATCCCGACGTGCTCGCGCTCAAGATGACTCTCTATCGAACTTCGGGAGACACCGAAATCGTTCGTGCCCTCACCGAAGCCGCACAGCGCGGAAAGCAGGTTGCGGTACTGATCGAGCTCCAGGCGCGATTCGACGAAGTGAACAACATCGCCTGGGCGCGCACGCTCGAAGGTTTCGGCGTCCACGTGGCCTACGGACTTCCCGGTCTGAAGACCCACACGAAGACGGCTCTCGTCGTGCGCAAGGAGGCAGATGGGATTCGACGCTACGCGCACATCGGCTCCGGCAATTACAACTCCCAAACCGCGCGCGTCTACACGGATTTGGGCCTTCTGACCGCGAATCCTTCGATCGGCGCCGACCTGACCGATCTGTTCAATTCACTCACCGGCTTCTCGCGCCAGAACGCATTCCGCAACCTTCTCGTCGCGCCGCGGAACATGCGGTCCCGCTTCACCGATATGGTCGACAGGGAGGCGGAGCACGCGAAAGCAGGAAAACCGGCGCGCATCATCGCCAAGATGAATGCCCTCGTCGATTCCGACATCATCCGGCATCTCTATGATGCATCGCAGGCGGGGGTCGACATCGACCTCATCGTGCGCGGAATCTGCTGTCTTCGCCCCGGAATTCCGGAAGTCAGCGAACGCATCAAGGTGATAAGCATCGTTGGGCGCTTTCTCGAGCACTCGCGGATCTTCTACTTCGCCAACGATGGCAACGAAGAGATCTACTTCGGCTCGGCTGACTGGATGCCGCGCAACTTCGACCGGCGCGTCGAGGTCGTTGCTCCCATCGAGGATCGCAATCTTCACCCGCGAGTCTGCTCGCTTCTCGAGACGTGTCTATCCGACAATCGCGAAGCGTGGGATCTGCACTCGGATGGGACTTACGTTCAGAGAAAGCCAGGCGCGAATCCTGTGATTGCCACTCACGAACGGTTCCTTCAGAATTCGTGGGGCCTTCCGTCGGCGCCTCAATCCGCGTCGCCGACCTCGTCGTCGTAGGTCATCACCGATCCGTCGGGCGCGACGATCTCAACGTCGACACCCGCAACCTCCGCGAGCAGATTCGATTTTCTGCTCGCACCCCAGAGGTCGAGGCGAAGATTATTGGCGCTTCTTGCCGGTACCGCGGTGAGTCTCAACGCGCGCTCCATCCAGCGCACTTTGATTTCACCGACAGCGCTGGCGTGCCCGCGATCGAATCCGTCCGCCACTCGCAAAATCGCCGACAGACGCTTGATCGTCTGACGCAGCGGACGGTCGAGGCCACCGTAGTTGCGGTGCTTCTTTTTCGGCTCCGCTCCACGATGGTACCGCGCAACGTTTGCCACTACGATCTGATCCGCTGGCGTCATTCCAAGCAATTCAGCGTGCTCGATCAGGTGATACGAGTGCTTGTTGTGCTTGTCGTAGCTGATGTGATAGCCGATGTCGTGCAGAAGCGCGGCGTCGGCGAGCAGCCGCCTATCCTCCGGCGCGCATCCAATTCGCTGGCCAATCGCATCGAATAATTGTAGAGCGAGCTTCTGCACATGGGTCGAATGCTGCATTTCGTAATGAGATCGCTCGGCCAGCTGCAGCACCGAGCGCTCTCGCGCCTCACCAGTGTCCGCTGCGTTCGGCGCGACGTGGGCACTCTCGAGAAGGATGCCCTCTCTGATTCCATATGCCGAGACGACGAGCTCCTTTGCTTCGACGCGGGCCGCGACCTCCGCGGCGACCGCGAGTCCCCCAACGATGATGTCACTCCTCGCGGCGTTGAGCCCGGGCACTGTCTGGCGCTCGGCCATCGACATGCTCTGCAGCATGTTGACTATGTGCTCGAGCTCGACGCGCGGAATTACGGTTCCGTGCACCGTCTTGGCCTTCTCCATTCCGATGCGCGCGAGGTACATCGACGCGAGGCTCGTGAACGTGCCACCGGAGCAGAAAATCCGGGTGGTCTGCCAGTGGCGCGCCGCAAGCATGTGCCGAAGCTCGGTGCGCACGCTCTTTCGCAAGCGACGCATTCCCTTTTTTCTGTCACCGGAAAGGTATTGTTCCGACATGTGGATCGCGCCCAACGGCAGCGAAACAAGTCGCTCGACGAGGCCGTCGTCGCTCAGCGCGAGCTCGAGGGAGCCGCCACCGATGTCCATTACGACAGCGCGGCCCGAGCCAAGATCGAAGTGCGCGAGCGCGCTCCGGAAGCTGAGTCTGGCTTCGTCCTCGCCGCGTAGAACTCGCACGCGAAGCCCCGTCTCCGCTCGCACGCGCTGCAGGAAATCCTCGCCGTTCTTCGCATCGCGCACAGCGCTCGTTGCAACGACCTCCGTGCGCTTTACTCCAAGCTGTGTGCCAAGCGTCGCCATTCGGCTGAGCGTGATGAGCGCGTTCTGAATTGCGATCTCGTTGAGCGCGCCCGTCTCGTAAAGGCCGGCACCAAGCCGGGGTGCAGCCTTCATTTCATCGACGACGCGAATCGCACCGTTGGCCGATACGTCCGCGATAGTCTGACGAATCGAGTTGGATCCGATGTCGATGGCGGAGATGCGGATGTCCGCGTCGCCGCCCGTCGCGGGAGCGCTCGAAGAAAGACTCAGATGGGGATTAGCGGACGCGGGCATATATCAAGTTGACGCATCGCCCCGCGAAGCGAAACTCACCAGCAACCGGTCACCTCTCCCTGACGATGCAGCTCAGAACGCGAACCCGACGCTCGTCACAACCCGGCGTCCTTTTCGGTTCGTGATGAGAACGTTGAAATTCGTGGCTGGATTGAGATATCCAACCCAGAGTCCGGCACCGGCGGCGTTGTGCCATCCGCCCGGCGACTGGCCGTTCACATACACTCGGCCGATATCGTCGAAGCCGAGCGCGCCGACGTCGAGCGGAAGAATGAACGGAAATTTGGCGATCGGGACGCGCAGCTCCGTCGTGCCGTAGATCGACGCGTCTCCGGCGTAGCGCTGCTTCTCCTCGGTTCTGAATGTCTCAGACCCGCCGAGGAATGCGGCGTCGAAGTAGGGGAACTGTCCCCAAAGTTTTTTGCCACCCGCGCGCAATGCGAGCACCGGCTTCCTGGCCATTGGAAGCGTGAAGTACGCAGCGCCCCATCCGTCCAGAGATTGGTACGGACTCGAGACATCCCACATCCCCGGATAGCCAGCGCCATTGACATCCAATACGAAGCGCGGCTTCAGCGTATCAGCGACGTACTTGCTGTCGAGGTGCATCTTGAGCTGGAGCCCGGCCTGGCCGAACTGCCCAACCCCATATGGGCGCAGCAAGCCGAGAACCGTGTTGGGCAAGTTGTCCGTGTTGGTGTACCGAATGACCGGACCAAGAGAGATGTCGCTGACCGGACTGAACGAACGGCCGATGCCAGGGTTGAACAGCCACTGACGCTGACGGACGTCGTAGAAACGTCCGCGCACATCCGGGATGTCGTTTCCGAATCCCTTGAACTGCACGACCTCGAACTGCGACATGTACGCCGACACCGGAATGTGGACGTCCGACTCTTCCAGCCGCTTGTCGAAATTCGCGCGGATGCGCATGCGATTGCTGGCCGTTGCCTGTGCGATGTCCGCTTCAGTCATCGTCGAGTACGGAACGTCGCGGAACCCGTAGACATAGCGTCTGAATCCAACGACGGGATAGATGCCGAGCAGGCGCTGTGAGTGCAGCGCCAGCACCGGCTTGATCGTCGATCCACGGTCCTGCTGCGGCGGGATGAGCGTGCCGTACGCGCGCAGCCATGGCCGGCGATTGAAATAGTGATTGAAGGCGTTATCGATGTTGATCCTCTCGTCGACGGTGTCGCGCGCATACTTCACGTTGGTGACGGTACCGACGTCGTAGAATCGGGTCGGATTTCTTCTTCCGCCGACCGTCGACAAATCACTCAAAGTGTTCGTCCCGTTGCCGCCGATTATCCGGACCGGAATGCTCCGTTGCACGTTTCCCTGCACAGTTGCTCTGTCGTTTCCGCCGTGGAGATAGATGCGGATTTCCTTCGTCTCGCCCGACACGAATCGCCGCGAGAAGTACGGAGGGCCGCTCCCCGATTGGATCCAGACATCCACGAC
>JBOHTB010000081.1:0-12356 GCA_050733435.1 Gemmatimonadaceae bacterium | reverse complement strand
CTGTTGGAAAACTGATCCTAATGAGGACTGATGAAACCGCACTCGCGGCTCACCCATCCTCCCGGTCTAAGGCTCACCTATCCTCCCGTCCGTACACGGGTAGTGTTCCGTTGCAGTTTCCTGGAATGCGAGTATGAATGCCAACGGCTACGGCTGCAACGCCTGAAGCTCCCTGCTTCGGTTTTGTAGACGCCAGTTCGCGAAATGATCTCTAAGTCGCGCCGAGAGAGGAAGCGACCGCCCAGACGAGGAGCGGGACCATGATCTCGTGGTGCCCGGTGATCTCGTAGCCTTTTCCGCTTCCCTGGGTTGGGCGCTGGACCACGTTTACGCGCGGACGGTAATGGCGCTGCATGTCCATGTCGCAGGTAGTGAAGCCGGTCGGTTTTCCGGCGTTCAAGTTGCGCGCGATCGTGAGCGCTTTGAGAAATACCTCGGGCATGATCACGGCGCTTCCGAGATTGAGAGCCACTCCACCGTCGTCGAGGGTGGGCAACGAGCCGGCGAGCCTCCGAAAGTCGCGGTGGCTCGTGTCACCTATCGCGGCGCCGCTCGCAGTGGGATGCTGGTGGATGATCTCGGCGCCAAGTGCTGCGTGAACAGTACATGGGACTCCGAGGTGATAAGCCGAGAGCATCACTGACAGCTCGGGATTGGAGAGCGGTAACGCCTCGAGTGCACGCGCGAGTGCCTCGCCCATTCCCCAGCTGTTTTTCTCTCCGGCTGCGAATGCTTCGTTCATGCCGCGACCGGTTTCCTCCGCCATTCCGAACGTGCCATCGACGAGGCCGCGCGCGACATCTTCCGACGTAGCTCCAAAGCGCGCGATCTCGTAGTCGTGGATTGCCGCGGATCCGTTCATCGCCAGGTGGGTGACGACGCCCCGTTTCATCAGGTCGATCAGAAGCGGTGCGAGCCCCGTCTTTACGATGTGTCCGCCGAGCATAACTACTACTCCACGGCTGCGTCGTTTTGCGGAGGCGATGGCCTCGACGACTTTCAGGAAATCGCGCGCGACGAGAACGTCGGGAAGCGATTTGAGGAAGGCGGAAAAGCTCCGATCCCTTCCGGGTGGTGAGGCGAACTCTGAAGCAACGACCTTGTTCGGACGTCGCTCGATTGGAACGGTTCGCACTTTTTTGAGGTCCGCTTCCACAAACTGATTCGAGGTCACGGTCCTCGAACTCGGAGTCGCAGTTTTTGAGTGCGCTGCCGATTTGCCAGTGGCTGCAGCGGCGCGGCCGCCGCGTTTACCGCCTAGGGATTCGGCGATGGGTTGTATGACCTGAGATAGAGGTTCAGCGATCCGAACGACAACTTCGACTTGAGCTGCAGCATGATGTGCTTGTCGTCGTCAGATAGCCAGACTTCGGCGTGGCCGTTCTCCGAGAATATCCCCTTGGTCTTGATCATCGGCTGAACGACGATCGCGTTGAACTTTCCGGCCGGGACCGACACGCTCTCCTTGCGAAGAACGCGGATCCGAACCGGATTGCGATCGGGCCGGAAATACCGATTGAAATCGTAAGTCTGTCCAACCACGAGGGGGATCGTTCGGAGGAAATACAGAAAGGACCCGTCGTCGAGCGGATTGCTGACGGATGGCTCTTCCACCTCGGGCTTCTTGGAAGTCTGAATGAAGACCGCGCGCTCAGGATAGATCTCGAAGCGGCGCTCGGTGTCCTTGCCGCCTTCCTGGAGCTGCTGGACAAAGCGGAGCGAAGAGAGTGTCTCGGCGTCCATCCAGCTTTCGTACACATCGTTCACGCGGTAGAGGAAATTTCCCCCACGCACCCAGAACGCGGTATGCCACGCGGGTCGGCCGCGGAGATTGTCCAGCGCAACGACCTCCATGTGCGCACTTCCTACTCTGAGCGCCCCGAACTTGACGTCGTATTCCATCTTCTCGCCGACGCCAAATGGAACTTTGGCGCGCTTGGCGGGGGATCCCACCACAGCTGTGGGCGCTGGGGCAGCCGGTGATTGCGCGGCGGACGAAGTGACCACCGTGGCAACCAGGATCGCGACGCAGGTGAGCGAAGGGATCGGTAGTAGCGCCGAGGACCTTGATACCGTTCGCGTAGTCAACGAGAGCGGAACTAGCGCCGAAGGTCTCGGTATCGTCTGACGATTCACGAAGCACCGCCAGCGGTAGACGCCAGGACACGCGCTCTCTTGCTGAAGCGGTAAAGACTCAGCGCATCTGCGAACGGCCGCACCCTCGTCTCGCGGGTGCGCACGTCGTAGCGAGGCGCGAGGTCGACGGTCTCTGTTCTGCGCGCGAAGCGTCGCGCCTCGAGGAGCAGCTCCATATTGGCCGCCCAGCCGTTGCTGCCGACTACCGGTCTCTCGCCCAAAGTCTTCAGGAGCTCGCGCAGCACGGAGATACGGTAGAGGCGAAAAGTCGAGAAGGGGTCCCCGTCTCCAGTCCTGGGAAGACCCGCTCGCTGGATCCAGGCGGCGAGACGACGGAGTCTTCGCACGGCAGCCGGTGCCTCCTCGCTAAGCTCCTGTTTGGCGACCACGATGTCGGCCCCGCCCTCGAACCGCTTCACGAGCTCGGGGATGTGCTCTGGTTGATCCGTGAAATCGGCCTGCATCAGTATCAAGGCATCCCGGCGAGCGTAGCGCGTCCGACGACTCACCTCGCGGACCAGCTTATCAAGCGCGAAGCCGTAGCCCTTCCGGCGCTCTCCGCGAAGAACCGTCAATGGAATGACCTCGCCGTATGGCTCGACAGTCTCGCGCGTGCCGTCGGTGCTCCCGTCGTCGTAGACGATGATCTCGTATTCGCGCGAATAGTCCTGGAAAACCCGACGGATGCGCCAAAGGAGCACTCCGACCGTAGGACCTTCGTTGTACGTAGGAATACAGATATAGAGCAAGTGAATCCGCAGTGTGGGTGAGCTGTAGGTGGGCTTGAGCAAGATAGGAGCAGCGGCCGATTGGCCGCTACCCCGCCATCACTCGATCGTACACCTCAGCCGTTCGGTGGATCATCTTTTTTGCGTCGAACTCTTTCGCGCGCAGCTTTGCTCCCTCTCCGAGCCGCGCCCGAAGCGCGCTGTTTGTGATGAGCTCCGACGCAGCTCGCATGAACGCATTGACGTCGCCGGCGGGAACGAGGATGCCGCTCTTTCCATCTTCTATGACCTCGGGCAACCCCCCCACCGCGAAAGCTATCGGCGGTACCCCGATCGCCATGGCATCGATCACCGACGTCCCCAATCCTTCTGACCTGGACGGATGCCACAGAACATCGAGTCCGGCGACGGCATCGTGGATCTCTTCGACAAAGCCGGCATCGAATCCCTCCACTCCGGCGACAGTCGTCCCGCCTTTGCCCTTGCCACCAAGCAGGACGAGGCGAGTTCGCCGAAACACTTCGCCGGGAAGACGACGGGCGATGCCCCCGATCATATCCAATCCCTTTTCCTGGGTCATCGCGCCGACGATGCCGCAGATAACCGAATTAGGCGGCCAGCCGCGTTCGCGACGCCAGTTACGCGGACGCTTCACCACCGGGGCCGGAATGCCTGAATAAACCACGTCTATCATACTGCCCGGAATTCCAGCCTTGAGCATCACCGCTTTGACTGCGTTCGAGATTGCAATGAATGCATCGACACCGTGTCGATACTTCAGGCGAACTTGCTTCGGCGGAAAGGCAACTCGGCGAGTGACTACGAGCCGAGTCTTTCGCTTGCCGAGGAGCGCGAGTCTGGCGATCGAGTGCGAGCGGGCATCGTGGGCGTGGACGACATCGGCGCTCCATTCCTTTGCGACCGCGCGCAGCTCGCGTGCAGCGCCGATGTCCCATTCGCCGCGGAGCGTGAGTCGATAGGTCGGAAGTCCCGCCCTTTCGGCCCGCCTGATCAGCGGTGATCCTGTGGGAGCGACGATGAGAACGCGATACCCGAGATCGCGAAGTCCGGTGGCAAGCAGAAAGACCTGACGCTGGCCGCCGCGCCAACTGCGCCCCGAGTCAACGTGGAGAATGCGGTGAGATTCCACTACGCTCCGAGCCGTTGGGCGAACGCCTTGAACAACCCTCTGTCCCATGGCTCCGGAGACTCGGCGAGATCTTCCGGGTGCCACTGAACGCCCATCACCCACCAGTCCGGCCGGCTCGACTCGAGTCCTTCGATGACGCCGTCGGGCGAGCGCGCCGTGACGCGCATTCCATCAGCTACGCGCTTCACTGATTGGTGATGGAAAGAATTCACGGTCACGCGCTCGGAACCCAGCGCGCGGGCGATGAGCGAGCCGGACTCGATGGAGATTTCGTGCGAGCGCAGCTCTCGCGGGGAGTCTTCGTCGTGATCGATCGAGGTGTCGACCTCCGACGGGATGTCCTGCACGAGTGTGCCGCCAAGCGCCACGTTAAGTATCTGGATGCCGCGGCAAATCGCGAGAACGGGCATCCCGCGCGTCCTGGCCTGTTCGATTAACGCCGTCTCAGTCGCATCGCGCGCGGGGTTCACGTAGCGTACTTTTTCGTGCCGTTTCTCGCCGTAGCGCGCGGGATCGACGTCTTCACCGCCGGTGAGCACGAGACCGGACACCGAATCGAGGATGGACTCCGCTGCGTCAGCGCTCGAGAGTGGAGGGACGATCAGTGGTATGAGCCCTGCGTTTTCCAGGGCCGTCACGTAAGCGGCAGTGAGTCGGACACGTCTGGTATCACCATCGGGGCGGATACTGGCGGTAACAGCAACTGTGCAGGCTGGAACCCGCTTGCGCGCGGACGACACGAGTGATCTCTCTTCGACAGGGTAAGCTGGTATTGCTGTTCGCCGCCGCGTCGGCGACAAGGGTTGAGCCTCAAAGTCTGAACGGGCTGCCCGTCACCTGCAAGGGGGAGCGCATTAGCCGCATCGACATAGATGCGAACCCGCCCTTTCGGATCACCGGAAATAACGTGTGGCAGCGGGCCGGCCGCTTCGCCGCGAAGCAGCACGTGACGACCAAGGCGACGGTAATTCGGCGCTACCTCGCGCTTCAGCTGGGAGATGCTTGCACCGAGGTCCGTCGCGCGGAATCGGAGCGCATTCTCCGCGCGCAGCCATTCATCGCGGACGCATCGGTCCTTGCGTACGCGGATGGAAATGGCGGCGTGATCCTCAGCGTGACGACGGTGGACGAAGTCTCGATCATCCTCGGCGGCACTGTGACTTCTGCGTCGCCCCATTTGCGCGGCATCCTCCTGGGGGAGGACAATCTTGCGGGCAGCGCCATCCACGCCGATGGCTCCTGGAAGAAGAGTCTGAATTTTCGAGATACCTATTCCGGAAGACTCCTCGACTATCAGTTCCTTGGGCGGCCCTACCAGTTTCGGCTTGAGGGTGGCCGGCGCGAGCTCGGCAGCGATTGGGCAATGGAAGCGAGCCATCCCTTTCTGACCGATCTGCAACGCATTTCCTGGCGCACGACGGCTGGGAACAGCATCGGTTATTTCTATTTTCGGCGGCCGGACGCGTTGCCGGCGGCACTAAAAATCGAGCGCTCTTACAGCGATATCGGTGGTGTAATCCGGATCGGGCCTCCGCTTGGCCGGCTGCTTCTGGTCGGAGGTTCTGTTTCGTTCGAGGACGAGACTCCAGCGGCGCAGCCTGTGATCGTCGCCGACACGGGAATATCGGCCGACACGAGCCAGGCGCTCATCGATCGATACACTAAGCATCAGACGGCGCGAGTGAACGGCCTGTTCGGAATTCGAGACGTTCACTTTCTGCGGGTGACCGGATTCAACGCGCTCGAAGGTACTGAGGATCTGCGAACGGGATATCAGCTGGCGACCCTTCTTGGAAAGGGCGTGGAGCTTCTCCGCGGCAAGGAGGCGGACTGGTTCGGATCCACCGATCTCTATGCAGGCGCGGCATCGCAGCTCACGTATGCGGCGATCGATATAGCGGGAGAGGGCAGGCGAAGCGAGGCAGGGAACTGGGATGGAATTCTCGCCCATGGTCGAGCGGCGCTCTACGCGAAACCATTCAACAGACAGACGTGGATGACCGATCTGACGTTGAGTGGCGGTTGGAAGCAAAGGATTCCGTTTCAGCTGACGTTTGCGGATCGCGACGGCGGACTGCGCGGATTCAGATCATCCGAAGTGGGCGGCGCGCGGAGATTGGTCGGGCGGGTGGAAGATCGTTATCTGATCGGGCGATACAAGGACGCGGCGACGGTCGCGGTCGCGGGGTTTATGGACGCCGGCAAGATATGGGCGGGGGATTCGCCGTTTGGCGTCAACACTCGGATCTACCTCTCGACGGGTTTCAGCGTGCTTGCCGCGAGCCCGCCGCAGTCGCGTCATACCGTCAGAGCCGACTTTGCCTTTCCGGTGAGGGGCGATCATACGAAAGGGATGGAGGTGCGACTGGTGGTCACCGATTTCACGAGGGCCTTTCGGATCGAGCCGCGCGACATAGCAAATAGCCGAGAGAGATCGGTGCCGACGACAGTGTTCAATTGGCCGTAGAGCGCGGCTTCGAGGATGTGGGGGCGCGACTTAGAGGCCGCGGAACCATCCTGGCATCTTCAATACTGAAGCAGGGAGCCGCAAGCTTTGCAGCCGTAGCCATTGGCTTTTATACTCGCATTCAGGGCTTGTCTGGTCGCCCGTGTCTGGGCGAGTGCTACTTCTGCGTACTCTAACGCGCGGTGCCTCCGACAAAATCCCACCGAGCAGATACCGTTGCGACGACGGTCAGCTCGCCTGGTGCTATTGGAGTTGGCGCGCTGTTTCGTGACATCACAGCGCCCGTAACTACCACTTGGTCCAGATAGACTTGTCCGCCCGCGGGCTGGACGAAGCCCGAGCTCATCGAGATGAGGCGGCCAAGCGATCCGCCGGCTGCACGGGCCATTACGTCGGCGTCCGTTCTCGCTTGTCTGACCGCATCCGCGAGCGCGACTCGCCTCGCGCTGTCGGTGCTCGACGCGAGGAACTGGATTGACGAAATGTCGGTCGCGCCCGCTGAGATGGCGGCGTCGATGACCTGTCCGACATCGTTCAGGCGTCGCACTTCAGCTCTTATTCCATTTCGTGCGGAGAAGCCCGTCAACTTCGGAGGCGCGTTCTTTGGATATTCGTACACCTGCGTGAGGGAGTAGCCAGCCGTCCTCACCTGCTGGTCGGTGAGACCGGTCGCTCGCAGCGCGCTTATAATTGCCGCCACTCGCCTCGCATTTTCGGACGCGGTCTCGACCGCATTCCGCGATTGCGTGGTCACGCCGATGAGCACGTAAGCGTAGTCCGGAGCGAGGCGCACTTCGCCGCGACCGCTCGTGGCGATCTCCGGTTGGTGCGGAGATGGGGATCCCGCTTGCGCCTGCGAAAGAGTGGGAATGCACGCCAGCAAGCAGGTAAGACCGACAATGAGTCTGCGCATCTATGCCTCGTTGAGTCTTGTCTATCCTGAGACGCTTGCCGAGCGAGGCCTTGCACACCTCTCGGTGGGAAGCGGGAAGCGGGACGCGGGACGCGGATCGAGGGCTCGGACTAGTGCACACGGGCAAAAACGTTTGCGCTTGGCGGTAGGGCTCGTCGCGCCGATTTCCTGGGAACTGCCGGTCGGCGGCATGAAACTGCAACGGAACACTACACGCTTCCGGCGATTCGCGGCCGGCTGTCCGCTACTCGCTCAAGACTCCGCCTTCCATGCGTGAGAACCTGTGATCGCGCGCGTTTTAAGCGAGTAGCGCGTCGCGGGTAGCGAATCGCCGGAAGCGTGTAGTGTTCCGTTGACCTTGCGTTCCCGCGTGTAGTGTTCCGTTGACCTTGCGTTCCCGCGTGTCGTGTTCCGTTGACCTTGCAGTTCCCCTCGCTCGGAAAGCCAAGAGCCGCTCGACACGTCCGCCCTCCCGCGGGTTACCGGTTCTCGGCGGGGATCCCTCTCATCATTCTCCGCACCGGGAATACGAGCAGACCGCACGCCACTGCCGCGACGAAGAGCGACACCGAAGTCTGACGAAACAGGATGGGCATGTCGCTCAGTTTGTTCGGATCGACGCGCCCGCCCACGAGACCGGCGATCAGGTTCCCGAGCGCGTCGGCCATGAACCACACGCCCATCATCTGACCCTTGAACTTGGGCGGCGCGAGTTTCGTCATCGAGCTCAAGCCAACCGGGCTGAGCGACAGCTCGCCGAAAGTCTGGAAGAGGTAGCTCAGGACGAGCCACCACGGTGAGACGAGCATCTTTCCGCCGCCAGTGATGACGATGTTCGCGGCGACGATCATCACTACGAAGCCGAGTCCCGCGAAAAACAAACCCCACGCGAACTTTGCGATGCTGGAAGGATCCCTGCCGCGCTTGCCGAGCGCGATCCAGAGCGCACCGAAAACCGGAGCGAGCGCTATCACGAACACCGAGTTCGCCGATTGCAGCCACAGCGTCGGCATCTGCCAGCCGAAGACGACGCGGTCGGTGAAGTCGTGCGCGAACAGGTTCAGCGATGTCGGCGCCTGCTCGAAGGCCGACCAGAAAATCGCCGCGAAAACGAAAAGCAGGAAAATGACGAAGACGCGTCTCTTCTCCGCGCCATCCAGTCCGCCGGCAGCGAACACGTAAACGAAATACAGCAGCGCCATTCCGACGATGACGAAGGTCATTCGCTGCGCGATCGAGACCGCATTGATCTGGATGACGCCGGTCATCGCCAGAAGCACGAGCAACGCAATTACGGCGATGGCTCCGCCGACGATGAGTCTGATGCGGCGGTGCTCCGCGGGATCCTGCGACGCCGGCGCGATACCGATGTCACCGAGCGTCTTGTCAGCGCGGAGCCGATACCAGATCACACCGATGACCATGCCCACGCCTGCGGCTCCGAAGCCAAGGTGCCAGCCAACCTTTTCGCCGAGGACTCCGGTGATCAGCGGAGCGACAAGAGCTCCGACGTTGATGCCCATGTAGAAAATCGAGAAGCCAGCGTCACGTCTGGATCCGCCCTCGGGGTAGAGATCGCCGACGATTGCGGAAATATTCGGCTTGAGGAGCCCGGTGCCGAGGACGATGAGGATCAGCCCGATGAAGAACGCCGAGTGCGCGAAGACGATCGAGAGCGCGATCGACAAATGTCCGAGCGCTATGAGAATCCCACCGTACCAGATCGCTCTGCGAAGACCGAGGAGTCTGTCCGCAATCCAGCCGCCTGGGAGCGCGGAGAGGTAGACGCACGCCGCGTAGATGCCGACAATCGCGCCCGCGGTTTCCCTCGTGAAATCGAATCCACCGCTTGCGAGCGCCGCCGTCATGAAGAGGATGAGGAGCGGCCTGATGCCGTAGAACGAGAACCTCTCCCACATCTCGGTGAAGAAGAGCGTGGAGAGCCCTATCGGTTGTCCGAAGAAGGTTCGCGAGCTGGGGCCGCGCTCGAGACCCGGTGGCGGCTCGTCGTGCGTTACGGTTCCTGCCGAGGGCTGCTGGAATACGTCTCTGTCTCGGGCCATTTGTCGGAGGTGTGGGGGAGAGAGTCGCTACGCGTGAACCGCCGCGAGCGGAAGATACCGCTCTGGTGGGTGTACGCCACCTGCGCTCTTTTGTTGCTCCCAGTCGATTGTTGTTGGCGGCTGTTTGATGCACGCCGCGAAATGTCCGGACGACTTTTCCTCCAGCGGGGGTACGATGCGCGCGCAGGCTGCGTCCTTCGCCGGATGGTGGCAGCGGGGATGGAAGACGCACCCCGACGGCGGATTAGCAGGGGACGGAACGTCGCCCTGAAGGATGATGCGATCCTTCCGCGCTTTGGGATCGGCGACAGGCACCGCGGATAGAAGCGCCTGGGTGTATGGCATGATGGGCTCGCGGTAGAGATCGTCAGCACTGGCGAGCTCAACGATTTTTCCGAGGTACATCACGGCGACTCGATCGGCGATGTGCTCGACCACCGACAGATCGTGCGCGATGAACATGTAGGTGAGATTGTGATCGCGCTGAAGATCGACGAGAAGGTTGATCACCTGCGCCTGCACGGAGACGTCGAGCGCGGAAACGGGCTCGTCGCACACGATGAATTTCGGCTCGACCGAAAGCGCGCGAGCGATGCCGATGCGCTGGCGCTGTCCGCCGGAGAACTCGTGCGGATACCGCGAGCCGTATTCGGGTCGGAGTCCAACTTCTTCGAGCAGCTGCCGCACTCGTGCGTCCGCAGCCGATCCCTCGGCAAGGTGGTGGATGGTGAGACCCTCGCGAACGATCGCACCGACAGTCATTCTCGGATTGAGCGACGAGACCGGATCCTGAAAAATGATCTGCATCTCCCGGCGGAGAGCACGGAGATCGGACGTCCCGAGTGCTCCGACGTTGCGTCCATCGAAGTTGATCTCACCCGATGTCGGCTCGAGGAGCCTGAGGATCGTACGACCGGTCGTCGTCTTTCCGCAGCCGGATTCACCGACGACGCCGAGCGTCTCGCCGGCGACGATGTCAAACGAGACATCGTTCACGGCCTTTACAGAGCCGACCTGGCGCGCGAACACGCCTTTCTTTATCGGGAACTCCTTCCGGAGATTCCGAACCGAGACCAGAGGCGCTCCGTTTGAGATGGGGGGCTGAGCCGTCATGCGGCACCCACCCCGTTTGAGATCATGGGCTCAGGGGTCATGCGCCTTCCATCTAACCATGCCGCGATCATGCGGCTCCCACTCCCTCGAGAACCACGAGCGGTGGATGCGGATTGTTCCGCCGCTCCGGCTCGATGGCAAGGTGACACCGCGACGTGTGGTTCTCCCCGACGTCGTAAAGCGGAGGATGCTCGCGCTCGGGAAGATCCCAGGAGTAAGGGCAGCGCTCGCGGAAGCGGCACCCTGTCGGCCAGTTCGTGGGCGCGGGCACCGTGCCCGGAATGACGTTCAGTCTCTCCTGATCGTGCCCGATGTGCGGCATCGAGTTGATGAGGCCTTCTGTGTACGGGTGATGGGCGTGCGCGAAGAGCGTGTCGACCGCGGCTTCCTCCACCACTTCGCCCGCGTACATCACGACGACCCTCGATGTCGTCTCGGCGATAACTCCGAGATCGTGGGTGATCATGAGAATCGAAGTTCCGAATTCTTTTTGCAGATGCATCAGCAAATCGAGGATCTGAGCCTGGATCGTCACGTCGAGAGCAGTTGTCGGCTCGTCGGCGATGACCAGGGCGGGCTTCATGATGAGAGCCATCGCGATCAGAACCCGCTGGCGCATTCCTCCAGAGAGCTGGTGAGGATATTGTTTCGCACGATCCTCCGGCGCTGGCATTCCGGTTAGTGCCAAGGTCTCGACGGCGCGGTCCCACGCTTTTCGTTTGCTCAGTCCAGCGTGGATCCTCGCTACTTCAGCAACCTGGTCGCCGACCGTGAAGACCGGATTGAGAGCAGACATTGGCTCCTGGAAAATCATCGAGATGCGATTGCCACGGATGTGGCGCATCTCCGCGTCGCCAATGGTGATGAGATCCTTTCCCTCGAATTCGATTCGGCTTCCGGACTCGATGCGCCCGGGCGGCTGGATGAGCCTCAGAATGGAAAGTGCGGTGACGGATTTTCCGCAGCCCGACTCGCCGACGATTCCGACCGTCTCTCCGGCGCCGACATCGAAGGAGACGCCGTCGACCGATCGTGCCACGCCCGCTTCAGTATAGAAGTAGGTTCTCAGGTCGCGGATCGAGAGGAGTGTCGCAGTCATGGAATCCCAGGCAAGGTCAGGGTCTTAGCGCAGTCACTGGGTTTCAGCGCCGCTCGTACGCGTCGCGGAGGGATTCACCCACGACATTCAGCGTCATCACCGTGAGCACCATGAAGAGACCGGGAAAAAGTGACATCCACCAAAGCGTCGCGACCTGATCAGCACCATCCTGAA
This sequence comes from Gemmatimonadaceae bacterium, assembly GCA_050733435.1. Classification (GTDB taxonomy): domain Bacteria; phylum Gemmatimonadota; class Gemmatimonadetes; order Gemmatimonadales; family Gemmatimonadaceae; genus UBA4720. The sequence continues at coordinate 513 of JBOHTB010000081.1, read as the reverse complement.
TGATGTTTCCCCAGCTCGCCAGCGGTTGCGGAACTCCGATTCCCAGATACGAAAGTCCCGCCTCCAGGACGATAACGTGAGCGACGCCCAATGTTGCCGCAACGACGATCGGAGAAATCAGATTCGGCAGCAGGTGCCGCACCAGAATACGTTTTCGGCTCGCGCCCAGCGCGCGCGCAGCAGTAACGAATTCCGCGTGCTTCAACGCAAGAACCTGACCTCTGACTATGCGACTGAGACCGAACCAGCCGGTGAGGCCGAGGAAGAGAATGAAGGCTGCGACGGACAGCTGGGGCCAGGCGACGAGTATCCCGAGCAGGAGGAGCAACCGTGGGATTGCGAGGAAACCGTCGAGCACGCGCATCATGATGCCGTCGACAAATCCGCCGGCGTACCCCGCTATCGCCCCGTAGAACACGCCAAGTGTGAGACTCACAAGGGTGGCGAGCAGGCCGATGCTAAGTGACAGTCGAGTGCCGTAGATCACTCTGCTCAGCACGTCTCGGCTGTAAG
>JBOHTB010000080.1:0-8085 GCA_050733435.1 Gemmatimonadaceae bacterium | reverse complement strand
ACATGTGGGGCGACCACGACGATTTCCATTTCGTGTGGAAGCGGATGACCGGGAATTTCATCCTGTCGGCGCGCGCGAGGTTTGTCGGCCGAGGAGTGGAGGCGCACCGAAAGATTGGCTGGACGATCCGCCCGTCGCTCGACTCCAATGCGCCGCACGTAACGGCGGCGGTTCACGGCAACGGACTCGTCTCGTTGCAGTTTCGTCGGACTGCGGGCGCGACAACCGAGGAAGCAAAATCCGCGGATAGTCTCGCCGAGCGCGGTCTCGACGCTGTGGTGCAGCTGGAGCGGCGCGACGGTGTTTACATCATGTCGGTCGCGCGATTCGGCGATACTCTCGTCACGCAACGGATCTCCGACGTCGCGCTTCCCGACACCGTCTACGTTGGCCTTTTTGTCTGTGCGCACAATGACACCGTCCTCGAGCGCGGTATGTTCAGCAACGTCCGCATCACGATACCCGCGCCCGCCACGCTCGTACCGTATCGCCAGTACCTCGGCAGCAATCTCGAGATACTGGATGTAGCGACCGGCAACGCGACGATCGTCCATCAGTATTCCGGATCTTTCCAGGCACCGAACTGGACGCGCGACGGAAAGGCACTCATCTATGCGCAGGAAGGACGACTGTACCGTTTCGATCTGGCGACGCGCGCAGCGGAAGCCATTAATACAGGCTTCGCGACGCACAACAACAACGATCACGTACTTTCGTTCGACGGCTCGATGATCGCGATCAGCAACAGCTCGCCAAAGGACAGTGGCGCTTCGATTGTGTATACGGTGCCGACGGTGGGCGGGACCCCGCATCGGGTAACGGCGAGAGGACCGTCGTATCTCCACGGTTGGTCGCCGGACGGAAAATGGCTGGTGTTCACCGGTCAGAGGAACGACGACTTCAACGTTTATAAAATTCCCGCGAGCGGAGGAGAGGAAATCCGCCTGACGTCCACGCCGGGTCTGGATGACGGTCCCGAGTACACACCGGATGGGAAGTACATCTACTTCAATTCCGTCCGCAGCGGGCGGATGCAGATCTGGCGGATGCGCCCCGACGGAAGCGGGCAGGAGCAAATCATGAACGACGACTTCAACAACTGGTTCCCGCACATCTCGCCCGATGGCAAATGGATCGTGTACATCTCGTTCGCGCTGGACGTCGCGGCCGACGACCATCCATTCTATAAGCACGTGATGCTGAGATTGATGCCGATCGGTGGCGGTCCGTCGCGGGTGATCGCATATGTCTACGGCGGCCAGGGGACGATCAACGTCCCGTCGTGGTCGCCGGACGGAAAGAGCCTGGCTTTCGTCAGCAACACACTCGCTGCCCCGAAGTGAGACAGAAAAGTCAAATATGCCTGCAGCTGAATGCTGGCGGCTTCGGGCTGGACGCTGGCAGCTTAAGCTGGCAGCTCTTGAATGACGTCACCCTGAGTATTACGTGATGCGCAGATTTTCCCTGGTTGCAGCCTCTCTTGCCGCGATTGTTTTCCCGCTCTCAGTCATATCGCAACAGCCCGATCTCAATCCGCCCCCCGACGATCGATTCAAGGCGGACATCCTGGTGATCGCGCCGCACCCCGACGACGAGTCGACCATCGCCGGTTATCTGGCCAAAGCCTCACTCGACGAGCACCGACGCGTCGCCGTCGTTCTGACTACACGCGGCGATGCGGGACAAAACCTCGTTGGCTACGAGCAGGCTCGATCGCTCGCCGAGATCCGCGAGATCGAGACGCGAGAAGCCCTGGCCTCACTCGGCATCGACAAAGTGTGGTTCATCCGCGCGCCGGACACCTGGGCGCAGGACGTGTCCGACGTGCTTCGCTCGCTGGAGACCTCGAATCACGGCAGCGCGCTTGGCGAAGCCGTGAGATTCATCAGACTCACGCGGCCCGAGGTCGTCATCGCCATGCTGCCAGCCACGGTAGTCGGCGAAAACCACGAGGACCATCAGGCGTCGGCGGTCATCGCCACCGAAGCGTTCGATCTTGCTGGCGATCCCACCAAATTTCCCGAGCAGATCGCAGCGCCCGAAGACCATCTGTGGTACGGCAACCTGATGGAGGGACTGCACCCGTGGCAGCCAAAAAAGCTCTACTACTATACTGATGCCTCGCACTTCGAGTTCATGAAGGGCAAAGGGCCCGAGTATTCGATGACCGCGGTCTCTCCATCTCAGCACGTCTCGTACGCTCGGCTCGCCGCGAAAGAGCTTGCCTTCCATCTCACCCAGTACGGCGACGTTCCCGCGCGCGCGCTAGCGTCCAACAATCTCACGGATTTCGATCAGCCGCTGCCGTTCGTTCGGGGGAAATCACTCGTTGGTGGCCAATCGACCGACGACATAATGGCTGGAGTCGGATCAGGCCCGATTCCGTTCGCGCCCGTTCGCGGCTATCGCCCCGAAGCGAATCCGCCGAGTATTTCGGTGGAGCTGGGTGAGGGCTGGGCCTTCTACAAGAGATTCTATCCCGCGCACGATCTCGATGTCATGACGAACCTGCTCGCGCCGGAGCTCGGCGTTGGAAGCGGTTCGCGCCTGCCACTGATGCTCGTGCTGCACAACAATACGGATCAACCGCTCACGTTCCATTTGCGACATCAGCTTCCGCCGGGTTGGAGCCTCGACAGCACATCGCAGCAGCACTCGCATCCGTGGCCGATGACCGCTTTTGACGTGAGGGCCCACGATGATCGGCCGGTGCGATTGCGATTGGTGGCGCCGAGGCTGGCAAAATCCGAATGGCAGACGCTGACGTGGACGGCGGAAGCGGGCGGAAACGAAACGGCGCCCGTGTCGCTCAGAGTTTTTGTGGGGAGGTAAGGCGGGAAGCGGGAAGCGGGAAGCGGGACGGCCTGCTGACCGAGGACGCGGACCAAGTGCATTGCTGATCGCGGACTGATTGCGGATCGAGGACTCGGACTAACTGAGGACGGAGAACTCACAGCGTGCGGAGCGACGGCGCCGCGATGGTCGCATTTAACCATGCCGCTACCCGCTGCTCGCTCGAGGCTAATCGATAAGAGTTGCAAAGCCGGGAGTGTTCTCGTGGCGCAAGGGCGAGAGCAGTGCCTGTGCCCCTACTCCACCTGACCTGTCAAGACCTTTGCCCAGAGCAGGCAGCTAGTAACTCCCGCCTCGCACCAGTGAGTGAGAGCAGTTGCAGTTAACTGTCAGTCCGTAATCGGTCCGAGTCCTCAGTTCTCAATCAGTCCGCGATCGTCGATGCCGTTAGTCCGCGTCCTCGGTCAGGCGCTTCCCCCTTCCCGCGTCCCGCTTCCCGCTTCCCGCTTCCCGCATAGCGCGTCCCGCTTACATTAGACCCGACTCAATGCAACCAGAAATCGCATGACCGCCGCCCCGCCCGACCAGCCGCACCTCACGCGCCGCTTCGGCCTCCTGCCGGCGACAGCGCTCAACATGACGAACATGATCGGCGTCGGGCCGTTCATCACGATCCCGCTGCTCATGACCGCGATGGGTGGGCCGCAGGCGATGCTCGGCTGGGTCGTGTCGCTCGTCATCGTCCTGTGCGACGGAATGGTCTGGAGCGAGCTCGGCGCGGCGATGCCCGGCTCGGGCGGATCGTTCCACTATCTGCGCGAAGCCTTCGGACGCGAACGATACGGACGACTGATGGCGTTTCTCTTCGTCTGGCAATTCGTTCTGAGCGGGCCACTCGAGATCGCGTCGGGCTACATCGGCTTCGCGGATTACGCGAGCTACATCTGGAAAGGACTCACGCGACCGGGCGTGATTGCGCTCATCACTGTCGTCGGGCTGATCAACATCGCCCTGCTCTACCGGCGCATCAACTCGATCGTCAAGATCACGGTCTCGCTCTGGGTCGGAACGCTCATCACGGTGCTCGCCGTGATTTTCACCGGCGCGACGCACTTCAATGCGCACGTTGCTTTCGATTTTCCGCCCGACGCTTTCAAGTTCTCGCTCGGCTTTTTCCTTGGCTTGGGCGCCGCCTCGCGCATCGGCATCTACGACTACCTCGGCTACTACGACGTCTGCTACATCGGCGACGAAGTTCGCGATCCGGGGCGTACGATTCCACGGTCGATTCTCATAAGCACGGCTGCGGTCGCGGTGATCTACTTCGGCATCAACCTCTCGCTCATCGGCGTGGTACCGTGGAGAGAATTCGTGCCCGCGGCCGAACACATGGAATCGAACTTCATCGTATCGATCTTCATGCAGAAGATCTACGGCTCCGGGGTCGCGACTGTCTTCACGCTGCTGGTTCTCTGGACAGCCTTCGGCTCTGTATTCGCGCTGCTGCTTGGTTACTCGCGGATCCCGTTCGCCGCGGCGCAGAGCGGCTATTTCTTCCGCGTCTTCGGACGTCTGCACCCGACCAAGGATTTCCCGTACATCTCGCTTATCGTATTGGGCCTGCTCTCAATCGTGGCGGGATTCTTCTCCCTGGGCACGGTCATTGATGCATTGATCGTGACGCGAATCCTCGTGCAGTTCATGGGACAGATCTTCGGACTGATGTTGCTGCGCAAGCGAGAGCCGGACATGCCGAGGCCGTACAGGATGTGGCTGTATCCGGTGCCGGCTTTGATCGCTGTGCTCGGGTGGCTGTTCGTCTTCGCGACGACGCAGCTTCGGGTGATCATCTTCGGCGTCGTCGCGCTTGGGCTGGGCTACCTGGCGTTTCTGCTATGGTCGTGGAACACGAAGCGCTGGCCGTTTGCGTCGGCGGAGACCGCTTCTGCCGCATAGGGTCGGCTTCCCGGAACGCGCACGCCTCGCTGGATGTTGGATAGCACGTGCTGCTTTCGTACTCGGACTCACGGTGGTCGCTTCGAATTGCCACCGGCAGTCTGACGGAGAAAAACTGGCACGCAGATACTGTGCGGCTTGCCACGAGTTTCCGGAACCGCAGCTGCTCGACAAGGACACGTGGGTGTCGGGCGTCCTGCCGCAGATGGCTCCGCGACTTGGAGTTCCGGGAAATACGCTGTTCGACGCGCGCTACGAGAATCCGCTGTTGGTCGTTCTGCCCGCCTCCCTCTCCCGGGACGATTGGCAAAAGATCGTCGCGTATTATAGAAGCGCCGCGCCCGACAGCCTCCGATATCAATCCTTGCCGGCACAACCGCAGGTGGATCCGCCGTTCTTCCAGGCGGCTCCATTCGCGTCGGGAATGCAGAGCAGCGGGATCATCACGCTCCTCAAGGTCGACTCCGCGAGCGAGCGCATTTTCATCGGCGAAGCCGGCAGCAACACACTTCGCATCTTCGACTGGAGCCGTCGTCTCCTTTCGACGACACATCTCGCCAGCCCTCCGACGGACCTTATTGTCCAGAAGGACGGACTGCTGGTTCTGGAAGTCGGAATCCTGAATCCCAACAATGAGCCGCGGGGCAGCCTGGTGCGTTACACGTTTGCCGGCGACTCTTTGCGCCTCGACAAAGTTCTGATCAATTCGCTTCTGCGACCGGTGTTCGTCCGCTCGTTCGATTTCGATAAAGATGGCCAGGATGAGTTCGTCATCTGTGAGTTCGGCAACGACATCGGCCGGCTTGCGCTCTACAAGTACGATGGCTCGACGTACCAGCGGCGCATACTCGATCCGAGTCCGGGCGCGATCAGGTTCGAGATCCGCGACATGACCGGCGACGGCGCTCCCGACATCGTGGCACTTTTCGCGCAGGGTAATGAGCGTATCGAGCTTCTCGTCAACGACGGCAAGGGAAATTTCGGTGGGGATGTGCGGACGCTGGTACGTTTTCCACCGGTCTACGGATCGATGTATTTCTCGATGTACGACTTCAACGGCGATGGCAAGCTGGACATCGTCTACGTGAACGGCGACAATTTCGATTACTCACGAATCCTCAAGCCTTATCACGGGGTGAGAATCTTCCAGAACGACGGCAGCAACAATTTTCGCGAGCGCTATTTTTTTCCGGTATACGGCGCGGCGCGTGCGGAAGTCGCCGATTTTGACAGGGATGGCGATCTCGACATCATGGTCGCCAGTAATTTTGCGGATTCGCAGAAGCACCCCGAGCGTGGCATCATGTATCTGGAGAACATGGGCGGTTACAAATTCCGTCCATACGCATTTTCAGCGGCGGCGAGCAATCAATGGAATCTGTCGGCGACGGCGGATCTGAACAAAGACGGTTTTCCGGACGTCATAATCGGTGGGATGAACCTGGGCAGCATTTCAAGATCGCAGCAGGGATACGGCGGACAAGGACTGGCGGCGGGAGCAACGCCGGTACTCCTTCTCCAGAACATGATGAAGGCGAAACACAACTGAAAGGCGGTACCCGGTACCAAGTACCTGGTACCGCCGTTCAGTACTTGTCGCCTTTCAGCTTTTTTCCGGAGGCAAACTGTGAAGCGGGTTTCGAAATTCTGCGGATTGTTTCTTCTCCTATCGATCGGAGCGATCGCTCACGCGCAGGACCGGCAGATGCTGCACGACGGGTGGATGATTCAGTCGTCTGCCAAGGTGGGCGTCGACGGCGCGTCGATCTCATCGCCGACGTATGCGCCGATGGGCTGGTACCGCGCGACTGTGCCCTCGACGGTTGTGGGAACTCTCGTCGACGACAGCGTCTACCGCGATCCGTTCTTCGGGATGAATCTCCGTACTCTCCCGGGAATGACGTATCCGATCGGTGCGAACTTCGTCCACACGGCGATGGATCCGCAGAGTCCGTTCGCGACTGGCTGGTGGTATCGCACGAATTTTCGCGTGCCCGCGAAAATGCGCGGGAAACGCATCAGTCTCAACTTCGACGGAATCAACTATCGCGCTAATATCTGGCTCAACGGACGCCGCATCGCTGATTCGACACAGGTGGCTGGGACTTATCGCCGGTATGAGCTCGACGTCACCGACGCCGTGTCACCGAAGGGCGTGAATGGCCTGGCGATCGAAGTGTTCGCGCCGACGCCAATCGACTTGCAGACGACCTGGGTCGACTGGAGCCCATCACCGCCCGACAAGGACATGGGATTGTGGCAGCCCGCGTATCTCTCGTCGAGCGGAGACGTCGTCGTACGATATCCCGAAGTGGTGAGCCAGGTCGACACGGCGACGCTCAAGAGTGCCGCACTCACGGTCATTACCGGTTTGAGAAATCTCACCGCGCATCCCGTGACGGGTACGCTCAGCGGCAAGATCGGAAGAGTCGCGTTCAGCCGCTCCGTCACGCTCGCTCCGAACGACACCGCGCTCGTCAGGTTCAGTCCCCAGAGCTTCCCACAACTTCGATTCTCGAATCCCCGACTGTGGTGGCCGACGCAGATGCTTGGCGGAAAACTGCCGGCACTCTACGACATGACGCTCGTGTTCACGACCAACGGGCACGTATCCGATCGGCAGCAGCTCCGTTTTGGCATTCGCCAGGTAACGTCCGAGTCGACTCCAAAGGGCGGACGTCTTTTTCGGATAAACGGGCGCCGCATCCTCATTCGTGGCGGTGGTTGGGCGCCGGACATGTTCTTCCGTCCGCAACCCGAGCGTCAGGACGCGCAGATGCGTTACGCGCTCGACATGCATCTGAATACGCTGCGCCTCGAGGGCAACTACGAGAACGACCGGTTCTTTCACAAAGCCGACAGTCTCGGAATTTTCGTGATGACGGGATGGGTTTGCTGCGACGCGTGGGAGGAATGGTCCAAGTGGGGCCCGGAGCAGTATTCAGTCTCAGCGGCCTCACTCCGCGATCAGATCCGCCGTTTGCGCGGACATCCGAGCGTGCTCGTCTGGCTGAATGGCAGCGACAATCCTCCGCCCGCGAATGTCGAGCAGACTTATCTGGCGGTCGAGCAGGCTGAAGCATGGCCGAATCCAACTATCTCTTCCGCGAGCGCGAAGCCCACGACCGTAACGGGCGCGAGCGGCGTCAAGATGACCGGCCCGTACGATTGGGTTCCGCCGTCATACTGGATGCAGGACAGCACCCACGGCGGCGCGTGGGCATACAACCCGGAGACCAGCCCGGGTGCGGCGGTGCCTCCTATCGAAAGCATGAGGCGCATGGTTCCGGCGCAGGACATCAAGTGGCCTCTATAAATCATTTGGCTGTATCAAGG
>JBOHTB010000079.1:0-5969 GCA_050733435.1 Gemmatimonadaceae bacterium | reverse complement strand
GAGAAGCCCGCGCCCGGCGCATGGCGCGCGATTCTCGAGCGCAATCTCCCCGTTTTCAACCGCCTCTCGCCCGAAGACCAGGCCGAGCTCCTGGGCCACATGCAGGTCTTCATGGCGGAAAAGCATTTCGAGGGCGCTGGCGGACTGGAGATGACCGAGGAGATTCGCGTCACGATCGCGGGTCAGGCGTGCATGCTCCTCCTGCATCGCGAGACCGAGTATTACCCCGAGCTGACCTCTATCATCGTGTATCCATCCGGCTACACAGCGTCCGAAGATCGCCACATCGGCGGCGGCATCTGGGAAGAGGGCGGCGAAGACCGGCTCGGCCACACCGGCCAACATTTGAGCGCACTCGTGCTCGCGTGGGACGCGGTGCGTCGCGGAGCGGCGGCGCCAAGTGATGGACAGAATCTCGTCTTGCACGAATTCGCGCATCAACTGGATTTCGAGAACTCGAGCAGTGACGGAACCCCGGATCTCCTGACGCACCGCGACTATCTCGCCTGGGGACGAGTGATGCGCGCCGAGTTCAGCGCTCTGCGCCGAGCGTCGAACGCTGGAGAGGAAACGCTTATCGACCAGTACGGCGCGACGAATCCTGCTGAATTTTTTGCGGTGATCACTGAGGCGTTCTTCGAGCGGCCGATCGCGCTCAGAAAAAAGCATCCTGCGCTTTTCAGGCAGCTGCAGCAGTTTTATCGCCAGGATCCAACGACCTATTCTCTCGAAGAGGCGGTGACGACGTGAGATTCACTTTGGTGTTGCTCTTCGCCGCCATTGCGTGCGCGGTCAAGACCGAGAAGCAAGGCGACACTTCGGCGGCGGCGGGGACCGACACGTCCGGTATTGGCGCGCGAATGGACAACGCACCCGCGGCCGCACGGCCTGCAACTACGTCGCCGACCCCATCGACATCTCCCCAGTCTCCCTCGACGAGTGCGCCGACAACAACACCGCCGTCCGACTCGGCTCGAACTGGCGGCGGTGCGTCGTCCGGCGGGACTCCGATCACGAGCGGAATGACAGTGACGGAGCGCGGCATCGGGCCCATTCGAATCGGGATGACGGTGGCCGAAGCGGCGAAGGCAATCGGGGGAGGCTTCGCTGCGCCAAAGGGTGGGACGGCAGGCTGCACCTACGCAGTGCTGACCAAAGCACCGCCGGGACTGGCGATCATGCTCCAGGATGGAAGGGTCGCGCGCGTCGATGTGCGGAGCGGGAGCATCGCGACAGCCGCCGGTGCCCGAATCGGAGATTCCGAAGCGCGCATCAAGTCGCTTTACCGCAAGGTCGTGACGACGCCGCACAAATACATCAGCGGTGGACACTATCTCACGGTGACGCAGTCGGACTCAAACCATTACATCGTTTTCGAGACCGACGGAACCAAAGTCACGAGTTATAGGGCGGGCCGAGTTCCGGAAGTCGATCAAGTCGAAAGCTGCGGCTGATCGCGCGACAGAATGGTGAGAAAACGCGATCCCGAAGAAAAAAAAAGAAAACCCGAGCCGCTCGCCAACGTCGTGGGATCGTTTCTGCGCGCAGCGAAGCTCGACGAGCGCGTCGAAGCGGCTCAGGTTGTTCCGGAGTGGGAATCGCTCGTCGGAAAGCAGATCGCGACGGTGACGAAACCGATTTCGGTGACGCAGGACGGGACGCTTTTCGTGTCGGTGAAGACCAACGCGTGGATGACCGAGCTATCGCTGATGGAGCCACAAATATTGCGCGCGTTGAACGCCAAAGCAGGCCGGTCGCGGATAAGAAAAATTCGTCTGCAACTAATGCGTTAACTCCTTAACTCACAATAGCTTACGAATAGCTGCTGAGGTTGCTTTGCTCCCCGCGAAGCGTTAGATTTGGTACTCTATAAGAAGCACCAAATTCGGCGTGTCTTCGGCACCTCGATCCCGCAAAATTTTCCCGCGTTTAATGGCGAAATCCGCAACAGAGATCAGCAGCTCGAAATACGACGCTGGTCAGATACAGGTTCTCAAAGGTCTCGAGGCAGTTCGCAAACGTCCCGGCATGTACATCGGGAGCACGTCCTCGAGAGGTCTCCACCACCTGGTTTACGAAGTAGTCGACAACTCAATCGATGAAGCGCTGGCGGGTTACGCGACGAAAGTCGACGTGACGATTCACGCCGACGATTCGATCATGGTGCTCGACGATGGTCGTGGATTTCCTGTCGACATGCATCCGACCGAAAAAATGCCCGGCGTCGAGCTCGCGATGACGGTGCTGCACGCCGGCGGAAAATTCGACAAAAGCTCGTACAAGGTTTCGGGCGGGTTGCACGGCGTGGGTGTCTCCGTCGTGAACGCGCTGTCCGAGCAGGTCAAGGTCTGGGTGTGGAGAGGCGGCAAGGAGTACTACATCGACTTCGAGCGCGGCTACACCGTGACGAAGCTCAAGGTGCTCAACAAGGTCGACATTAAACAGCGCGGCACCAGAGTGTGGTTCAAGCCAGATCACACGATCTTCACCGAGTTGAAGTACGACTACGACACGCTGGCCAACCGCCTCCGCGAGCTCTCGTATTTGAACAAGGGCCTCGTCATCACCATTAAGGACGAGAGGGTCGGCGAAGAGAAGACGGAAGTCTTTGTGGCAAAGGGCGGGCTCAAGGAGATGGTCGCCTTCCTCAACGGCAAGCGGAAGTCGCTGCACTCGGAGATCATATACATCGAGGCCGAGCGCGACGGAGTGGACATCGAGCTGGCGCTGCAGTACAACGACGGCTACAACGAGAACGTCTTCTCGTTCGTGAACAACATCAACACCCATGAGGGTGGAACGCATCTCACGGGTTTGAAGTCGGCGCTGACGCGGACGATCAACAACTACGCGGCGAAGAATGGCGCGCTCAAGAAGGCGAATTTCACTCTGAGCGGCGACGACGTGCGCGAAGGTCTGACTGGTGTGCTTAGCGTCAAGGTCCGCGAGCCGCAGTTCGAGGGACAGACGAAGACGAAGCTCGGCAACTCCGAAGTCGAGGGCGCGGTGAAGAGCGTCGTCAACGAGCAGCTCGGGGCTTACCTCGAGGAGCACCCACGCGTCGCGAACATCGTGATCGAGAAAGCCGTCTCGGCGGCGCTGGCTCGCGAAGCAGCGAGGAAGGCGCGCGATCTCACGCGCAAGAAATCAGCGCTCGATGTTGGAAATCTTCCCGGCAAACTGGCCGATTGTTCGCTGAGCGATCCGGCGCTCTGCGAGATCTACCTCGTCGAGGGCGATTCAGCCGGTGGATCGGCAAAGCAGGGACGCAACAGAGCGTTCCAGGCGATACTCCCGCTGCGCGGAAAGATCCTGAACGTCGAGAGAGCGCGCATCGACAAGATCCTCGGCAACGAAGAGATCCGTACGATCATCACGGCGATCGGCGCGGGGATCAAGGACGACTTCAACATCGAGAACGCGCGATATCACAAGCTGATTCTGATGACGGACGCCGACGTCGACGGCGCGCACATCAGGACGCTATTGTTGACGTTCTTCTACAGACAGATGCCGCAGCTGATTGAAGCGGGTTATGTCTACATCGCGCAGCCGCCTCTCTATCAGGTGGCGAAGGGCAAGGACGTCTTTTACGCCTATGACGAGAAAGAGCGCGAGGAATACGTGAAGCGTCTGGGTAACGGTGAAGGCAGGGGCACCGTCACCATCCAGCGTTACAAGGGACTCGGCGAGATGAATCCGCTGCAGCTCTGGTCAACGACAATGGACCCAGAAACCCGGACGATTCTTCAGGTGACGGTGGAGGACGCGATCCTCGCCAATGACACTTTTGAGCGACTCATGGGAGACGACGTCGAGCCGCGCAGGCTGTTCATCGAGGAGAATGCGAAGTTTGTGAGCAATTTGGATATCTAGCCAGCCACCGCATACTAACAAAAACGCACGGTCGAGTACCGTGCGTTTTTGTTTATTCATGATAGAAAACCGACAGTCGGGTGATAGAAAAGCGACATTTCCAAATGATGCTGAGTGGCGCTAATTACGTCGGAGAATATTGACGCTCAACCATTACCTGGCAATTGCAATGATTGACGAGACAACGCTATCGGACTGGTCGGCAGGCCCGAGCGCAGCGGAGGATCAGAAATGCTCGAACGCCGAGTCCGCAGTTCGCCGCGCCGTTTCCACCAACGCGACACTCGCGGCGGGGTCCGTGCGCGTGTTCACGCAAGGGTCGTACGCCTCAAAAACTAATGTCAGGCTCGATAGTGACGTAGATATTTGCGTGTGTAGGTACAGTCAATTCTTTTATGAACTTCCCACTATCGGAGCCGCTCCCGCGGCGTACGGCATCGTTCCGGTGACAATATCGTTTAGCAACTACAAGACTGACGTTGGCGCCGCACTAGTGAGTGAGCTCGGGAACGATTCTGTTAAGCGTGGCAACAAGGCATTTGACGTTCACGCGAACACCTACAGAGTCGACGCGGATGTGGTGCCTGCTTTCGAGCATCGGCGGTACACAGGATTTGACTCGCGTGGCCTCCCACTTTTTCACAGCGGGATCAAGATCATTTCAGACAGCGGAGAGGTGATTATTAACTGGCCGCAACAGACCCATGAGAACGGAATCGCAAAGAATAACCGCACATCTCGGATGTATAAACGATTAATCCGCATTCTAAAACGCGTACGTAACGAAATGCAGGCAAAGAACGTCTCAGAGGCTGAGAATATCGCGTCGTTTTTGATTGAGTGTTTGGTCTGGAATACGCCGGACAATCTTTTGACCCAGTCAACATATTCGGCCGCCCTACGCAACATTTTGCTGCATACCTACAACGCCACGCTAAACCAACAGGCTTGCAACGAATGGGGCGAAGTCAATGAGCTGATGTACCTGTTCAGGGATGGCGTGAAACCATGGACTCGTGAGCAAGCGAACGCCTTTATTGGCGCTGCGTGGAGGCATATCGGTTTCGGATGAGGAATATTCGCGCGGAGGTGTTTTTGTGGGTCAATGTCCTCCTGGTGGCTGGGTTATGGGCAAGTGCGATCTTTTTTTTCAGTCCAACACCCAAGGTGGGCTGGCACTCAATCAAGTTGCTTCCAGAAGTCGTGACGACGTACGGCGTAATAGCGCTCTTGTTCACTCAAGTTGCTTGGCGTTGGCCTATTTTCGCGGGGTGGCTTGTCCCCTTTCCGGACCTCGAAGGAACGTGGCGCGGGCGGATCAAGCCGTCGGGTAGCGAAGTAAGGACCGATATCGCCGCGATCCTTGTAATCCGCCAGGATTTTAGGACAATTCGATGTACTGTGTTCACAGCAGAGTCGGTGAGCACGAGTATGGCAGCATCATTTGAATTGATCGAAGACACAGATGAACCGAGACTCACATATGTGTACTTCAATCGCCCACGTACTTCAGTCCGAGACCGGAGTGCAATGCACGACGGTGCTGCTGCCCTAGCCTATTCGGCGGAGACGAAACAGCTCACCGGTGAGTATTGGACATCGAGAAAAACGGTTGGAGAGCTTCATTTCGTATTCGAAGCTCGAAAGCGTCTCACCACGTTTTCGCCTTGAACGGCTGCTCACGGCTCTCGTCCATATCCGCATGCAATCGACACCTGCAAGTTCCACCCTGATTTGACCGAAACGCGGACGAACGCCTCTCAGAGCGGTACGGGTTCTACCGACCTCTCTGTAACGAGATCTCAGTAACCCGCTGCCCCCGCGTCAGCGTCCCTGGGATCCGCCGCGGCTTGGCGCGCGCCCGTCACCGGATCGATGCGAATCGAGTGGGCCGACCCCCACATTCCCCTCATCCGCACGTGATATCCCATCGCCTCGAGCGCAGAAACCGTTTCCGGAGGAAGTCCGTTCTGCTCTACCAAAAGTACGTCGGGCAGCCACTGATGATGGAACCGCGGTGCCGCTACTGCTTCCTGAATCGGCTTGTCGAAGTCGATCTGATTGAGTATCACCTGCAGCACAGTATTGATGAT
>JBOHTB010000078.1:0-7303 GCA_050733435.1 Gemmatimonadaceae bacterium | reverse complement strand
CGTCGCTGCCGGCATTAGGAGCAAGAAAGGCAGCGCAAATGCTTGTCCCCCAAGGAACACGGATCCTGCGCGCCGCACGAGATGCCGTCCCAGCATGCTGAAATAGTTCGATGGCAATCCCCAATCGTTGCCGGCTGTCGATACTGTCAGGCCGAGGAAGTCATTGACGTAAGCGGCTGCGCCCAGTGCGACAAGCATCCGCGGGGTCACGAAAATCCGCTCCAAAACTCCGATTGCGGCGACGACCACTGCCACGCGAAATAGATGCTTGACATAAGTCGACCGTTCCGCGAGCTCCGGCACACCGCGACCGAAATAGTAAAGCAGCATAAAAAACACGGAGCTTCGAAAGCCGAACAGCTCGACCTTGAAGGGGATGCCGGCGCCGAAGATCGGGTTCTCGACGACCGCGAACAACACTGCAAGCGCAACCAGTCCTGTGATCGCGACGTCGGATGCGGCGACTGCAACTCCCGGTCCCCGCGATAGCACGCATCGCGCGACGACGATAGTAAGGAGAATGACCGCGACAGCTTCCTTCCACGATGCCATGATCGTCGTAGCCGTCATTCCGGTACGTAGGACGCCGTAGAAAAAAGCGATCGTTAGGGAATGGAACGGCAAAACCCAGAGCAGGAGCGCGATGGGTAGTGCGATCAGCGGCCCGAGGTAAGAGTCGCTACGACTTGAGCCGCTGCGTGGCAGAGCGCTGGAAGGCATTGCGGATTTCGCTCTTCACTCTTCGCAGGCTACTCGACAAATAGCTCGACGAGCGTGGATTGCGTCGGCGCCAGTCACCGTAAACAGCAGCAGCTCCGGCGACGAGGAATCCAAGAAACAAGCCACCGAACGGAACGGCGACCGCGAGGATTGCGTAATCTGGCCACAACGCTTTCCTGGGCGTCACGCCAGCGTCGACGACGGTGATGCGTGCAGCGTCGTTCACTTCGTCGAGTAGAGTGCTTTCGTACTGCCGCTGCAACGAGAGATAGAGCTCGGCGACGCGATCCATTTCGCGTTCGAGCTGCTGCTCCTCGAAAACGAGGCCTGGGGCGGAGCGCCACGAACGATTCTCTTCGTTAAACTGGCGAAGCTTGTCCTGCGCGACGTCCAGGTCTGCTCGCGCCTTGGCGACGCGCCCTTCCAGGAAAATTCTCTTTGATCGGACTCTCGAAACACGCTGCTCACTATTGAACCTGCTCACTAGATCGATCGTACGGTTCGCAATCGCAGAGCTGAGGTCGGGCCACCGGGCGTCGACGTCGAGGAAGACCATATTGGTCAGCAAATCGAAGGAGCCGTTGATCGCCTTCGACATTTTCTTGATGCCCTTTTCCAACCGGCGCTGAGGATCGGAGCCCCGAAGACGTAGGATGTCTATGAGCCTGGCGCTGTCAGAGGGAGATGCGCCTCGGGGGTCGCGAAACTTTGATTCGAGGAGTCGTGTGAGGAGCTCTCGGCTCTGTATGAGCTCGATGTAAAAATTCGGGGATTCGGACGGGTCAGCGCCCGACGCGACACCAAGTTGCGTCGCCAGCCCGGCTAGCGGACCAGCGGCGCCGAGCGCAGACGTCGGGAGACGCGAACTGGAAGTGGTATTCGCGACGAAGGAAACCTGCGTGCGATAAATCGGTGGGATGATGAGGACGGCCAGGGTCACTGCGGCCAGGACCAACGCGATGACGAGTGCGATCAGGCGCCAGCGGAGAAGCGTTTCAGCCAGCCACCGAGATAGCGTTAGGTGGTCGGACTCATCGAACGCCTCAGCAGAAATCTCACGTTCCTTGATCGCTATTGGCACGATAGTTCTCTAGGCGACCCTGCGTGTACCGCCGAAAAATAGCAGAACCGCCACGCTAGCGGCGCACGGCGATAACCAGCGTTACCAGGCCAGCAAAGATCTGTGAAATGGTACCGAGGCTTGTCAGCACATCGAGCGGTTTGTCGAGCGGATCGCGATTCGGCACGATCACGGTGCTGCCTGGCTGCGGCGTTGGAATCCCGTCCGGAAGAAGGAAGTGTGACTGCCTCGCCTCCACTTTCCCGTTGGGCTGAGTGACGTACGCGCGACCGACATCAGCGTGAGTCGTGGGACCGCCGGCAGCGCGAATGTAGTACTCGATCGTCTTCCCAGGCGCGAAGGTCACACTTATAGGCGAGTTCACCGCCCCCTTTACGTTGACTACCGGGTCGAGTCGCGGAATGTAGATCGAGTCGCCATCGACCAGCGGCAGGTTGTCGTGGGACTTGGCGTTTTTGAGCACTTCCGGCAGCTCGATTCCGATGCGGCCAACGCTGTCTTTCGGTCGAAGGAACACCACCCCATTTGCGTAGGCATCGGAGGTAAGCCCACCCGCCCTCTCGATAAGATCGGTGATTCTCTCGGTCTTGGTCTTGAGAGCGTACCGACCGGGAAAGCGGACCTCTCCCGCGATCGCAGCGGTGCGCTGCAGCTCCCAGTTCGGCTGGCGCATGATCAGCACGTTGTCGTACGGTTGTACAGTTACCTCGGGGTTCGGCCCAGAAGACGCCGGCAAACCGGGCGGACCCAGATACTTACCGTCCGGTCCTCGCTCGAAGATGTAGCTCGAGTCGAGTGGGACACGGAAAGTTTGCGCGGTGACGCCGTTGGCCCGGTTCTCAGGAAGTCGCGCCACTTCTGCTTCGTTGAGATAGGCGCTCTGATCGAGTCCGCCAGCAAGGAGCACGAGATCCCGGATAGTCATTCCTTCCCTGAAAGGATACCGTCCGCTCTTGCGAACGGCCCCGTTGATTGCCACATAACGCGTCGGACGGAACTCCGAGACTGAGAAGACGTGGATCTCGTCGTCCTCCCTGATCGGGATGTCGTTAATGACAGCGCCAGTGGTGTCGCGGAGCGAGGCGCGCAGCTGAACTCGGGTCGAGTCGGGGTTCGTTCGCGTGATGAGAACCTGACCGAGATAGACGTCGGGCCTGACACCGCCGGCAAGCTTGAGTACATCAGAGAGTCGCATTCCGGGGGTGATTCCAATGCTGCCGGGCGACCATACGTCGCCAGTGACGTAAATGCGATCCCTTACTCGTGCGGCCACTGAGAATACTCGGATCACGTCGCCCGGCATCACTGCGACGGCGGGACCAATGCCATTCGCGAATTGATCTGACACGATCTCGGTCACGATTCGATCCCTGCCGCCAGGAGTGCGAAGTGCGGGCGGGACGATTCGCTCGATCTGGACTCTGCGTCGAGCGGCGGTCGCCGTAAAACCACCAGCGAAGCGCAGCGCATCGGCGAGCGTCTCGTTTGGCCGCATTTCGTAAGTCGCCGGTCGCGCAACTTCACCAACTATTCTTACCCGCGTTCCATGGATTGGAACAAAAACGAGATCACCGTTTGACAGTCTGATGTCCCGCTCTGTCGCACCGTTCAACAGATAATCGTAGACGTCCAGGGTGTCCACGACCACTCCTCCGCGCCGAATGAGCACTTGTCTCAGACTTCCATTCTCGGATGGGCCAAGGGCCGCATAAAGTGCCGTGAGCGCGGTTCCAGCGCTCGAAACTCGGTAGCTGCCCGGTCGCAGGACATCGCCGGTGACGAAGATCTGATTGCTGCCAAGGCGCGACGGAGTGATGTAAAAATGAGTGGTCGCTCCCGGCCCTCGTCTGACGCCGGAGTAAACGCGTCCCAATCTCTGGTAGAGAACGTTCTCAAGCTCGCCGAGTGTGATACCATTTACCCAAACCTGGCCAACCTGCGGAATGACGATGAATCCTTCGCGCGTAACCGGGAGGGTGTAGGAAGTCTCGACGTCACCAGTGAGAACCAGGACCAGCTCGTCTCCGGGGTGAATGACGTAGCTCGCGTCGACGGGTCCAGTCTGATTAGGGTTGAACTGCGTTGTCCTATTGCGGAAGAAATCGAGACCGAAGATGACGAAGCCGCTATCGATATCTGCTTTGCTTCGCTTGAGACCGCGAATCACCGAATCCTCATGTGCGATGCAGCGAGCTCGCATGGCTTGCCTCGCGTCCTCCAGACGGCGGCGGTTCTGGCTCGTATCGATTACCCCAGAAGGAAGCGTGTCCGGAATCGTCGCGGCCTCAGCGTCGATGCCGCAGCGAAGTTGTGCGACCTCGGCGGTGTCGGCGATGCCCAGCGCCGTAATTGCGTTGAACACATTCGGGGTTGGTGCGCCGGCGGCGGTGGTGTCAGTCCCACCCGGCAAATAAGCGTCGAGAAGGTCTTCGGGATAACCCTCAGCTCTGAGTCTTGCGCGAACCTGATCGGGCGTGAGTCCGCTCGTCATGATTCGCTGACGAAGCTGCTGAAGCAGCGCGGGATTTGACTGCAGCATCTGCTGCGCTTGGGCGGGCGTTGGATTCTGCGCGACGAGTTGCGCGGAGCAAACCGCGAGGGCTGCAAGACAAACAAGCGAGCCGAGCTTGGAAATCATTCGATTTGTTTAGGTGGAAGAAAAGCAGATGGGAATGGTCGCGCAGGGACTCGAACCCCGGGCCTCTGCTGTGTGAAAGCAGCGCTCTAACCAGCTGAGCTACGCGACCGTTGCAAAAAAGCTCCCGCGCCGCAGCGCGGGAGCCGGCGGACGAACGTCGACGCGAGTCTCAAGTGTCGAGGCCAGCGCCGGTTATAACTTTATCGCGCAAACCGCTTTGGCGGTAGGGAAGTGGGCCCTGCAGGACTCGAACCTGCGACCGTCGGATTATGAGTCCGCTGCTCTAACCGACTGAGCTAAGGGCCCCGCGTGGGAAAGTAATATGCGAAATGAACTGTGAAAGGCGGTACCAGGTACCCGGTACCCGAGAGCGCCGTTCACAGGTCGCGGCGCGCTTTGACCGTCTTCAGAAGTCCGTGGAGCATGCGCCGCACGTTCACAATGCGGCATAGGAGACTACTGAAGTCCTTTTCGCCGATGAATCGAAGATCCCGAGCTAGCTGCAGATGGCCCTCGAGTTCAGAGACGGATGCCAGTGCATACTGGAGAAATCGCGCGAACTCGCGAGGGCTCGAATGCGCACTTCCCTCAACAATGTTTGCGGGTACGGACGCTGCCGCTCGGACAAGCTGATCGCACAATGCATAGGTTCTGGCACCACGAATTCTACCGGCAACCCGGTGCGCATCGATTGCCAGGGCCTGCGCCGTCTGCCAGACGCGCAACTTGCGAAAGTCCGCCATCCTGAACCGTTGACGCCAGCCGACAATACTCTGGCATCGTAACGCCGCAGCCCAGCGCGCAGCAGCGCATATCGGGTACCGGGTACCGGGTACCTGGTACCGCCGTTCAGTAGTTCCCGCAGTTCACAGATTCCAGCTCCACCTCGGCTCGATCGCGATCTTCACTCTTCCCTCGAATGCATTCCGAGTATCACCGGCAACATGGAGATAGTTCGTCGTGTGATTCACACCGACGTCCCCCGACAGCTCCCAATCGCGCCAGTGCGAAGCTCCGCTCACGCCCGCGCGGCTAACTCCCATCACCACTCCGCTGAAAATTCCCGGAGTGGTTGCGTATGCCGCGGGGTCGGGGAAGGGCAGATTGTAATTTCCCTCACCCTGCCGGCGATGCGCGACGTACAGCTTGAACGGCATCCTGCCGACCAGCGCGAGATCCAATCCGACTCTCGCTTCGTCGTAATCGTTGAACCCCCGCCCAAGTGAAAGTCCAAAGATCTCATAGTGCTCGTCGGGGTTTTTGTTGTTGTACGCGAGATTCGACACTCGCGTGTACGACGCAAACCAGCGCTGATCGCCGTGGAGCGGCAAGCCCGTCGCGGTGAAGGTTAGTCCGTACGATGACGGCTGCTTGCACGCCGGGTTGCAGCTTCTGTCGATCTGGAAATCGTCGATGAAAAGCTGGCCCGCGAGAGTGCCAAATCGCGCGGTGCGCACTGCGAAATCGCCGCCGAGGCCGAGGTTTCCTTCTTCCCGCTCGTTTCTCCAGGACAGCCCGTAGATGTTGAATGGGTTGGCGAGCGTCGGCTCGAAACCCCTTCCGACTCCTCCGTAGAGGTAGCTCTCCGTTCCCGCGAGCTCGAACTCGCCGAGGTGGATCGCAATGCGGTGCGTCGAGAAGTACCGCTCGATCGACGGGCCCGTCGGAGGCACGATGTCATCCAGCCGGGCGATCACAGTCGCGAAATGAATTTTGTCGTTGCCGATCAATCCGTACAAATGATCATACGTGTACGCATAGTTGCCGAGCTGAAGCCCGTATTCGCTCGGTGGTCCCCAGTTTCTTCCGACGCGACCGAACGAGAGCTCGCCGTATTTCCACTGGCCGCCGACGTACCCGTCCTCAGTTCGTGCGGCGAGCTTTCTGTCTTTTCTGCCGGCGAATTCCGGGTCGACGTTGAGGCGCGAATCGACCAACACGCGCTCGAATCCAACGACCGGACCAGCCGCCATTACGAGTCGAATCGCGCCGCCCGGCCGAACACCATTAGTCGAGTCAGCGAGCATCAACTCACGCCGGCCGGACGTCTGGCCCGTCAGATAAAAATCGTTGGTAACACGGGCGCGGAAAATATCCGCTTGCAGGGTGTCGGATACGGCGCGCGGCCACACCGAGTACTTCTCGACCGCATACCAGAGCCCATCGAAATACGAGTGCATCACCTCGCTCGGCCCGTTCTCCACGTCTCCGATTCTCGCCGCACCCATCGCCTTCTGAATCTCTCCCTCGGTGTAGGGGCGTTCGAGAGCAGAGAGCCCGCGCAAATATCCTCGCGCCATCAACGCGTCGATGTAC
This sequence comes from Gemmatimonadaceae bacterium, assembly GCA_050733435.1. Taxonomy (GTDB): domain Bacteria; phylum Gemmatimonadota; class Gemmatimonadetes; order Gemmatimonadales; family Gemmatimonadaceae; genus UBA4720. Next base: position 548 of record JBOHTB010000078.1, on the reverse strand, counting down.
GTGTACGCGATGTCGTCGAGAGGGACGTACGGGGATGCCTGGGCGCGGAGCGCGGTCGGCGTTGTGGCGAGAACGATCAGCGAGAGGCACAAGAAACTTGAAAGACGGTACCGGGTACCGCCTTTCATCGATACCACGGCGACGCGTGGACTTTCGGTGTCAGTTCCAACGCAGGCGCGGGGAAGTGATAGTAGCTGAGGGTGTGCTTGACAGCCCGCCACCACGGCGCACTTCCCGGCAGCTTCTCCGGATCGAAATCGAGCGAAAGAATGATTTTACGTTTTGCTCGCTGCGCAGCTCCGGTTTCCGGATTGATCCAGTCAGTCACCGAGTGACCTGCGGAGAATCGAATGAATGCCGGCCAATATTCGCGCGCGCCTTCGGGGAGAAGCTTCGTCATATCCGCCGAGAACCAGTAAGTCTGGCCCGAATAGTCGAGTGAGGGACGAAGCTCTCCGCTTTGAATCGTCCCGTTCTCCATATTTATGAGCGCCCTCGTCTTGTGGTACGAGATCGTCGGCTTGATCGCCCTGAGTGCGGGATGCAGC
>JBOHTB010000077.1:0-18357 GCA_050733435.1 Gemmatimonadaceae bacterium | reverse complement strand
ACCCCAGCGGTCACAGGTTCTCAAGCATGGAAGGCGGAGTCTCGAGCGAGTAGCGGACAGCCGGCCGCGATTCGCCGGCAGCGGGTAGTGTTATGTTGACCTTGCAGTTCCGCTGGCTCGGAGCGCCAAGGCGCGCTTTCAATGCAAACAACAAGAAAATCCCAGCTCAGGCGCGCGGGTCCAGAACGCCAACGCGATCGATCCGATTGATTCTGGTCAATCCGCCTTATCCGAAGAACTTCTGTCAGAGTGCCCAGCCGGAGCGAGAGAGAATGCGAGTATGAAAGCCAAAAGCTACGGCTGCAACGCTTGCCGCTCCCTGCTTCAGTTTTGTGGATGCCAGCTAGCGAAGCAGTCTGTAAGTCGCGCGTATAGAAGTCGGTCCGCCGCGCAGAGTGTAAGCCTGTCCCCCACCACGATTTGGCTCAACCCCACGGGTTGCTTTGAACCCCGAGCGTGTGTATTTTCAAAGGCTAACTTCGGAAAAAATCGGGGGCTCGGGGCCCTCTCTCCAACATCGCAGGGAGCAGGAAGTGAAAGTTCGTAGCAGCGTGAAGCCGATCTGTGAGCACTGCAAGGTCATCAAGCGGCAGGGCGTGACTCGCATCATCTGCAAGCGCAATCCAAAGCACAAGCAGCGGCAGGGCTGATCCATGGCGCGTATTGCTGGCGTTGATCTCCCGCGCGAGAAGAAGGTCGAGATCGGCCTCACCTACATTTTCGGAATCGGTCGCGCTACTGCGCGCCGCATCCTCGAGTCAACTGGCGTAAACTCGGAACAGCGTATCCGCGACCTCAATGACGCGGACACCAACCGGCTTCGTCAGGCGATCGAAAAGGATTTTCGGGTCGAGGGCGCTCTGCGCACCGAGATCGCGATGAACATCAAGCGACTCATGGACATTGGCTCGTATCGCGGGATTCGTCATCGCCGCGGGCTGCCTGTTCGTGGCCAGCGCACGCACACCAACGCTCGCACCAAGAAAGGTCCTCGCCGCGCGATCGCCGGCAAGAAAAAAGTCACCAAGTAAGCAGGCAATCAGATAATCATGGCAATCGGGAAAAAGACGAAGCGCATCATCGAGGCGGAAGGAATCGCCCACGTCTCGGCGACGTTCAACAATACGACGATCACTATCACGGATGCCCACGGGAACACCATCTCCTGGGGCTCGTCCGGTAAGGCAGGCTTCAAGGGCTCGAAGAAATCGACGCCTTTCGCCGCGACCGTCGCTGGTGAGCAGGCTGGACGCGAAGCGGTGACGCTTGGCGTTCGCCGCGTGCACGTGAGAGTGCAGGGCCCTGGGTCTGGCCGCGAATCGGCGATCCAGGCGCTCGTCGCCGCCGGCCTGCAGGTCAAGTCGATCAAGGATGTCACGCCGATTCCGCACAACGGCTGCCGTCCCCCCAAGCGTCGGAGAGTCTGACCGATGCGTTACACAGATTCGAGCTGCAGGCAGTGCCGCCGAGAGGGAACGAAGCTTTTTCTGAAGGCGACGAAGTGTTTTACGGAGAAGTGCCCGGTCGAGCGTCGTCCGACGCCACCTGGACAGCACGGTTCATCGACCGCCAGACGGCGGAAGATGTCCGAGTACTCCAAGCAGCTCCGCGAAAAGCAGAAGATCAAGCGCATCTACGGCGTCAGCGAGAGACAGTTCCGGAATACTTTCGAGCGCGTTGCACCGCTACCGGGAATCACGGGACATAATCTCCTCGCCGCCCTCGAATCGCGCCTCGATAACGTCGTGTACCGGATGGGTTTTGCCGGAAGTCGCAAGGCCGCGCGTCAGCTCATTCGTCATCGTCACGTCGAAGTGAACCAGAAGTCGGTGGACATCCCGAGCTTTCTCGTCCAGCCGGGTCAGGAGATCCGCGTTCGCATGAAGTCACGCGAGCAGGCCAGCGTGATGGCGGCGATGGATCAGGCTTCGAGAGGTGCACCACTTTCGTGGATCGCTGTGGATCGCGACACCTTCAGTGGCAAAATGCTCGAGAGACCGACCAGGCCGAACATTCCGATCGCCGCGCAGGAGCAGTTGGTGGTCGAGCTTTACTCCAAGTAAACAGTAGGACGAGACCCTAACTCTCGCTACGGGCTCACCGCGCGTTAGGGGCGGGGTGGCACGTTCAAGGAAACGAAAAAATGGCAACCGCAATTGATCTCAGGGGCCTTGTCCGTCCGCAGCTAGTCGAAGCGACGAAGCGCGAAGACAATCCCAATGTCGCAGAATTCCGTCTTCAGCCGCTCGAGCGTGGTTTTGGTCACACGCTAGGAAATGCGATGCGGCGTCTGCTCCTTTCCTCACTCCGTGGATCCGCGGTCTGGGGCTTCCGCATCGATGGCGTGCTCCACGAGCACCAGACGATTCCGGGCGTCGTCGAAGACGTCCACCAGATCATCGGCAACCTCAAGGCGCTGACGCTGTCTCTGGACGAAGGCGTCGAGAACACGGTGTTGCGCATCACCAAGAATTCAGCCGGCGCAGTCACGGCTGCCGACATCGAGGGACAGGGCGGCGTCACGATCATTGATCGCAACCAGCACCTTTTCACCCTGCAAGGTGATCGCGAGATCAACGTCGAGCTCTACGTTGGTCGCGGACGCGGCTATGTCGAGTCCGATCAACACGTAGTCGACAAGACGCTGCCGGTGGACGTCGTCCGCATCGATTCGATCTACAATCCGGTTCGGCGCGCCAATTTCTCCGTCGCGGAAACGCGCGTCGGGCAGCGCACCGACTACGATAGACTCACACTGACTGTAGAGACCAACGGCACGATCACTCCCGAAGAGGCAGTGAGCTACGCCGCGGCGCTGGCCCAGACGCACTTCCAGTACTTCGCGGGCTTCGGGTCGCACGCGTCCGCGCCGCTTACGCCGGGCTCGGACATGCCGGGTGGCGATGCACACCGGCTCGCCGAAGTTCTGCGTACCCCAATCGAGGATTTCGAGCTGTCGGTTCGCTCCGTCAACTCGCTCAAGAACTCCAACATCCGGACGCTGGGTGATCTCGTTCGCCAGAGCGAAAGCCAGATCCTCCAGGTCAAGAATTTCGGCAAGAAATCGCTCAACGAAATCGCGGATCTCCTCGAGAGAGAAAACCTCAACTTCGGCATGAAGTACGAGGAAACTCCCGACGGTGTCCGAATCACCGATCAGGGCACACCGCCAAACCGTAACGTCGCCACCGTCGGCGCGGACGACGAAGAGGAAGGATAAGGATGCGTCACCGCAAAGTCGGCAGACAGCTTCGCCGCACGAGCGAGCAGAAGTTGGCGCTTATGAGAAGCCTGGCCAAGGCCCTCATCGAGCGTGGTGCCATTGAAACCACCGAGGCCAAAGCGAAGGAGCTGCGGCCGTTCGTCGAGAAGCTGATCACGAAGGCGAAGACGGGTACGCTCCACAACCGTCGTCTCGCCGGCCGGCACGTGCAGCACCGCGAAACGGCGGACAAGTTGTTCCAGGAAGTCGGACCGCGTTTCGCCGCGCGCAAGGGCGGCTACACCCGCATTCTCAAGACTGGTCACCGCAAGGGCGACGGCGCCGAAATGGCGCGCATCGAGCTTGTCGGAACCGAGGGCTGATCGATATGGCACAAATCAAACGGAACCGCTGCTACGTGTGCGACAAGGGCGTCGCTTACGGAAACAACGTGTCCCACGCGAACAACAAGACCCGCCGCACCTGGAAGCCGAATCTCCAGGTCGCGCGCGTGCTCGTCGATGGAAAGATCACGAAGGTGAAGGTGTGCACTCGGTGCATTCACGCAGGCAAGATCCAGCGCGCGCCGAGAGGGAAATCCGCTGCCTAAGGCGTTCGTGATTGAATATTGTATGGGGAGCCCACTGGGCTCCCCTTTTTTTGGACCAACAACGGATGACTGCACGCGACCGGCTGATCGCGACCGGCTGCTGGCCGCCCGCGGAAGCGGGCCGCGCGTCGCGTATAGCGATCAGCCGGAAGCGTGTAGTGTTATTTGGTTCTCCCGGACAGCGTCCCGAAGTAATTTCCTTCTCGTGAACCCAGAAAACGAGTAGATGCCTAAACGAACCGACCTTCACCGCATCCTGCTGATAGGCTCCGGCCCGATAATCATCGGGCAGGGCGCCGAATTCGACTATTCCGGTACCCAGGCGGCGAAAGCGCTCCGCGAGGAAGGGTTCGAAGTCATCCTGGTCAACTCGAATCCGGCGACGATCATGACAGATCCGGAGTTCGCCGATCGGACCTACATCGAGCCGGTGACGGCCGAGTACGTGGAGCTCGTGATCGCGCGTGAGCGGCCAGATGCGCTCCTGCCAACGATGGGTGGTCAGACGGCGCTCAACGTCGCGATGAAGCTGGCCGAGGCGGGCGTGCTGGAGAAATACGGCGTGGAGCTGATTGGTGCCGACGCTCGCGCAATCGCGATGGCCGAGGATCGCAAGCTCTTTGGTGAAGCGATGCGCCGCATTGGTCTCGCGGTACCGCAAGGCGGAATCGCGACGACACTCGACGAGGCACTCGACATCGTCGAGACGACGGCTTTTCCAGCGATCATCCGACCTGCATTCACCCTGGGCGGTACCGGCGGAGGCATCGCCTACAACAGGCAGGAATTCGAGGACGTCGTGCGCCGCGGACTGGATTTGTCGCCCGTGACCCAGGTGCTCGTCGAGCGAAGCGTCATCGGGTGGAAGGAGTTCGAGCTCGAGGTGATGCGAGACGGGGCCGACAACGTCGTCATCGTGTGCTCCATCGAAAATATCGATCCTATGGGCGTCCACACAGGCGATTCGATCACCGTCGCGCCAGCGATGACCCTCACCGACCGCGAATACCAGTCGATGCGCGACGCCGCGGTCGAGGTCATTCGCGAGATCGGTGTCGAGGCCGGCGGTTGCAACATCCAGTTCGCGATAAATCCCGCTGATGGCGAGATGCTCGTGATCGAGATGAATCCGCGGGTCTCGCGCTCGTCCGCGCTTGCGTCCAAGGCCACGGGTTTCCCAATCGCCCGCATCGGAACGAAGCTCGCGGTCGGCTACAGACTCGACGAGATTCCGAACGACATCACGAAGACAACTCCGGCCTCTTTCGAGCCCGTGCTCGACTACGTAGTCGTTAAGTGCCCGCGCTTTGCGTTCGAGAAATTCCGCGCCGCGAGTCCGCGACTGACCACGCAAATGAAATCGGTCGGCGAATCGATGGCGATTGGCCGCACATTCAAGGAAGCGTTTCAAAAGGCGCTTCGCGCGCTCGAGATCGGACGACCCGGCTGGACGACCGCATCTTCGCTCGCGGATGATCGGCTCGAGGACGATTCGCCGGACTCGCTGCGCGCGGCGCTGAGACAGCCAACGCCCGAGCGCGTTTTTCAGATCAAGCGGGCGCTCCAGGTTGGAATAGAGCCGGCTGAGATCAGCGAGCTCACCGGAATCGATCCCTGGTTCGTCTCACAGATGCACGAGCTTCTCGACGCGGAGCGCGCGTACGCTTCGCTCCCGACGGTGGAGCAGGATGCTTTGCGCGAGATGAAGCGGATGGGTTTCTCGGACCGTCAGCTCGCGGATCTCAGGGACGAGTCGGAGCACGCGGCACGCTCGAGACGAACCGGATTCGGTATCGTCCCGGCCTACAAGATGGTCGACACCTGCGCCGGCGAGTTTCCTTCGGCGACACCGTACTTGTACAGCAGCTACGACGAAGAGAGCGAAGCGCCCCGTACTGGCAAGCGCTCAGTCGTGATACTTGGCAGCGGACCGAACAGAATAGGCCAGGGAGTCGAGTTCGACTACTGCTGCGTGCGCGCAGCGCTGGCGCTCAGAGAACAGGGATACGAGACGATCATGATCAACTCGAATCCCGAAACCGTCTCCACCGACTTCGACATCTCGGACAAGCTGTACTTCGAGCCTCTCGCTCTCGAGCACGTCCTGGACATAGTCGAGCGCGAGCAACCAGTAGGAGTCATCGTGCAGCTCGGCGGTCAGACACCGCTCAAGCTCACGACTGGACTCGCGCAGGCGGGCGTCCGGATATTGGGTACGCAGCCCGACTCGATCGACATCGCCGAAGATCGAAGGCGATTCGACGCCATCGCGCGCAGGCTTGGCATCAGACAGCCGGAGAACGGAACAGCCACCAGTATCGATGAAGCGGTAGACGCGGCTGAGCGAATCGGATATCCGGTGCTCGTCCGCCCCTCGTACGTGCTGGGCGGACGGGCGATGGAAATCGTCTACGACGAACGGTCGCTCAAGCAATACTTCGAGCGCGCGGCGCGGGTGTCGGAGGACAAGCCGGTCCTCATCGACAGTTTTCTCGAAGACGCGTTCGAGGCAGACGTCGATGCCGTCTCCGACGGTGAGCGCGTCGTGATCGGAGGGGTGATGCAGCACATCGAGGATGCCGGAATTCACTCGGGCGATTCGGCGTGCGTGCTTCCGCCTTATCTCATCGACGAAGAGCACATCGAGACAATGCGCGCCCATACGATTCAGTTGGCGAAGGCGCTCGAGGTCGTCGGCCTGATCAACGTCCAGTACGCGATCAAGGACCAGCAGGTCTACGTCCTCGAAGTAAATCCTCGCGGGAGCCGGACGGTGCCATTCGTGTCTAAGGCCATCGGCGTTCCCCTCGCCGCCATCGCTGCGCGATGCATGCTCGGCGAATCGCTCGAAGATCTCGGCTTCACCGATGAGATCACGCCCGCCTACATCTCGGTCAAGGAGGCGGTCTTTCCCTTCAGTAAGTTCCGCGAGTTCGACCCCATACTCGGACCTGAGATGCGATCGACGGGCGAAGTCATGGGCATTTCGGATTCGTTCGGTAGCGCCTTCGGGAAAGCGCAGCTCGCTGCGGACAACGTCTTACCAACGGACGGCGCGATATTCATCACGGTCAACGACTCCGACAAGCGCACCGTGACTCCGATCGCGCGCCGGTTCCATGAATTGGGATTCCGACTTTTTGCGACGAGCGGAACGGCGAAGCATCTGCGCGGCCGCGGAATTCCAGTGGAGACAGTGCTCAAGATCCACCAGGGTCGGCCGAACGGCGTGGACATGATGCTCAACGGAGAAGTGCAGCTTCTGATCAACACACCGCTCGGCAAGGAGTCGCAGCGCGACGACTACACAATGCGCCAGGCGGCGATCGCGACTCGCGTGGCATACACGACGACCCTATCGGCGGCGAACGCCGCGTGCGACGCGATTCTTTCGCTCCGGTCGCGGGCCCCGTCTGTTCTGTCGCTCCAGGAGTGGCACGCGCGCATTCCCAGGGAAGCGAGCGTTTGATGGCGAAGCCATTCATCCATGTGTCGGCATACGTCGACGACGGCGCCAAAATCGGCTCCGACACCAGGGTCTGGCATTTCTGCCACGTACTTGCGGGAGCGGTGATCGGCGAACGGTGCTCCCTCGGGCAGAACGTAGTAGTGATGAACGGCGTGAAGATCGGCAACAACGTAAAGATTCAGAACAACGTGTCGGTCTACGAGGGCGTCGAGCTGAGCGATGATGTATTCTGCGGTCCATCGATGGTGTTCACGAATGTCATCAATCCGCGCAGCCACATCTCGCGCAAGAACGAGTATCGCAAGACGCTTGTGGGCCGCGGCGCGACGATCGGTGCCAACGCGACAATCGTCTGCGGCGTAACCCTCGGCGAATACGCGTTTGTTGGCGCCGGCAGCGTCATCACGCGCGACGTCCCGTCCTACGCTCTCGTCGTCGGAGTTCCGGCGCGAAAGGTTGGCTGGATGTGCCAGTGTGGTGAGCGCCTCGACGACGCCAATCCAGCCAAGTGCGCCGCTTGCGGGACGAGATACGAGTTGGAAGGGGAGAAGCTCAAGAGGGTGGCGAAGTGAACTCGGAAAGAAATTTCAGGATTGCGCTCGTGGGTTGCGGGCGAATCAGCAGGAACCATTTCGAGGCAATACAGAAAGTCGACGGTCTCGAGCTCGTCGCGGTCTGCGACACTGACGCCGAGCGAGCAAGGGACGCAGGCGTTCAATGGGATGTGCCGTCCTACACTTCGCTCGAGCGTATGCTCAAGGAAAGCAAGGCGGACGTCGTGACAGTCGCGACACCATCCGGACTGCACGCGGAACAGGGGATCCTCGCGGCCGAAGCCGGCAAGCACGTCGTGATGGAAAAGCCGATGGCCATTTCCCTGACTGGTGCGGACGCGCTGGTGCACGCGTGCGATAAGGCGGGCGTGCAGCTTTTCGTCGTCAAGCAGAATCGTCTCAATCCGCCCATTCAGCTCCTCAAGCGCGCGGTAGATAGAAACCGGTTCGGTCGCGTGTATCTGGCGAGCTGCACCGTGCACTGGGCGCGTCCGCAGGAGTATTACGACCAGGCGCCCTGGCGCGGGACCTGGGAGTTCGACGGCGGTGCGTTCATGAATCAGGCGTCACACTACGTCGATCTCATCCAGTGGCTGATGGGACCCGTGGAGAGCGTAATGGCGAAGACGGCGACGCTTGCCCGCAAGATCGAGACGGAAGACACGGGCATCGCGATCATGAAATTCCGATCGGGCGCGCTCGGCACCATCGAGGTGACGATGCTCGCGTACCCGCGAAACCTCGAGGGCTCGATCACCATACTCGGCGAGAAGGGATCGGCGAAGGTCGGAGGCACCGCCGTCAACAAGATCGAGCATTGGGAATTCGCCGATTACGACGACGACGATAAACTGGTAGACGCTGCGAACACGAATCCGCCGAATGTGTATGGCCTGGGACATCAGGGCTATTACCGGAATGTCCTGGCCGTTCTGCGGGATGAGGCGCGTCCCGACACCGACGGCCGAGCGGGAAGGAAATCGCTGGAGCTTATCCTGGGAATCTACGAGTCGGCGAAGACCGGTCGGAACGTCCCTCTTCCGCTCCGCGCGAAGGTTTGATAGCGCGGTCCAGCGTCAGGTTCAATATCTTTAAAGGCTCACCGGCATCAAATTCACAACACAGACCAATGGCCGTACCGTTACTCGATCTCAAGGCACAACACGCGACGATCCGCGATTCCGTTGCGAACGCGATGATGAAAGTCGTGGAAGACCAGGCGTTCATTCTTGGCGAGCCCGTCGAGCGCCTCGAGCGCGATGTCGCGAAGCTCTCGCAGACTACCCACGCCATCGGCTGCGCGAACGGAACTGACGCGATCCTGCTGTCTCTCCGCGCTCTGAACGTTGGACGCGGAGACGAAGTCCTGACCACGCCGTTCACTTTTTTCGCGACTGCTGGCGCGGTGCACAACGTGGGGGCAAGACCCGTTTTCGCGGACATCGAGCCCGACACGTTCAATCTTTCGGCCGAGACGATCGCGTCGAGCATCAAACCATCGACGCGTGCGATCATCGCGGTGGATCTGTTCGGTCAGATGGCGCCCATCGAGTCGATGATGGATGCGGCGGGGGATATTCCACTTGTTGAGGACGCAGCGCAATCGATTGGCGCGCGCCGCAAGATCGACGGAAAATGGGTGATGGCCGGCCAGGCAGCGACGATCGGGACTTTCAGCTTCTTTCCGTCGAAAAACCTGGGCGGCTATGGTGATGGTGGGATGATGGTCACGCAGCGCGATGATCTGGCAACGCGTCTGCGGCGGCTGCGAGTCCACGGTGGGCTCAAGACCTACTACCACGAAGAAGTCGGCTACAACAGCAGGCTGGACGCGTTGCAGGCGGCCATTCTCTCGGCGAAGCTGCCGATGCTCTCGTCGTGGAGCGCCGCACGCCGGAAGAACGCGGCATACTACAACGCGGCGTTCGCGGATCTGGATGACGTGCGGACACCGACGATCGATCCGGCGAACGAATCCATATACAATCAGTACACGCTGCGCGTGGCTCGTCGCGAGGACTTGCAGGAGCATCTCAAAGCCAGGGGGATCGGGTCGGCAATCTATTATCCGCTGTCGCTGCATCTCCAGCCGTGTTTCGAGTACCTGGGTTACAAGCGCGGCGCATTTCCCGAGAGCGAGCGCGCCACAAAAGAAGTGATATCGCTGCCTGTCTACCCCGAGCTGACGCAGCCGCAGCTCGACGAGGTGGTCGACGCGGTGCGCGGCTTCTACGGCCGCTGAACAACTACACTCTACACGTGAGCATCAGGTGCGCATAAAGGATCAGCTTCTCGCCAAGATTGAAAACAGGTCAGCTTGTGTCGGCATAGTCGGCCTGGGCTACGTCGGACTGCCACTCGCCGTGGAATTCGCGAAGGCTGGATTCCGCGTCATCGGGTATGACGTCAGCAACAGGGTTTGCGAGCAGTTGATGAACGGAAAATCCCACATTCAGGATGTTCCAAATTCCGAGCTCGCGCCGCTGGTGAAGTCGGGAAAATTCACGGCGACCACCGACGAGAAACGTCTCTTCGAGACAGACGCAATCTCGATCGCGGTGCCGACTCCGCTCGGCAAGACGCGAGACCCCGACATGAGCTACGTGATCGGGGCGGCCGAAGCCATCGGACGCAATTGCCATCCCGGACTCGTGATCGTGCTCGAGAGCACGACTTATCCGGGTACGACCCGAGAGCTGATGCAGCCGATGCTGGAAGAAGGCGGCCTCAAGGTGGGCGAGGATGTCTTTCTCGCATTCAGCCCGGAGCGCGTGGATCCCGGCAACAAGAAGTGGACGACGAAGAACACTCCGAAAGTCGTCGGCGGAATTACCGCAGCCTGCACCGAGGTCGCTAGCGCGCTCTACTCGTCCTGCCTCGAATCGATAGTGCCGGTTTCGAGCACCGAGACCGCGGAGCTCGTGAAGCTGCTCGAGAACACGTTCCGAGCGGTGAACATCGGCCTCGTCAACGAGATGGCGATCGTTTGTGACAAGCTCGGCGTCGATGTCTGGGAAGTCATCGACGCGGCGACGACCAAGCCGTTCGGGTTCATGAAATTCACGCCGGGACCTGGTATTGGCGGGCACTGCATCCCGCTCGATCCCCACTACCTTGCCTGGAAAATGAGGACGCTCAACTACAAAACGCGGTTCATCGATCTGGCCAGCGAGATCAACAGCGAGATGCCCGCTGTGGTGGTGCGAAAGGTTGCCCAGGCCCTCAACCAGGACAGAAAATCTGTCAACGGAAGTCGGGTGCTCGTGCTGGGAGTCGCCTACAAGAAAGACATCAGCGACATGCGTGAGAGTCCGGCGCTCGACGTCATACGATTGCTCGAGGATCAGGGGGCCGACGTCGCGTACCACGATGCTCATGTGCTGAGCTACAGGGAAGATGGTCACGAGCGCACCAGCGTTGCGCTCACCGACGCCGAGCTCAAGAAGTCAGACGCAGTCGTGATCGTGACCGACCACTCGGATGTGGACTACCAGCGGATCGTCGATCTGGCGCAGGTCGTGGTCGACACGAGAAACGCGACCGCGAAGCTTACGACAGGGAAGGGCAGGATCGTGTCGCTGGCTTCTGTGACTTCCTACGCCACTGCCTAACTCGCTCAACACGTGAACATAACTGTAATAGGAACAGGCTACGTCGGACTGGTCGTCGGCGCTTGCCTGGCGGAGACTGGAAATACCGTCTGCTGCGCGGACATCGATGCGTCGAAAATCGCGCGTCTCAAGAAAAGCGACGTGCCGATTTATGAACCGGGGCTCGAGTCGCTCGTCGAACGAAATCAAAAAGAGCAGAGGCTTTCTTTCACAACGGACCTGGCCGCAGCGATCTCGGGTGCGGAAGTAGTGTTCATCGCGGTAGGAACTCCGCCCGACGGCGAAGGATCCGCCGACCTCAAGTACGTCCTGCAGGTGGCAGAGCTCGTCGGCAGGCACATGACGCGCGAGATGGTGGTGGTGACGAAGTCGACCGTGCCGGTTGGGAGTGCGGCCAGGGTCGGCAAAGTCGTAGCGAAGGAGGCGAAGTTCGCGTTTCACCTCTGCAGCAATCCCGAGTTCCTCAAAGAAGGCGCGGCGGTGGAGGACTTCATGCGTCCCGACAGAGTGATACTCGGCGTTGACAGCGCGCACGCCCGGAAAGTCATGACGGAGCTATACGGTCCATTCGTGCGGAGCGGAAAGCCGATCATACTCATGGACATCCCTTCAGCCGAGATGACCAAATACGCAGCGAACGGGATGCTGGCGACGCGGATCTCCTTCATGAACGAGATCGCGAACCTCTGCGACAAACTCGGGGCAAACGTCGATTTCGTAAGACGAGGACTCGGAAGCGATTCGCGCATCGGACCTTCGTTTCTGTTTCCCGGTCCAGGATTCGGCGGATCGTGTTTTCCGAAGGATGTGAGGGCGCTTGTTAAGACCGGCCAGGAGTGCGGCGTGCCGCTCGATGTGCTCGCCGGGGTTCACTCAGCGAACGAGCGGCAGAAGAGGATTCTCATCACCAAGGTTCGTAGCGCGCTGGGTAACGATCTGAAAGGACGGCGGATCGCACTCTGGGGGCTCGCGTTCAAGGCGGGAACAGATGACATGCGGGAGGCGCCAGCGCTCACGCTGATCGAGGCGCTTCTGGAGGCGGGCGTGTCGATTTGCGCGCATGACCCAGCTGCGATCGAACACACCCGGGGTTTGCTCGGCAACCGAATAGATTATGCTGAGACTAATTATGAGGCGCTCGTCGGCGCTGACGCCCTGGTGGTGGTCACTGATTGGAACGAGTACCGCCATCCCGATTTCGAGCGGGTGAAGCGCACCCTCAAGCAGCCGGTTATCGTCGATGGCCGGAATCTTTACGACGTCGAGAAAATGCGAGAGCTGGGTATGCGATACCATTCAATTGGCAGGCCCTCCGCATGAACACGCTCGACGGCAAAGGGTAATATCATACGGATGTCGAGATTAAGACCCCTGTTGCTGGTTTTGCTGCTCGCGGCACCATTGGCGTGCAAGCCCCCTTTCAATCCGAAGCTCTACCCATCACCCGACAAGCTGTTCGACGTGGCTATGACGGAGTATCGGGCGCGTCGGTACGACAATGCGGCGAAGGCATTCGAGCAGCTCACGCTCGATCTTGCTGCTCGCGATCCGAGATTGCCGCTCTCGTATTATTATCTCGCGCAGTCTCAGGCGAAGCAGGGCGAGAATCTGCTCGCGGCTACGACGTACAATCGGATGATCGACGCTTTTCCTCAGGATACGCTGGTCGACGACGCGCTTTATCTGTCCGGGCGCGCGTACCAGAAGGAGTGGAGGCATCCAGAGCTCGACGCGACGTATGGTCACAGCGCGGTTACCGCGTACGAGTCGTTACTCGCCAGCTATCCTGATTCGCCGTTCGCAGCGCCCGCAAAGTCGCAGCTCGCGACACTCGACGAGTGGCTCGCAAGAAAGGACTATGATACGGGTTACCTCTACCTCAAGCGCAAAGCGTTCGACTCCGCGATCCTGTACTTCAAGGATGTGATTCGTCTCCACCCAAATGCTCCGACGACGAGACTCGCGTATCTTCGCTTGCTGGAGGCGTATCGCGCGATCAAATACACTGAAGACGCGCGCGATCTGTGCGATGCCATGCGCAAGGCGTACCCCACGGACGGCGATGTTCGGCACGATTGCGGTCCTCCACCGCCCGCAACCGCTGCCGCGTCTTCCACTCCGGCCAACCCCTAGCCTGTGCGCATTGGGGTCTTCGGCGGAACGTTCGACCCACCCCACGTCGGTCATCTTCTCCTCGCTGCCGATGCACGCGACGCGCTTGGTCTCGATCGACTGATCTTCGTGCCAGCGGGTGCGCAGCCGCTGAAGGTAGAGACGCCGCCTGTCGCGTCTGCGAATGACCGGCTGGAGATGGTCAGGCTCGCGGTCGCGGACGACGCGCATTACACGGTCGACGAGGCAGAAATCAACCGTAAAGGGTTATCTTATACGGTTGATACGTTGGAGCATTTGGCGGGGCGTTACCCTGGCGCGGAGCTCTTTTTTCTGCTGGGACAGGATGCGCTAACCGGATTCAGGCAGTGGCGAAACCCGGCGCGAATCCTGGAGTTGGCGACACTCGCACTGATGATGAGATCAGACGCTGCGGATGTGGGGGAATGGCGCAAGGCGGAGCGCCTTGAACTAGTGTCGACGCGTCGCGTGGATGTCTCGTCAACCGAGGTCCGCCGACGGTTGCGTGACAACAAATCGATCAGGGGATTCGTGCCCGAAAGCGTCGAACGTTTCATCGAAGCTCGAGGGCTCTATCGTTGATGCGGAAAATCGTCGTGGGGAAGATCACAATATGGCGTTGACGAGCCTGTTGAGCGGAGTGTTCGGAACCCGTCACGATCGGGAGCGCAAGCGCGTTCAGCCGATCGTCGACGAGATCAATGAGCACTATGCCCGGCTCCAGACCATTTCGGAAGAAGAGCTGCGCGCGCAAACCGCGAAGTTTCGCGCGCGGATAGCTGAAGTCACGAGCGCCCTCGAGACTAGCATCGCCGAGCTGCGCGATCGGAAGCGCACCGCCGCCGACCCTGCAGAGCGCGAACAAATCGACAATGAGTTGAGTGGCGTGGATGGCCGCGGTGGCAAGGAGGCCGAGCTCCGAAAGGCGATCGCGGATGTGCTCGACGAGCTTCTTCCCGAGGCTTTCGCAACGGTGCGCGAAGCAGCGCGCCGCCTGCTCGGCACCAAAGTGACTGTGACGGGGCAGGAGATGGACTGGAACATGGTCCCCTATGACGTCCAGCTGATGGGCGGCATCCAGCTCCACGAGGGGCGCATCGCCGAGATGGCGACGGGTGAAGGAAAGACGCTGGTCGCGACGCTGCCGCTTTATCTGAATGCGCTGCCAGCCAAGGGAGCGCATCTGATCACCGTCAATTCCTACCTCGCCCGTCGCGATTCGGAGTGGATGGGTCACGTCTACAAGTATCTGGGGCTCACCGTCGGCTGCATCGACGACACGGAGCCGGGGACGCACGAACGTCGTGGTGCCTACGAGTGCGACATCACCTACGGCACGAACAACGAGTTCGGCTTCGATTATCTCCGCGACAACATGGTGCAGTCGCTCGAACATCGGGTGCAGCGCGCCCATGTTTACGCGATAGTCGACGAAGTGGACTCCGTGCTGATCGACGAAGCGCGGACGCCGCTGATCATCTCCGGTCCGGTCGGCAACGACACCGATGCCGAGTATGCTGTGCACAACGCGGCGGTCTCCCGACTCGTGCGGAAGCAGACGGATCTCGTGAACGCGCTTGTCGCGACCGGTGAAAAAGCGTTCGAGGCCGGCGACACCGACACCGCCGCGCTCTATCTCTACAAAGCGCAGCTCGGTGGCCCCAAGAACAAGCGCCTGCTCAAGATCATGCAGGAGACGGGCGCGAAGCAGCTCGTGCAGAAGATGGAGCTGAAGCACATCGCCGATCGCCGGCTGCCGTCGACCAAGCAGGAATATCGCGACATCGAAGAAGACCTGCTCTACGTTCTCGACGAGAAGGGTCACCAGGTCCATCTCACGGACGCCGGCGTCGATTTCATGTCGCCACAGGCGCACGACGAGTTCATCCTGCCGGATATCTCGCAGGAAGTGCATCTGATCGATCACGATCCGGACATGACTCCGGCGGAAAAGCTCGAGGCGCGGAACAAGCTGAATGTGAACTACGCTGCCAAGAGCGAGCGCCTGAACATCGTGCACCAGCTCCTGCGCGCGCACGCGCTGTACGAGCGGGACGTCAACTACGTCGTGCAGGAAGGTCAGGTCCTGATCGTCGACGAATTCACGGGTCGTACAATGCACGGCCGCCGTTGGTCGGAGGGCTTGCACCAGGCTGTCGAAGCGAAGGAAGGTGTTCAGGTCAAGGGCGAGACCCAGACACTCGCTACCATCACCATTCAGAATTATTTCCGGCTCTACGACAAGCTCTCCGGCATGACCGGTACGGCAGAAACGGAGGAGACGGAATTTCACGAGATCTACAAGCTGGGTGTGTCGGTGATTCCGACGAACCGGCCTGTGATCCGCGACGACCGGCAGGACCTCGTCTACAAGACCCGTCGCGAGAAATACAACGCAATCCTCGAGGAGACGCAGCGGCTGCACGAGCTGCAGTTCCCCGTTCTGGTCGGTACGGTCAACGTCGAAGTGTCGGAAACGCTCTCGCGAATGTTCAAGCGCGCCGGAATTCCGCACAACGTTCTGAACGCCAAGTATCACCAGCGTGAGGCGGAGATCGTTGCCGGCGCCGGGCAGCCTGGCGCCGTTACGATCGCGACGAACATGGCCGGCCGTGGAACCGACATCAAACTTGGGCCGGGCGTCACCGAGTCGAAACCGTCCCAGCGGCGGGACTCAGAGAATCAGATCGTCGACATGATCGAGTGCGGCGGTTTGCACATCATCGGGTCAGAGCGACACGAGTCGCGGCGCATCGATCGTCAGCTGCGCGGCCGTGCCGGACGCCAGGGCGATCCGGGCGCGTCGCAATTCTTCCTGTCCCTCGAAGACGACTTGATGCGTCTCTTCGGCTCCGAGCGAATCGCGAAGCTGATGGATCGTATGGGCGCGGAAGAAGGCGAAATGCTCACGCACTCGCTGATCACGCGGTCGATCGAGCAGGCGCAGAAGCGGGTGGAGCTCCAGAACTTCCAATCACGCAAGCGGCTACTCGAGTACGACGACGTGATGAACCAGCAGCGCGAGGTGATCTACTCGCTTCGCTCGTTCGCGCTCGAAGGAGGCGAGGACCTCAAGGCCGAAGCCGAGAAGATGATCGAGAAGGGCGTCTCGAAGCGCGTCGAGGACATGCTCGCGACGTTCGATTCGGTGGAAGAGTGGGATTTTGCCCTGGTGCGGCAGGATCTCCTGATGCACTACATGCTCGTCGTGCCCGGGTTCCAGGACGGTGTTCTGCCTACGAACGAGGAGGACGCCGAGCGTCGCGCCACCGAATCGGGAAGGAAGGCGTTCGCGGACAAGCTGGCGAGCCTTGGCGAGTACTCCGACCAATTGCTTTCGCTGGTGATGCTCCACGTGCTCGACGAGAAATGGAAGGACCATCTTTACGATCTGGACCAGCTCCGCAACGCAATCGGCTACCGCTCGTGGGGGCAGAAGGACCCGCTCATCGAGTACAAGCACGAGGCGTACAACATGTTCGTGGATCTCATGGGTGACATCCACAACACGTTCACCGAGCGGTTTCTACGAGCGCAGATCACGTTCGAGCAGCCGCAGTTTCAGCCGCCGGCTGGCGGTGATGGAAGCGGACCGCGCGGTGGCAGCGGACCGAACGGTCGCGGGCCGCGCGGTGGCCCGGCCGCTGCGCCAACGCGCAGGTACAATGCGCTGGGCGTTCTGGAAGATGTCGTTCCCGAGGAGGGGGCTGACGCCACACTTGACATTGGTCCGACCGAAACGCCGGGGAAGGGAACGTCGGTGAAGCCGGAGCCGACAGTTCACGTTGGCGGGAAGAGCTCGTCGCTGTCAGCGGCGATGACGGGTGGATCGATCGCGGGCGCCAATGGAAAAGATTGGAGTAACGTCGGGCGGAACGATCCGTGCCCGTGCGGATCGGGGAAGAAATTCAAGAAATGCCATGGCGCCAATCTTTAAGGGTTGTGGCGATCGAGTGGTTCGGGGAGATGCTGCCAGCTTAAGCTGAGCGCTAGACTCGGGTGCGCCATCACGAGCCCGAACTCCTGAGTGTGCTACGTCTCATGACGTATACCTCGCGCTGAGACTGCGCCGTAATCTCTCCGGCGACCCCCACTATGAGAGAGATCGTGAGAGTCCTACTTCTGTTCTTATTTCTTTTTGCGGGTGCGGTATCCTCTGCCTTTGCGCAGGACTCAGTTGTTACTGGGGTCGACACCGTACCCGCGCCAGTTGTAAAGCTGTACCGCAACCCGAAGGTCGCTCAACTGTTCGGGCTTATCCCCGGGTGGGGTCACATGTATTCTGGCGAGTATCTGCGTGGGTACGTGGCTTGGGTAGCGACACTGGGCGGTGTGGGGATGGGTCCGGTCATATTCCAGATGAACAGGTGCTCGTTCGCATTCCTTGACCCGAGCTGCAAACCGGGTCCGACCTGGCCATACAAGGTTTTGGGAGCATATATGACACTCGGAGGTCTGTGGACGTGGTATTCGAGCGCCCGCGACGCCCCCCACGCCGCTGAGCGCGCTAACGCTCGTCACGCGCGCGAGCAGATTAAAATCGCACCGATTCTCGATCATTCGGGGGCGAACGGGAGCAAATGGCGAAGCGGGTTGAGTGTAAGCTGGTAAGACAGGCCGCGAAGCTGCCAGCGTAAGCTGCCAGCAACCAGTGTACGGACGGGAGGATAGGTGAGCCTTAGACCGGGAGGATGGGTGAGCCGCGAGTGCGGTTTCATCAGTCCTCATTAGGATCAGTTTTCCAACAGGTCTCGGGCAAAAATATATTACTCGGTGGG
>JBOHTB010000076.1:0-11250 GCA_050733435.1 Gemmatimonadaceae bacterium | reverse complement strand
GTGAAGTTGTTCGAGAGCACGATGCGATCCTTGATGTTGATGCGATAGTAGTCGACAGTAATGGCCAACTGACTCAACGGCTCCATCGCAACGCCCGCGCTATAGTTCACCGAGCGCTCAGGCTTGAGGGGCTTGGCGTTGAGAACCTTTGCTTCCACGCTCGACACCGGAAAGGTGCGGATTTCCAGCGGTACTGCCGGCGTGCCGACGAAATTGATCGCAGTGTTCGAGAAGTACTCCTGGCCCAGAGACGGTGCCCGGAATCCGGAGCTGATTGCACCGCGGAACGCGTAGCCTTTGATCGGCTCGAAGCGCGTGCTGGCCTTGCCGGTCGTCGTCGTGCCGAAGTCGTTGTAGCGCTCGACTCGGCCCGCGAGATCAACGAGCCACGCCTTCGTGATGTCGTCGGACAGGTCGATGTAGCCGGCAACGTTGTTGCGCGAGTGGTCGCCAGAATCCTGCGGGCGGAAGCCCGGGTAGACTTGCGATCCCACGGGCGCGGGACGGCTCGTGGCAGCTCCAGTGGAATCGAAAATCGTGAACGTACCGCTGGCGATGGAAGCGGGATCACCCGTCGCAATCTTGTACTGATCGACGCGGAACTCCGCGCCGGCGGCCGTGTGAAGCGGCGTGGGCAGACCGACAGACAGATCGCGGAACAGATCGAGCGTATTCGTCCACTGACCGAACGCCATCTGTCCGGCGTAGAAATTCCTCGGCGACGTCGGTCCGAGTGAAACGTTGACGCTGTTCGCGACATACATGTCGAAAGCGTTGCGGCCATAACCGGTGCTCAAATCGTATTGCCATCCGGCCGCGCTCCCCTTCGCGCCTACGAAACCCGATCCGTCGAAGATCCTCGGCTGCTCCTCCGGGAGAAATCCGTTCGGATAGATCTGCCGCACGTTGTTATCGTCGCGCGGACGCCGCCAGAATCCGAACGAATCGCCGAAGCGGCGGCTCGCGCCGCCGAACCCGTAAAGCTGAATACCGTTCGACAGGGTCGTCCCGGCGTTGAGGAAGCCCTCGGTGTCGTGCGTATAGGAATCGCCGATGTTGAAGTCTACGCGGCCGGGAACCGGAAGGTTTGGGTCAGCCTCGAGGGCCGGCTGATTGCCGAAGTATTGCTGTCTCGGATCTGGCGCTGCGCGGTTGGTATAGCCACGGTCGCGCACCTCGCCGCCCAAAAAGAGATATCCGTTCCGCCCAAAATTGAATCCCTTGTCGGCACTGGTATAGAACATCTTGCCATCGTGCATATAGGCATCTGTCGCGGGCTCACGCGTCGAGAATTCACCGACCTGCGCCGTGACATCGCCGGGCGCGTCGGATTTGAGAACGATGTTGACGACTCCCGCCAGCGCATCGGATCCGTATTGCGCCGCTGCGCCGTCGCGCAGAATCTCAATGTGGTCGATCATGCTCGCGGGGATGGCGTTGAGATCGACCGCTTCCGATCCGCGCCCGACGAATCCATTGATGTTCACGACGGCGCTCGTGTGGCGGCGCTTCCCATTGACAAGCACGAGCGCCTGGTCCGGCGACAAGCCGCGCAGCGTCGCGGGCCGCACGTTGTCGGTGGCGTCGCCGAGTGTGGTGCGCGGAAAGTTGAATGAGGGCGCGAGCGCCTGAATCATCTGCGCGGTCTCGGTGCGTCCGGTCGATCGAATCTCGAGCGACGGAAGGATGTCGATCGGCACCGGTGCGTCGAGCACCGTACGCTGTGTACCGCGGGAGCCGAGCGTCGTCACGGCCTCGAGGGCGGTCGCGCCGGCGATGAGGGTGAAATCCTTTGTTGTCGTCGACTCGCCCCCGAGGATCGTGACCGAGTCGGTGCGGCTGCCGTATCCGATTCGCCGTGCGACGATCGCGTAGCGTCCTGTCGGCGCGGTAAGGCGATAGGTACCATCGGCGCGAACGGTTGCGCCGTATTGCGTACCCGTCAGTAGCACGGTGGCGCCCTGAACTGGGACACCACCCTGGTCGCGAACCTGACCTGTGACCGTCCCGGTTGTTTGCGCCTCAGCAGTCGCCGATAGAAACAAGGTGGCGATCGTGGCTGAGAGGATTGCGCGGGGGAAAAACCGAACGAGAGAGTTTTGCATATTTATCACTCGCGGAATGGGGACGGATGTTTCGCCAACGTACAACCCGAAACTGATCCGGGCAAGTTGAATCTCGATCGTTCGATGTGGCATAATCCAACTGCGTTTGCTGCTCTCTCAACGAGGTGCTTCATGTTCGCGAATCTTGTCCGCGTTAGGCCGCGAATGCGCGGCGCAATTGCCGTCATCGCCGCCACTTTTTCTGCCGCGTGCTACTCGGCGCCGCAATCCGCGGTGTCGGCGAGTTATCCGCAGTCCGGCCGCTACGTTTCGGCGCCACACGGAGTGGTCGTCTCCGCGAGTACCATCGCGAGTGAGAAGGGACGCGATGTCCTCGCCGCTGGAGGCAATGCGGTCGACGCCGCGATAGCGACAGGATTCGCACTCTCCGTCACGTATCCGTTCGCCGGAAATGTTGGTGGCGGCGGTTTCATGGTGATCCGGTTTCCCGATGGGCGTGCAACGACGATCGATTTCCGCGAGGAAGCGCCCGCCGCCTCAACCCCGGAGATGTTTCGAGATTCGAGCGGAGCTTATTCGTTCAAGATCCACCACGGCAGCTACAAATCGGTCGGCGTACCGGGGACCGTCGCGGGTTTCGCACTCGCGCATCAAAAGTATGGAAAGACCGAGTGGTCACGGCTCGTGGATCCGGCGGTACGCCTCGCGAAGGACGGCTTCGTAGTGCCGCCTGGACTCGCGCGCTCGCTGTCATCGACGCTCAACTATTTTCAACCGTATCCCGCGAGCATCGCAGCGTACAGCAAGAACGGCCAACCCTACGCCGCGGGCGAGATCTTACGGCAGCCCGATCTCGCGCGGACGTTGACGCGCATTCGCGATGCGGGTCGGGACGGTTTTTATCGCGGGGAAACTGCGCGCCTTCTCGCAGACGAGATGCGGCGCGGCGGCGGGCTGATCACGGAAGAGGATCTCGCGCGCTATGAGGCCAAGGAGCGTGCGCCAATACTCGGCAAGTATCGTGGCTACGATATCATCTCGATGCCGCCGCCCAGCTCCGGCGGAGTCGCGCTCGTCGAGATGCTGAACATCCTCGAGGGATTCGATCTCAAGGCTGCTGGTCACAACACTCCTCGATACGTGCATCTCGTCGCCGAAGCAATGCGACGTGCCTTCGTCGACCGCGCCCGTTATCTGGGCGATCCGGATTTTGTCCAAGCGCCGCTCGACCGGCTGACGAGCAAGACATACGCGGCTGGTTTGCGAGAGAGCATTCTGCCCGATCGCGCGAGTCCATCGTCTCCGGCGCAGGTCGCGGAGCGGAGTGAAGGCAGCGAGACCACTCACTATTCGGTGGTCGACACGAACGGGATGGCGGTCTCGGTCACCTACACGCTCGAGTATGGCTATGGTCTGGGCGCGGTCGTACCGGGTGCGGGATTTCTTCTCAACAACGAGATGGGTGACTTCAACGGGTCGCCGGGTCTGACGGATACGACCGGACTGATTGGGACACTCGCCAACGTGGCGCGTCCAGGAAAGCGGATGTTATCGAGCATGACGCCAACGATCGTCGCGAGGAACGGAAAGTTGGTCGCGGTGGTGGGAAGCCCTGGCGGACGCACGATCATCAATACTGTGCTGCAGGTGATACTCAATCAGATCGACTTCGACATGCCGATTCAGGAAGCAGTAGCGGCACCGCGGTTCCATCATCAGTGGCTGCCCGACGTCCTTTTGGTAGAGCAGAACGGGCTTCCTCCGGAAACGGTTTCTGCGCTCGAGGCGATGGGATATCACGTGCGGATGAGGGGAATGTGGGGGTCGGCGCACTCGATTCGCATCGATCCGGTGACGGGCGCGCGTCAGAGCGCGGCGGATCCCAGGGACGCTGACGCGGGCGCAGCGGGTTATTGAGATATCGTTGCACAGGTTCTACCAGCCAGTGGACTTTAGCGTCGACGTATCTTAGCACACGCTGACGCCGCCAGTCCTCCCGGCCGTCACAGGCGCGAAAAAGTACTAGCTGTTAGTGATGTCCGACATATGACCTGAGAACATCCACGCCAAGTGCTATAAGAATTCCCACTATCAGCATTATCCAGGAGCGATTGAACAAGCGCGTCTGCTCGCTCGCGTGAAATTTCTTGTCCAAGTCAGTTTTTAACTCCTCAAGCTGCTTCTTCAGCTCTGCCGGTGACGCAACCTCTCCATAAATCTTTGTCACGTCCTTAGATGTGATGGCTAACGCCGAGTGTGGCCGAACTGGGTACGGATTATCGTCCTCGTGGTCGAGGTTTGCGAACCAGATCATGAAAACGCGTTGATCTTGGTCCAAGACGATGCTATGACTCCCCGCGTTGTAGACTGAAAATCGCAGTTGTCCGTGATATCCCGGATCGACGTGGAATCCAGAAACGTTTACGAGGCCTTGAAACTTTATACCTGCGCGAATTGATATAAACGCAATTGCAGACGGCGGGACGCGGATAGTCTCTCGCGTGACGAGAAGTCCAAACTGGCCAGGAGGTATTACAATCTTCTTGCCACGAGGCAGGACGGTGTCGTCGGCGAGATTGGAAGTCACAAAAGCCTCGGAGCCGACGCCCAACTCGTACGCAGCGTGAACCACTCGAGAAGGGTCGTACGGTACAATCAGAGAATCGGCCGGGAGTTTCAGTCTCAGAGTTTGACTGCTCCAGAATGTCATTTCAGTCTCCCAGCGCGATCACGCTTGCAGTGGTCGTGTCTCCGCAATGAGTGATGCTGATAAGCCATTGGGTTATGCCGCAGGTATTGGCAAATTCCAACACTTCCCCTTTCAGCTCGACGTACGGTTGTCCGTTTTCACGGCGTAGGATCTCTATTCCTCTCCAAGTAACGTCGCCAGCGAAACCAGTACCCATGGCCTTAGCCACTGCCTCCTTTCCCGCAAATCTACCAGCGTAATAACGCGAGTGGATCGGGGGTGCGTCGGCATTCGACCGCTCGGCGACCGAATAGACTTTTTCTTCCCATCGAGTTTCCCGGGACTCGAGAAAACTTTTGATCGCAGCGACGCTGACGACGTCTATTCCGTGACCGATAATACGCATGGCTTTAATCAGGCATCGCGCAGCGTAATTCGCCGAGCGTCTAGGTCAAGATCGACCACGCCCTTACCTCGCAGCTTGAGGGCGCGCCACACTGCGAAACCTTGAATCATCGCCCCCTCCCATTCCGCCGTCGTGCAAGCGGATGCCTCAAGATGGCTGACCATGTTCTTAATCATTCTTAGCAACTCACTGCTAACCGACGACTTTCCCTCTAAGAACTCGTAATCACGAGCGTACGCAAAGATCATCGTCGCCAATCCTTCCTCAACGGCGATCGCCCGTCCTCCGTCTTCAACGTGATCCACTTCCTTAATGCTCTTCCTCTTTGCTCCGATCATTTTACGGACGAGCGGAGACCAACCCAGCACCGCCGCGAACGCTAGGTGCAAGACATCGTGATACCCGTAACCGTCGCCGGTATAAGCGTTGTCGGTGAGATCGTCGCCGAAACTTCTGCCCTTGTACGTGACACTGACTTGTGGCACTCCATCACTTCCGATCTTAGTCGCGAATTTCACGCTAAAGCGACGAGGCAGTTGCTCCGCCTTTGGAAACCCCGCGTCGAATGCCTTTCGCGCGGGAAGACTGCCCCATCGCTGTTCTGTCTTTGCAAGGTTTTGGCTAGCGACTTCACCAAGATCCAACTCGAACTTCGTTGCGACGTTAGCGACATACCAAAGCAGGTCTCCGATCTCCTCGGCGAGGCGCACTTTGAACAATTTGTGATGCGCTCCGTCGCGGAGGTATTTTTTGTATTCACCGAGAAGTTCACCGGTCTCACTGGCGAGCCCCGCGAGTGGAATCATTCGCGCCTCATCACTGTTGCCAGGACTGCGATCGGTCTTACTCGCCCGCTCCTGGTAGGTTCGCAGGTCCATTGCTTGATTACCTACGGTTGCCATTCTGACGTCTGACACGCTATTGGGTGCATGACTGAGTAGTGCGGCATTTAATCCCCACTTCGGTGGGTACCAAGAAGGTATCTCGCTCTCGGTTGGCTTGAAGTTTTGTTTGATGCGAACTCGATTGGATATTCCTGCAACTTCGGGATGAACAACTCGTGCGTACTTCCCTACTTCACAGAACAGGTTTTGACAATCAATAAGCTGTAAGGGCCGCCCCCAAAGAGTTTGAAAATTTAGACCGAGGCGTTCGAATTCTGCACTTTGGCGACGCGCAACTATCCGAATCACGTCTGCAGGAGTTCGATCGCCGATCGCTCCGAAGCATTTATGAATTCCGTCGAGAGCACCGGGGCCGGGAACGACAAATTCAGCCTCGGAGAAGTTGGTTACCCAGCTGTAGTTGATGTCGGTAACATACTGGTAAGCAAGAAAATCCCCGACGCTTCGATACCTTCGCAGCAAATTGAAGGCTTCCTGCATTGAGGCAGCGTCGGCCACCTTCGAAGGAAGATCGTCGGATATCATCTGGCGTATCAACAGGAGATGGTTTTGATGCTTTCGGCTTCGTCCGAATCCTGCGGGTGGCATTATATACGCAGCCGAATAGATAGGCGTTCTGGCACGCAAAGCCTCCGAGAGTACCCTATCGTAGTCCTTTACAGAGAAATCGGCGTATGTCAGCGGGCCGAGCTTTGTTTCAAGTAACTCCCACGTTCCAATTCTGTTAAAAACCTTGAAAAGGAGGATGCGAAAGACAACTTCTTTCACGTCGGCGGGGAGGTCATCGCGATAAATGACTCGGCGGATCAGATACTGACTAGTACGGTCTGACGCGCGATATGCGTTAGTGAACTTGTGTCGCGCGAGCACGGGGTCTTCCGTCCAAGGTGGGGGCGAACCTCCCAGCCGCCGGAAAAAAACGAGTTGGCGTTCCGCTGCAAAACGCCAATAGGTGTCATAAACGGGCGTCGGCTTTAAAAGTTCAAAAGCGGCAGTGGGCATGGACTCACGCGGTTGTTAGTGGTTTCGTCGGAGACCGCCACGTTCTCAAGACTGTCCCGCTCGCAGAAACTTGTTACCCGCGTCACCCTGCCGACACGAGTGTCAAATTTCCCTCACGCAGATTCACTGCCTTCTGGATCAGCTTTCTTGCGTCATTTATTCCCCATCCCTCTCCGGTGTCGATTACTGCATGGGTAGAAATGCAGGTAAGAGAGCCGACGTCCAATCCTACCTCACCTGCCACAAAAGCCTGCAACCTACCGACGCCTATCAGGTTTCCAAGACAACGAGTTATATAGGTATGATTGCGGTACATGACGGTGACCATCAAGCCCCGACTGGGATGCACTTTGAAGCTGAGAAAACTCAAGCATTGGCCGCCGTATAGGATTCTTCTGTCCCGCAATGGGTCATAAACAGCTAGCTCGTACGCAGAGGAATAGCGAACGTGTTTTTTCTCCTGCCTCCGCATCTTCTCTATCAGCTCGTCTAACGGATTATACGTCGATCCCGAAAGCGTCTTGTGCCGGGTCATGCGCTCGAAGTAGCGGCCCCATCTCTTTGTCTCTGAGAGCTTGTCGAAATCACGGAGGTAAATACTATAGAATTCCGGACAACCATATGCATCATACAGCGACTGGGGGAAAATCGTATTTGCGACCGTAATTATGGGGTTTTCCTCGTGTTTTCTGAGAAATCTGTCAACTGCTGTAATGATGGCGTTGTCATTGTCGTCGTGACTCGCAGGATTTTCGACGTCGATGACGACGTTATACGCCTCGTTGCCGTGCGACACTAACGCGGTGGCAGCCGTAACCCACGCTTGTGCGCAGCTTTTTTGTGTTGGAATTGGCAGATACATAGCCGGCTAGTTGATTAAGATGGCGGAGAAGATCCGTGGTGCCGCGTATTGTTCACTCAGCCACGCATAACCGGAGCATCCCCAGCTTTCGCCCCAGCTGTTGCGCACAAGAACCATTTTCTGGGGACCGCGCATCCCCGTGCCGATTGCCACAACAGCGTGACGCACGCGCGGATCCACCGGCTCCGGCGAATCGACCACACAGTCGGAATCTGGCCGATAGAATGCGCCTGACAGAGTAAGCGTGGCCACCACGGCCTGATCAGCTTCTACGGCATTCCAGATATCTGTGAACAAGTGACCGACGATGCTGGATGCGCGACGATACAACACTCCGGGATCGTCCGGCGGCCTCCAACTCTTCAAATTTGCTGGCAACTTTTCCATGTATGGCCATTTTTCTTCGACTGGCTGACCGTCGACGCGCAGCGCAGCTCGGACAGTCGGTATAGTCGTACCGTTGTGGGGCGAGCCTCCGTCCCGTTGGATCGCGCGATAGAACAAGTATTCGCTTGACAGCGCCGCCCAGGGACGTCCTCGAGCTACTCCATGTGCGTCGCTCATTGCGAAGACTAAACACGTTTCGCGCGTCCCCTGATCTCGAGCGGCTCCAAACAGCGCACGAAGATCGTGCCTTGTTTTGATACCGGTCATGCAACTCCTAACAGGGCCTCGCGCTGTTCCGGTAATAGTCCGACAGGTGTAGGACCTAGCAGATCGATATCAAGATCCACGGATTGAATAGATTTTCCGGAGGTTTGCCAAGGGCGCACTTCCCGAAGGTGAACATGTCCGCTCGCTCCGTTTTCATCTTTCGGTTCAGCGATAACGGTCCGGAGAATCAAACCGCCGATGTACTCGTCTTCGGGAGCAGTGCGTCCATCGCGCCTGATCGCGAGACCTGCGTCCGCTAGTTCGCCGAACTGCCACAAGTAGCCCGAACTAGCGTGTTCGGCGAGTTTCAACACCACTAGGTCTGAGCGACTACCCTCCAGAACTAGGCCGTTATCTCGATCGGTGATGAGCCACACATCGCCGTACCATGTTTCGGGCTCGTAAGGCTTTAGGAGCGAGCGTTTGATCGTCCTACGCTGAATGGAGAGAAGCTTGTGACGCGTTTCGTTGTCGATCGCCCGGCTGTCCGCGAGCGCGTAACACGTCGCCGAATAGCTCGAACCCATTCGAAGGGAGAGTTGATACACGATGACCGGATCAGCAAGGTCGTCGCGAGTCCAGCGTTGGCGCTCCATATGCCGAGCGATCAACCAGGGAGGGGTGAGAAGCTGCGATGCAAACGCGTTCGCTTGGATCTCTTGCGTGTCGTAGCTGCGCTCCGTAACGAAGAGCGCGCGGGTAAGAATTTCTTCCTGATCGAGGCTTGCCTTATGTCCCAAAGCCTCGTGGCCAAGCTCATGGGCGGCTGTAAAACGCTGGATTGGTAGAGAACGTTGAGAAGTAACAATGATTCCCTTGTCGGGATCGTCTACGTATGCGCCAAGGAGTTTATCGAGCGGTCGAAAGATGACCGGGATATCTCGCTTAACGAGCATCTCGAAGACATCGATTCTAGCTTCTCCGGCGTCGACGCGCGCCTTAGTGTCATGCTCCTTGTGCAACCTCTCGGCCTCGTAGACAGCTCTTAAGATCTCATCGCGCCGCGCCACGGTTGACTCCCCCTTTCTGCTTGCGAGAGCGCAGAAAATCCGCAAACCGCGAAAGCTCCTCGCGGTCATCTTGTGAAAGTTCCGAAACTTTGCGCGCAAGATGCTGTATGTCGGAACCAAAGGATGAGCCGATCGCATCACTTCCAGTGAAGTATTCAATCGGTCGTTCGTACAATGTCGCGAGTTTTTTTAGCTCGAAGGCATCGACCTTACGTTGTCCTGTCTCCATTAATGAAAGCGCCGATCTCGGTACTCCGAGGAACTTGGCAGTGTCCTCCTGTGAGAAACCCAAATACTCCCTGGCTTCACGAAGACGCTCCCCGAGTGTCTCCCGATCTCTAAGCGTGTCCTGAACTTTCTTTCGTCCCGTATTCATGTGCCCACCGTTTGGTTAGAGTGAGCCGCGACTACACGTCTTATCCGCGGAATCATGTCGTTTATTGCCTCATCTATCGTTCGGTACCCACCTTTCTTCACCACCTTGTCTGGCGGGATTCTACAATCGGGGAAAAGGTCCTCGATCATCACTAACGTGCCGACGACACGCTTCGAGTCCAGCACGGGCTCCCATTCCGGGCGAAGTATGACGTTGTCATCAGCGATCTTTTTCAGTTCGCGCGTAAGACGTCGCTTAATCTCGGCGCCTGGGAAAACTGGTGCGGCATATCGGACTGTAGTCATAACAACGGTAGCCATTGCTCACATCCTCCCGCAAGGAATATAGGCGATGGCTGTCCGAAAATCAAACACTTTACTCCAATAGTGTTCGATTTGGCGACGGCTCAGCCCGGGCGCTGCCTCGGCGCTGAGTTCCGCAAGGCCAACACGGACAAGCGGTTACGAGCGTGACGGCCCTTAAATCAGCACAAAAAAAGGCGCGGCACATTTCAGCGCCGCGCCCAACATACAGGAAGGGAAAACGATGGACTAAATATCCAAATTGCTCACAAACTTCGCGTTCTCCTCAATGAACAGCCTGCGAGGCTCGACATCATCACCCATCAACCGCTCGAAAGTGTCATTGGCGAGGATCGCGTCCTCGACCGTCACCTGAAGAATCGTCCGCGTCTCCGGATCCATAGTCGTTGACCAGAGCTGCAGCGGATTCATCTCGCCCAAGCCCTTGTACCGCTGAATGTTGACGGTGGATTTCCCCTCGCCGTTCCCCAACCGCTTCACGTACTCCTCGCGCTCTTTCTCATCGTACGCGTAGAACTCTTCCTTGCCCTTCGCCACGCGATAGAGAGGCGGCTGCGCGATGTAGACGTAGCCCGCTTCAATCAGCTGCGGCATCTGTCTATAGAAGAACGTCAGCAACAGCGTCCGGATGTGCGCGCCGTCGACGTCGGCGTCCGTCATCAGTATGAGCTTGTGATAACGAGCATTCTCGATGTTGAAGTCGTCCTTGATCCCCGCGCCGATCGCCGTGATGATCGTCCGGATCTCTTCGTTGCCGAGAATCTTGTCGATGCGCGCTCTTTCGACGTTCAAAATCTTTCCGCGCAGCGGCAGAATCGCCTGGAACGCCCTGTTGCGCCCCTGCTTCGCCGAGCCGCCGGCCGAGTCTCCCTCAACCAAATAGATCTCGCACAAAGCCGGATCCGAAAGTGAGCAATCGGCCAACTTGCCAGGCAAGTTGCCCACATCTAGAGCTGA
>JBOHTB010000075.1:0-9431 GCA_050733435.1 Gemmatimonadaceae bacterium | reverse complement strand
CCCGAATTATGGTCCGACCGCCGCGCGGCACCAAGCTGACTTGCAATCTTCGCTGCTGGTGGACGCTGGCCCAGTGGAGACTACGGCCGAGGGTGCTAACGTGCCCGGGATCGCCGAGCGCGTGCTGGATAACGTTGACGAGAATCTCAAAATCCTGCGACCGCACTTCGGTGGCGACCTCGACCTCGTAAATGATCGATGTCGGAGAGCCGACCCAGACGTTGTGGTGCGATTTCGTCTGAGTCCTCATACTCATCCGCGCGGGGGCGCGCGGCGCGAGCTGGGAGTCCGGTCTCGCTCCCCGATCGCGCGCGACAAGTCCGAGCTCCGACTGCGCGCGTGCAACGTAGCGCTCAGGAATTCCAACTTCGCTCGCAGCATCGCGAACATCCTTCAGGCGATACCCACTCGTGAGGGTGCGGCGATCGTTCACCGTCGGCGGCCCGAGAGAAGGGAGTGCGCTTCGAAGGCTCGTCTGCACTCCCGTCTCAGCCTGAAGTTGCGCGGCTCTGGTCCACAAGGCTTTCGCTTCGCGCTCGGAGAGTATTCCAGGTTCTGTCGCGGTTGAGTCAACGTCTGCTGCCCTCGCAGGGGGCATCGACTGCGATGCCTCCTCGAGGGCGACGGAAAGCTCGCCCGCCGTCTGGTACCTGTCGTTTGGATCCTTCGAGAGACAACGATCGATCACTCCACCGAGTTGGTCCGGCACGCCCGGTGCCGCGCTCTTTACGCTTGGCGCCCCTTTGGTCACGTGCTCGACCAGCACCGCGGTCGCAGTCTTTCCATCGAACGGGAGCCGGTCCGTCACCGTTTTGTACGCCACGACCCCGAGAGAGTAAATGTCGCTGCGGCCATCGACTCGCTCCCCGAGGACTTGCTCGGGACTCATGTAGTGGACGGTGCCGAGCACCTGGCCGGTAGCTGTCGAAGGGGCGGCCTCGAGGAGGCGGGCGATACCGAAATCGCTAACTGCGGGCGAATCGCTGATACGCTCGAGGAGAATGTTTTCGGGTTTGATGTCGCGGTGGATCACGCCGCGCGCGTGCGCATAATCGAGTGCGCTCGCAACCTGCTGCAGAAGTCGCGCGGCTTTCCTCGGATCGACAGGCCCTTGCGAGGCGAGGCGGTCGGCGAGCGATTCTCCATCCACGTGCCGCATTACGAAGAACGGAACGCCGCCCATCTCGTCGGCGCGATAAACGGGAACGATGTTTGGATGAGTGAGCTTCGCCGCGGTGCGCGCCTCGCGCAGGAATCGTTCGCGCACGTCGGGCTGATTCGCGAGGTGGAGCGGGAGCACTTTGATTGCGACTTCTCGATCCAGGTTCACGTCGAGGGCGAGATAGACGATTCCCATTCCTCCTCGTCCCAGCTCTCCCATGATCCGGAAATCGGGCGCGAGCGCGCGTGTATGGCGCGCGAGCTCGGATTCCTGATCGGGGGTGGTGGGTAGATCCATCGGATTAACCGAGCGGTTTATTTCTTCGAAGCGGTGCGGTCGAGCGCCGCGCGCAAGCCATGCGCGAGCTTCAGCGCGTCATCG
The DNA here is from genome assembly GCA_050733435.1 of Gemmatimonadaceae bacterium. GTDB lineage: Bacteria > Gemmatimonadota > Gemmatimonadetes > Gemmatimonadales > Gemmatimonadaceae > UBA4720. The sequence goes on along the minus strand of JBOHTB010000075.1, from coordinate 7,888 downwards.
TTGGCCCAGAAATGCATGAAATAAAGTCGCGGCTGCTCGTCGATCATGTGACTGTGAATTGCGGTGACCTGGATTCCCGCCTGCGTGAGCTCCCATATGACCGGATTCACCTCGCGACCAATCAAAACGAAATCGCCCGTGATTGCGGACTTGCCCGCGCCTGTCGGTTGAAAGTTGATTCCGGTTGCTACGCCCATCGAGGGGGGCACCTCATGCTTTTCGATGAGGATTTTTTCCCGGCGCGGAACGCTGAGCTGGTAAACGCCCCCACTGACTTTTCCATGCACGCCGATCACTCGTGAGACGGCCGCCGTATCGAGATCGATCGCGCTCGCGGCCGCTGCGGCGGGCGGCGCCAACGGGGTATCCGTGAACTCGAGCGCTGTTCGAATTGCTTTTGCTATTCGCGCGGGATTCCCGATCGCGTGGATGTGCATGTACATCACCCGCGGTGATTCGCCGAGCAGGTGATTGTGGAGCGCGGTCTGCTCGACACCGTTCTCCTGGAGACTCGCCAGCACCGACTCGACTTCACTCTCGAGCAGCACGAGGTCGCCCATCACCATTGCGTGATCACCGATGCGCTGGAACGCGACCCACGAGCCGAGCGCGAGTGCGGGTCGAAGCGTGATTCCGGATTTTGTGACCTGAAGATCGTTGCGCGGAAATCCGAATCGGAGGACGCCTCCCGGGTTTGGAGTTCCTTTTCGGCCAAGAGCGGCTTCGATGGTTCCGCGAGTGGCCGCCGGGAAAGGTTTCTGGGCGGGCACTGGGGAGGGCTTTTGGGCGAGCATTGGCGCCGCTAACAATCCGATCGCAATGACAGCGATTGACGCGGTCGTGGTGTTCAGAGACCGGCTTACCAAACCGACGATGGCATCGACGGTCGTGGCAACGGCGGTCGGGAATCCTGCTCGCAATGCTCCTGGCATGACTTCACAATGGCGGGCGCGAAAGGCGAAGTCCAGCCTTGACGCGGCCGTGGGGCCTTGCCATTCCACATGACATCGCGAATTTTGCCGACATGCGCTACCTGAACGGTTTTCGCTTTGGTCTGGGGTTGGCTCTGCCGTTCTCGCTCTCGGCATGTGGTGCTGCTCCAGTCACTCGGCAAGCAAGCGACACGGCGAGCTTGCCGAAGCTGGATAGCGCCGGATTCGCCAAGAGGGCGGTTGCATCGACCCACGACTGGCCGCAGTTCGGATGGGACGTTGGAAAATCGAGCTCCTCGCCCGACCCGACGGGAATTACCGCAGCGAACATATCGACGCTTCAGCGGCAGCAGGTGCAGCTCGACGGCACGGTGGACGCGTCCCCCATTTACCTGCACGGGGTGAGCGCGCGCGGGTCGACGCACGATGTGTTCTTCGTGACGACGACGTACGGGAAAACGCTTGCGATCGACGCCGGCAACGGCACGATTCTCTGGCGATTCACGCCGAGCGGATACGATGCCTGGGCGGGCTCGCGCCGCATCACCAATTCGACGCCTGCTGCTGATCCCAATCGACAGTTCATCTACGCGGCATCGCCCGACGGGCACGTTCAGAAGCTCGCTGTCGCTGACGGCCATTCCGTTTGGACCACCGCGATTACGAAGCTGGCCGAGCGGGAAAAAATCGCGTCGCCTCTCACCTACTATCATGGAAGGATCATCGCCGTCACCGGCGGCTACATCGGCGATGCGCCGCCGTATCAGGGTCACGTCGCGATACTCGATGCGGCGAGCGGAAAACTCCTCCACGTCTGGAATTCGCTCTGCAGCGACAGGCTCGAGCTGCTCGATCCGTCGTCGTGCGATGAAAGCGGATCCGCGATCTGGGGTCGGGCCGGCGCGGTTGTGGATGCGTCGAGCGGCGACATTTTCGTCGCGACCGGAAACGCGAAATGGGACGGCCGGGCGAATTGGGGAGATGCAGTGATCGCGATCGATTCGAGCGCGACAAAGATCGTCGACAACTATACGCCGACGAACACGAACGAGCTGAGCGATCGCGACGCGGACGTAGGCTCGACGTCGCCGGTGTTGTTGGGCGGCGGTTACGTCGCGCAGGGCGGCAAGGATGGCACGATCAAGGTGATCGAATTCGGAGGCACGCGCGGCGCGACTCCACGTCGAGGTGGTGAGGTGCAAAGCGTGTCGTCGCCGTCCGGCACTGGTTTGTACAGCGCGCAAGCGGTGGGGCACTTGGGCGGAGCGACAACACCGGGTCAATCCGTGCAGACTTTCACGGCGACGTGGCTCTTCGCCGCTGATGGAGGAGGTACTGCTGCGTGGGTCGTGAACGGAGGCAAGCTCCAGCAGAAATGGCAAAACAAAACCGGTGGAACGAGTCCCGTGCTGGCGGGCGGACTCTTGTACGTCTACGATCTTCGCGGCGGACTCCACGTTTACAATCCCGAGAGCGGGCAACAGGTAGCCGAGCTCGAAAGCGGAAGCGGACACTGGAACAGTCCGATCGTAGTGGATGGAATGATCGCGCTGCCAGAAGGAAACGCGAACAAGCACCAGACGTCGGGAGTGCTGAACATCTGGCGGCTGCCGTAGCGGAGCGGCTGTTCTTAACGAGGGGCGAGCGGGCGGCGTCTAGATAGCAAACCCCTCACGGAGCACAGCATGCAAAAGTCGTTGGCGGCAATCGGCGCGAGTGTAGCGCTGTGCGCTGCGGCAGTATCGGTTCCGGCTCTGGCGTCGTCGTCGAGTACTTCGTCAGCCATACCCGTCGCTTTGCAACAGGGCGCAGTGCCGGCCAGAAAGTTGGAACGGCGCGAGCCGCACCCGGAAATTCGTAAAGCGATCGCCGCGCTCGAGTCGGCAAAGAACGATATGCAGCGCGCGAATCAAGATTTTGGCGGGCACCGCGTGGACGCGTTGGCCGCGTGCGACAAAGCGATCTACCAATTGAGACTGGCCTTGCAATTTGACAAGAGGTAGTCTCCCAGCAGCAAGGCTGAGAGGCGGAAAGGACACCGAACAGAACGGGATCCGAAATGTCAGAAGTTTAGATGTTAGTTGTCAGACCGAGCCGCAAGACCGTCCGTCGCCCGGTTACGGCGAGCTTGTCGGTCTTTCGGTTGTTACCTCGCAACTAACATCTTGATGTCTCACATCTCGGATCCCGTTCTGTTGCAGTTGTGCCCGTGCTCCCCGGCGCTCTGGTTTAGCCAATAATTTTGCTAGTCGTGGTGGTGTCCCGACATCGCGATCGTGTACGGCGATCCCGGCGTGCATTTGACCGCGGAGTTCGTCGAGGTGAACATCCCCTTCGGATTGTCCTTCCACAGCCAGACGTGCAAGTCATAGTGCTTTAGACTCGCCGGCATAATCGGCTCGTGTCCGTCCATCGGTCCAGCGAGTGTTTGTCCGAAGATTGTCGGCACCGTGCCGCCTGCGGCTGCGACCGGCACGAACCACTCCGCGCCCGCGAGGACGAGCTTGTCACCGACCGGCTCGTAGATCAGCACTTGCGGCTTCGTGGGATCGAGCGTGGGGCCAATGTTTGCCGCGTTGAGAAAGTGCACTCCCATCGCGCCCTTTGGGTATTCGATCGTTCCGTCCATCATGCCGGTCGGGAAATCCATGCAGGCCACGGTGGAGAAGTAGCCGTCCTTGATCGCGACGAACGGATCACTGTACTTGGAGAGAGCAGCTTTTGCGGCAGCGAGGTCAGGCGAGAGCGGTGCAGCGGACGCAGCCTGTGCCCCGCTGGATGAAGGGGATATCGCGAACAACATTGCAGCGCAGAGCAGCAAATAAAGCGCGTGTTGCCGTTGGGGCGGGCTGGAGCGCATAGCGCCTCCTGGTTTTTTGAGTGCACAAGGATGCCGGTGCCCGTGAAGTGCGTCAATGCCCATGGCTCTCGGCGTCGAGTTCCGATCACTTCTTTGGAATGAACGGGGCACTCATTCGAATCGGAACGGCCACGCCGCCCCAGTGCAACCGCATCACCGCCTTGTCCCGGATCACGGACGGAAAATAGATCACGAACGTCTCGACGTACGACACGCTGTCGGGAACGACGTCGACACGAAGCACATCGAACCTGGCGCCCGGGTATGGCTTGTGAAAAACGTGCGCCGCTCGGCTGAATATCACCGTCCACGGCGAGTGCTCGCGCGGCACGACCCACAACGAGTAATCGCCAGCCCGAAGCGCTTTTCCCTCGACGAGCACATCGTGACTGAATCTGATGCGAGTCGCGGAATCGGCGCCCGGATGCCAGACGCTATCCCATGGAACCAGCGCGCCAAATAGCGCGCGTCCATGCGCAATCGGTCGCCCGTACCACACCGAGACGTTCGTGTACGCGATCATCTGCGTCACGCTCCCCCTCTCGCTGAACGGATAGCCTTGCGTTCGAGCGAGAGAAGGAATCGCGAACGTCGCTAGCGCCGCCACAACGTGAATGAGTTTCGGGGTCATGCTTCCTCGCTGGTGATCAATTTCTCCGGCGCGTAAGTTAGTCCCGCTTTCATCGTCCCACAGGAGATCGCATGTCCAGACTGCGCCACCGCACGCTCGCATTGCCAATCGTCTTCCTCGCCGTCGCGCTCGACACCAGCTCGGCCCAGTCCAAACGCCCCATCACCGAGAACGATCTCTTCAAGTTCGTTTGGGCCGCGGATCCGCGGATTTCGCCCAATGGTTCGCAGGTCGCGTTCGTGCGCGTGAACGTCAACCAGGACAAGGATACTTACGAGACCGAGATTTTCGTGGTGCCCGCGGATGGGAGCGCGCCACCTCGTCCGCTGACGTCAGGGCGGAACGACAGAAGTCCGCGGTGGTCGCCGAACGGCCGTGAGCTCGCTTTCGTGCGCACGCCCGAGCCTGTCTGCTGGCGGCAACTGTCATTCTCGATCCCGTTCAAAGTCGCGCCGTCCGATACTCCTGATCAGCAGTCCGCCGAAATCCGCCTCTACGTCTCGGCCAACCAAGGGGTGCAATGGGAACTTGGCCAGCGCGTCTCGCCGCAAGAACACAGTTTCACCTTCCGCGCTCCGCACGACGGCGAATATTGGTTCCAAATTCGCACCGCCGATAAGCAAGGCCGCATTGCGCCCGAAGTCGGCGGCGCGCCCGAGCTCCGCGTGATCGTCGATACCCTCAAGCCGCGCCTCGACCTCACTGCTTCGCGCGGCGAAGCCGGCGAAGTCAAAGCCAATTGGCAAGCGGTCGATCCGCTCCTCAATTCCGATAGCTTCAAAATCGAATATCAAACGTCCAGCGGCGCTTGGCGGCCCATCGCCGTCGATCGCCAGCCCGCCGGCCAAAATCGGAGCACCATGACCGGCACGCTCACCTGGTTCCCCACCGACGCCCCCGCCGGCAGCGTCGCGGTCCGCGCCGAAGTCAGAGATCAGGCCGGTAACGTTACCCAATCGCAGGCACAAGCCAATCTTCCCGGCGTCGGTTCACGTCCCGATCTAACCGCCAGCAACGGCGCCGCGGCGCAGCAACCCGATCGCAATTGGATCTCCACGCCGAGTGCCAACTGGTCCGCCTCCCCTGCTCTGCCCCCAAATTTTTCCGCTCCCGGGGGCAACATTGCACAATCGAAATCATCCACCACGCCGCCGCATAGACAACTCGCCGGCGATCCCGGCGCAACTCCCTGGCCCGCCAATAGCGCTGCTGCCGGCGCGCCGGGACTGGGCCGCAATCCGATCCCCTCCGACGACAACAATTCCAGCGGGCCCGCGTTAAATCCGGCCGCCGACACGCGCGCCGCCAATGACCGTTTCGCCTCGCCGCAACCCTATGCCAGCAGTCAGTCCCTCTACGCCAATAATCAACCGTCCTATTCCAGTAATCCCGATCGCTACAGCGATGTCGCCGGCCGCACCGTCGAAAACGTCAATCCCCCGATCCGCAACCAAGCGCCGCTTGCTGACTCCTTCCGCCAGAGCGATGCGGTGAAAGCGCCCGCTGCCGACAACATGCTCCCAGCCGGCGAGCGCCCCATGATGGTCAACTCCCGTTCTTTCGATCTGGAATACGAGGTGGAAGGCGTCGGGCCGTCCGGCATTGCCAAAGTCGAGCTGTGGGGAACCCGCGACGGCGGCCGCACCTGGGCCAGCTACGGCATCGACAACGACAATCGCAGCCCGATTCGCGCCAATGTCGACGGCGAAGGTCTTTACGGCTTTCGCATCGTCGTGCAAGGCGGCAACGGCCTGGGCGGTCTTCCACCCCGCGCCGGCGATCCGCCTGATCTTTGGGTGATGGTCGATCTGACCAAGCCCAACGTCCGCCTGATCGATGCCACCGCCGGCGAAGGTTCGCATGCCGGCGAGCTATTGATCCGTTGGGAAGCCAGCGACGCAGCGCTATCGGCGCGACCGATCACGCTGCTGTTCACCGATCGTCCTGGCGGCCAATGGTCGATCATCGCCGCGGGCCTCGAAAACACCGGCCAATACGCCTGGCGTCCCGACAGCCGCGCGCCCGATAAGATCTTTCTCCGCATCGAAGCCCGCGACGAAGCCGGCAATGTCGGCGCTTACGAAGCCAATCAGCCGGTCACGCTCGACCGCATTCGTCCCGAAGGCCACATCCGCGCCGTCCGGCCCACCGCCGACACTGCCACGCTCTCGCCCGCCTTTGGCCGCTAAACGAAATGAAAGTCGTTTTTGGATGCACAAGTGTGCGGCGGATTGATCGGGAAAAATAGAGTTTTGTGCGAAGGGATTTGTGCTTTACTTGTGCAGTGTTGCTGTAGACGATTGGAGCGCGGCGGAGCAAGGGAAAAATCTGGCAGCTCCTAGATGCTGAATTCTCGAGGAAAACGAGCTGGGGGTGGTGAACTTTCACCTGGGCAGTGCGCTGCGGAGTGTGAGTGGTGAAATTTTCCCGAGCGTTTTTACAATTTTTTTGCGCGCGAAGAAAAATCGTACTTAGGCGAGGGGAAAGTTCACCGGTGGATCGCTCGGGAAAAACAGGGATTTTGGCGTGGGAAGTTTCCTTCAACTTTCCACTGGCGATGCGCGGGTTAGCAATTCACTGGGGGCTCGGCGGCACTCGACCCCAGCCACCCGCCGCGTGCAACGCTGAACGATAAACGATAAACGCTAAACGGATGAGCGGGCTGCCCAGTGCTGATGGCGCGTGGCAGCCCGCTCGCTTACGGGTCGCGGCTGGCGAGTTGGGAATTTATATTTTCAAAGAACAACAGGCGGGCGGCTGCGTGTGGCCATCGCGATGGTTAAATCGCCTGGCCGGCGCGCATGTTGGCGAACACGCGCAGCTACGGGGATGCCGGGCAGAGTCATATCGCTCTGCGCGGACCATTTTAGCAGATGGGTGGCCTAATTTGTGGGGCAGCTAGGGCCGAGGGTTTAGAGGCTAGGGGCTAGAGACGAGGGCGAGGGCATAGCCAGGTAGTGGTCGATTAGAAGCTCTTACTGGCGGTGAAGGTGCAAGCTGTTTTCACTGGGCAGCACTGCTGAGGGCAGCAGTGGCCCGCGCGCGAATTATTTGGGTTCCCCCGCGATTGTATAATCAGTAATCGCCTGCTGCTTTTCGTACATTGATTTCCTCTGTTGCGATTTCGATTGCTCGCTTTAGGTCCTCCGATTTAATGATTTTAGCGTGAACCAAGGCGTCGATAATCAAGAGAGCTAAGGTCTCGCTTGTAAGCCGTTCGTCTTGCGCCATTTGATGGCTCCCAAGTTTTTCACGGAAGAAAATGGATTTTCTTGATTGGCAAGCCGGGAATGTTGACATCAATGGCAGGCGGTCCGCTCTTCGAGTCAGGCCGTAACCCGACCCATCCTCCACCCGGAAGATCGCAACCTGTTCCCGGATAGCCGTTAGAAGGAAGAATAACGGAAGAATAACGGGTCAGAACGGCTCTGTAGAAATCTCCACATGCTAGCTAAACTAACACCG
>JBOHTB010000074.1:0-7078 GCA_050733435.1 Gemmatimonadaceae bacterium | reverse complement strand
TGGTAGTCGACGTAGTCGATCTTGAGACCTGAATGGAGAGCGCGATTGATTTGCGCGCGAAGCTCCGTCTCGACCTGCCCCATATCCGGATGGTTCTGGTGAAGCGCCTCGGCCGAAGGAAAGAAATATCCGTTCGCATCCACGAGGCTCGAGACTGCGGCGCTTCCGGCGACCGGTCCCCATCGATAGTTCTTCCACTCCGAGTTCAGCGTCAGGTGGATGCCGACCGCGACGTCCGGATGTCGCTTGAGCATGTCCACCGTCTCGAGATACCACGGAGTCGGAAACATCACCGACACCGAGACGGGAAGTCCCGTGTCAATGAGCTTCTCGAGTGCCATGTTCACGCTGTGGCTCATGCCCCCATCATCGGCGCGGATGATCAGGTAAGCCTGATCGGGAGCGCTCGCATGACTCGCCGCGTCGGGTTGGGCAGCGGCGGATTTGGGCGAGACGAACAGCAATGAGCTACACAACGGAAGCGCGAAATAACGAAGCAGTTGCGTCCGAGCCTCCGTTTCCAAGGTGGTGAGCTGAGAGAAAGTGGGTGAGCTTTCCTGGTCGCACACACGCAGCCCAAACCGAGCGGCTGGAGAAGAAGCGGCTCGGTGGACACACTCTATTAGGGCTCGGGCTTCAAGTTGTCAAGTTTTTTTTAAATCGGGCTTTCGCCCGCGCCCGCCTGGAAAAAAAACTGGCGATTCGCAGGCGGTGAACGACAAATCTGGCAAGGCGAGCGGCGAACGGCTTTTATCGCCCGGTCAGGCCGCTTTATTCAGGAGTTTGCGCGCTCGGTCAGCGCAAACGGTTCGCCAGCTCGGTGAGATGGTCGGCAGCTTCGGTTATCGGCTGCGCGCCGGTGAGCGCGGCCTGATCCAGCGCGGGGATTTTCGGTTCTCGCCGAGTGTTTCTGATGCCGAGCCGCTTCCGAAGCTCGTCGCGAAAGGCGCGGGCGGGGCGGTAGAATTTTTCGCGATACGTTCGCCAGGTCGCAAGGTGACTCTCGATCAGCTCAGTACTGTTGCGATCGAGCTCCTTGTCGCGCTCCTCCTCCGACAGGTTCGATAGCGTACGCGGCCTGAGCAGCGTGCTCACATAAGCACCGTCGCTGCCGGCTTCGAAGGTTCGCATTTCTTCGGCGAGTTGGAGCGTTTCCTCCTTGAGCGCGGAGCGAGGAAGCTCGCTGAGCTCCTCCACCAACGGGTCCGTGTCGGGAGCTGCGGGGAGGGTCGGCGCTTCATGAAATCCGAGATCCACCGGCTGCGGAACAGTCAGCATCAGCCACAGAAATTCCGCGACCGTCACCAGGAGATACGAAGCGACGAAGACTGCGAGGAACCGAGCGTAACCGGACAGTAGCCGGAAAGCCCCGTGACCGCGCCAGAGGATATTTACGACCGCGATCGCAACGCATCCCGCGAGCTTGGCCGGTTGAAGAAGCGGAAGCTCTTTCCACGCGCGCGGCGCCACCCGCCGCCAGTTTCTGTTATGGAGTGCTATTCTCACCCGTAGAAGACTGTTTCTCCGATATCGGAGTCACGGACTTTGCGAGACGCGTCGATCGCCCGCGCGCAACCTTTTCTTCGCTCTGAGTTTCGAGAATTCCGATAGATAGCTCCCTGACGCAGGGATCCGCAGACGAAGCCGCCGTCTTCAGCCGCTCGATATCCCTCAATGGCAGTCGTCCGGAATTCAGTCGAAGCTCGAAGTTCACCGCCGAAACGATCGAAGCCACCGAGCTCGAGCCGTCTTCATCCGAGTCGCCCCAGCCCCAGCCCCAGTCGCGGATCGCACGCGCAGCGGCTGCGCATCCGGACGCGGGAAGGGGGAAGCGGGAAGGGGGAAGCGGGAAGTGGGAAGTGGGAAGCGGCATACCCCATTGGTTTCCCAACCCCAATGTCAGCGAAAGAAACAAGTTTGAGAGCCACATAACCGATCTCACGGAAATGGACGTGGGCGCGGCCAGGGCCAGGGCCACGGATCAAAAGCGTTTCTGCCAGCGAGTCCGCGCACCGCTGCCTCACGGACGCGGGGATCGCTCGAAGTCAGCAGCTGCGTCATCGTCGCCTCTGAGCGCTCACCCGATTTCATCAGGCCGCGAATAAGAGCCCGGCGAACATGATCGTTTTTCTCGTCATTGAGTGCATTGCGAAGGGCCGGTAGCGCGGTCGGGTCGCCGAGCTGGCCGAGCGCCCATGCCGCTTTGAGTCGCGTATCGGGGTCGGGATCGCTCAGCAGGCGCAGCAGACCCGGAGGAGCCTTTGCGCCTTCGTCCTCGAGCTGTCCGATTGCCCACGCTGCCGTCCCGCGAACCTGCGGACTTCGGTCTGATGTCGCAGCGCCGAGGATGTCGATCGACGACTGATCTTCGAGCTGGCCAATCGCCCACACTGCGGTCTCGCGAACGCGGTCGTCGCTGTCCTGTTTCAGGGCCGTGGCGAGAGCTGGAACACCGCGTCTGTCGTCGATGCTGCCGAGCGCCCACGCGGACATTTCGCGCACGGACGGATCGGCATCGTGCGCGAGCGCGTTTCCGAGCGCGTCCATGCCGTCACGCGCTTCGAGCGAGCCAAGCGCCCACGCGGCGACACGTCTGACGCGCGGCGAATCGTCCTGACGAAGCACGCGAATCAGAGCCGGGACCGCGCTCGTCGAATCCAGACGACCGACGGCGCTCACCGCTGCCACGCGGACGTTCTCAGTATTGTCTCCGAAGAGCGCAACAATCGACGAGAGCGCGCGCCCGGCCTCCAATCGTCCAAGAGCCCAGGCGGAGTTGGCCCGCACATCTGCGACGTCATCGCGAAGCGCGCGAATGAGAGGATCCACCGCGGTCTCTGCCTGGACCAGACCAAGACCGAGAGCAGCGACGGTCCTCATCGCTACATCGGGCGAGGCAAGTCGACTCACCAGTTCGCCAGAAACGCGCTCGGCCTTCTGGGTCCCGACGAGGCGAACCGACATCTCGCGGACGCACGCGTCGTCCGATCCAAGTCCGGCGAGCAGGCGCTGAACGTCGGCGTCGGGAAGTGGCTGCTGCCTGTCAAAGTCGTAGCTCGTCGAAGACGCAAAGGATCCGAGCGGCGTCGCTGGAGCGTCGGTGCGATTCCATCCGTAGCCCTGGATCGCACGCGATGCGAGCGAGCAGATGACGGGCGGCGCGCCGCGAGCCGCGACGAGCAGCGCCGCGACATCGATAGGAGCACCGCGCTGGGCGTACTCATCGCCTGAAGTTCTCTCGCTCACCGAACCACTTCGAGCGATCGCGGGAGTTCCACTCAGCGATGAGATCGCAAAAGTTGCTATGAGGATTCCAAGAGCTCGCTGCATTCTTACTCCGTTCATGTTGCCCGCCTGGTTGCGGGTAGGTTGAAAAATCAGCACTAACCTTCAAAAGAGAGGGCGCCGTGTCAGTGGCGCCCTCCCGACTTATTACGGGTAGGGGCGCGGCTCGGGCCATGGCCACGGCCACGGACCGGCGGCGTGTCCTCCTGCCAATGCTCGGACCGCGACTGACTTCACTTCAGGATCGTTCGACTCGAGCAGACTCTTGAGTGCGTCGACCGACTTGTCGCCCATTACTGCTAGCGCATGGATGTACGCGAATTGAACGCCTTTGTTGGTCTCGCTGCGCAGCGCGGATTCCAGTGCCGGAATCGCAGCGGGGTCCTCGATCTGATAAAGCGACCATGCGGCGAGCTCGCGCACGTTGGAGTCCTTATCCTTGAGCAGCGCGATCAGCGCGGGCGGCGCCTGTTTCAGATCGGCGTTGCCGAGCGCCCACTCAGCGCGCTTACGCACTTCCGGACTCGCATCGGAGAGAGCCGCCGTGAGGGCGTCACTCGCCGATCGATCGCCAACGCTGCCGAGTGCCCACGCCGAAGTCGCTCGCACTTCCGCGCTGGCGTCGCCGCGTAAGGCAGCGGTCAACGCCTGGATTGTCACGGAGGATCTGTTCGCATCTCCAAGCGCCCACGCCGCCATCTCGCGAACGGTGGCGTTCGAGTCGTGGCGAAGTGCGTTGGCAAGAGCGTCGGAAGCGATCTGACTGTCTGCGTACTCGGCCAATCCCCATGCTGCGACGCGTCGCAGCTCTGCGCTCGTATCAGTTGCGAGCACTTTCGCGAGGAGCGCGGGACGTTCGTCGCTTCCTTTAGCCGCCGCTCCCTGCGTCGCGCGATCGCCCATCGCGTTGATGATCTCTTGCGGCGACGTGAACACGCGTCCGCTCGCCGCGCCATCGACGGCGGCGTCGATGGTTGCCGTCAGGGTGTGTTGGGCCGTTCGGAGTACCGTGCTCGTCGACTGCGTAGTGACGGTGTTTGTAAGCGTTTGGGTCGGCGAGCCCCCGATGATCTCGCGCGAGTCGGGATAACCTTTGATCTGGTCCTTTGGCAGAAGCTGGACATCGGTCGACGGCGCGGGATTTTGCGCCGACGCAACCGCGCGGCGACTGGGTGCTGCATCGCGCGGAGCTGGTGCAGCCGCGCCGACTACTATTGAAATGAGAGCCAATGACCCGATGAGCGTCGCGGATTGCCTGCGGCTCGGGCTCGAGTGGCGGAGCTCCGGGTCCAGGATTGCCAGCATTCGTCCTTCGAATTCCTTGCGGCGTGCCATAGCGAGCGCGACCGCGGGCGTTGCATCACCGCGCACACTCGTCACGATGTCAAGCAGATGCTCGGCGTAGTCCGCCGCGCGAGCGCCGCACGAGAGCGCGAGGTCGTCGCACGCGCGCTCGCTCTCGGAGCGAAGCTGTTTGGCAGCGGTCCATACCAGCGGATGAAACCAGTACACAGCGCACGCCAGACGACCAAGCGTATGTCCGACGAGATCGTGACGCCGAACGTGGGCGAGCTCGTGCAGCAATACCGCGCGCCGGCGATCGAGCGACCAGTTATCACACTCGGCAGGGAGAACGATAGTAGGAGTAAAAAGTCCACAGGCGAATGGCATCTTGGCGTCTTCGCTGCGAAGGAGACGCGGCGGTTCCTCTAGTGCGAGTCGATCCGAAACTTCCCAGAGCGGATCGAGCCAGTCGGAGGTGTCGAGCGGGCGCGCGCGACTCACTATGCGCCGAACGAGCATCGTCGCCCAGCCAAGCGACGCGGCGATCGCCAGCACGACGGCCGCCCAGATCAGGAAGATCGCAGAGATGCCGGTCAAGAGTGCCGATTCGGAGAACAGCGGCGCGCCGGATTTCACCTCGGGCACAGAGCTCTGCGAAGCGTAGCCTGCGCGATCGTTCTGAGTAGCGAGAGCCGAGCGATCAGTCGCAGCTTTGTTCGAGATCGAGCCGTTGGCTTTCGATGGCAACTGCGAATTGTCATTCTGCAGTGGCGAGTACTGCCCGGCGATCGAGCGCACCGCGGGCAGAACTCTAACCTTCAGCGGCGCCCACGCAGTGAGCGCGGGCACGCACAGAAGCGCGGCAACGGTGACCAGCCACACCAGGTGACGCGCACCGGCCGAAGCGCGCTGCATGACGATAGTCATCGCGAGCGCGAGCAGGAGAATCACGGTGGCTTTGACGAGGAGCAAAATCATCGACAGGCTCGAACCGGTGACACCGCTCAGCATGCTGAAAAATGTCGATGTCATGTTATCTCCCGCTCTGCCGGGCGCGGCGGATGCTGCTACGGAGGCGCTTGATCTCGGCGTCGTTCAGATCGACGTCGGACATGCGAAGGAGCGCTGTCACAGCCTGCTCGGGCGAATCGCCGAAGTAGGTTCGAACGACGTGGGCGAGGACATCTTCGCGCGCGGTCTCCGTCGACCTCGCTGGATAGTATATGTAGCGCGGCCCGTCTTCCCGGTGCTTGATCAGCTCCTTTTCGCCGAGGATTCGGAGGACGGATCGCACCGCCGAGTACGTTGGAGGATCCGGGAGATCCGCCATGATCTCGGCGACGGTCGCTCCGGAGCGGCGGTGGAGGATGTCCATAACCTGACGCTCTCTCCGGGAGAGAGCCTTCGTATCTGATTTCGGTGTCATTAGTGTGGCCGTCATGAGAAGCGCCGGTCGGGCCAGGGTGCGGGCCCGCGTTTTAGTGTTGAAAAATCAACCCTGCTGAAAATTCAACATCTGACGCCGTTTGTCAATAGGCAGCTTTTGGAGGTTGTCGCGTCTGGACTCATGCGCCTTTTTTTCGACGCCGGAGCTACCGTCCCTTTTCCAGCTTGATGTCGCCGTTGACGGTCCGCACCCGGATGACGCCGCCTCCCGCTGCCAAGATTTTGTCGAACGCGCACATACTTGCGGGGAGTGCCCACGCTTGAATCCCAGGTGCTCGTCTCCGTAACCGTGACCGGCCAGTCACTGATGATGCGCGTCTTGTGGCCGAGGTTATCGGTGTAGGCACTCTCGAGATCGAGGGTGGCGTTGAGGTCCGCCGGAGCGACGATGACGACGTTGCCGTTGCCGGACGTGACGTGAACGGAATGCGCGTCAGCTCCCTCCAACTCGAGGTTCACGTCGCCCGCTCCCGTGTGGGCCTGAACAGATCCTCTGGGCGGACCGACGTCGATCGCACCGCCGCCGGTCTCGGCGTACACCAATCCATCTGACGCGCCAATATTGATTCGGCCGCCGCCGGTAACGACGTGGGCGCCGTTGGGCGCATCGCGGAGCGAGATCGGTCCGCCGGCGGAGCTTAAACTGGTCTGGCTCGAAGAGTACGCCATTCCGGTGATCGGGACTCCGTTAATGAGGTACACTGGATCGTTCGATGTACTGATCGTCTTTGCGGAACTGTCGGTGATGTAGCTGCTGGAGGACGACGATGAGGATGTGCCAATACCAGCGCCGCTGCCGCTTGAGATACGCAAGTGCGTTTCCCCATCATCGGTGTTCGTGCTGGAGATGACGGTATTTCCAAAGGAGCCATTCACGTCGCCCGTCACGTTCATCATTCTTACGACGCCGCCACCAGTTCTAACCGATCCGGAGAGCCTCGAATCCCTGACGACGACATCTCCTCCGCCTGTTTCGAGGTTCACCCGACCGTTCATTCTCTCGAGCTCGATCTCGCCTCCGCCGGTTTTGCCCGCAAAAATCCCGTTGACGCCGGACATCGAC
>JBOHTB010000073.1:0-6747 GCA_050733435.1 Gemmatimonadaceae bacterium | reverse complement strand
TCGAATCCGAGCGTGCAGCTACAGAGCGCAGCCATCACGAGCGGCCTCGTCGAAGAGAGATCGGCGAATCTCATCACGGTTCCCACCGCGCGCTCGGCCGCGCCGCGTTTTGGCAGCGATGGTTCTCTCTATTATCTCGCTTCTCGCGGGGGAGCGGATGGAGTGTGGCGTTTGTCTGCAGGCAACGCGCAGGAGCTGTGGAAGCCAACGCAGGGGGCGGTCGTCGGCGCGCCGGCCGTCTCGCCGGATGGGCGCCGGGTGTGCTTTCCCGTCCGGCATGAAGCGCGATCGCGATTGTTATGCAGTGCGTCCGACGGCACCGGCGCGCGTGCTATTGCGGAGTCGCTGGATGTGAGGGGTGCGGCATCGTGGAGCCCGGACGGGAAATGGATCGCCATCACGGCGAAGCAAGGAGTGGAGACGCGCGTCTTCAAGGTTCCGGCAAATGGGGGTGCGCCCGTGAGTCTGGTTGATTCGGTCTCCTCGAACCCGGTGTGGTCTCCGGACGGAAAATTCATTTTGTATTCGGGGACTCCACGCGCGCGCAGTGTTCCGCTCAAGGCTGTCACGCCCGACGGAAAATCATTTCCCTTGCCGCCGTTAGTCGTTGACCGTGTTGGTGACAGCTACCGGTTTCTGCCGGACGGCAAAGCACTCGTGCTGAAACAGGGCGGATTCCGTCGCCAGGATTTCTGGCTGGTCGATCTCTCGACGGGGAAGCGTCGGCAGCTCACCAAACTCGCGCCGGGCGAGTCACTCCAACGCTTTGACGTATCCCCCGACGGAAAGCAGATCGTGTTCGAGCGGGTGAGGGAGAACTCCGACGTAGTGCTGATCGAGTTGGCGAATCGCTAACCACCGTCGCTCGGGTCGATAGGCCCGAAGATCCTAGCCCGCGGCAAATGCCGTTTTGCCCATGTCATGCGCGACGATTGGACCCGACGCCGCGTTGGGCAAGTCCTGCACATCGATCACCCGTACCGGAAGCACCATCGCATTCATTCCTGCGAACTGCATCCTCCGCTGCAGCTGGTAAGCAGTCTCATTGTGAAGGATGCGCTGGAAGAAACGTTCGCGCTGAAAGATCAGCCGTCCGAGAAAGAAGAGCGCGCGCGGATATTCGTCGAGAATCGAGCGGCACACCTTCTCAGCTTCATCCAGCACGTCTGTCCCGATTCCCATCCGCCATTCGGCGCCGAAACCGAAGCGATGCGCGAGCGTGACGTACTCCTCGAGTGATTTCTCGGTGGCCCTTCGCAATCTGTCGACTTCTTCGACGCCCTTCATCGTCGCGACGTCGATGACGCCGATCGATACGAAGACGACGTTGCGGAAATGTCCCGGGAAGAGCCGCTGGATAGTGAGCAGCGCGTGGACACCGACGCCTCCATAACCGCCAACCAGCAGCACTGCGGTCGGACGCTTTCGGTCGATCGCAGGAGGAGTCACGGGCACTTCCTTCGGCAGAACCTCCATGATCGTGTTCAACCGGCTGAGATTGATTTCCACTTTCCGGTAGTGACGCCTGATCCTGAAACAGAGAGCAACCATCGCTGCCGTCACCACCACCGTCACCCATCCGCCGAGTGCGAACTTCTCGTAAATGATCCCGACTAGAATGCCGAAGCAGAGCGTGAACGCCAATCCATGGACGGCGAATCCTTTTTGTCGTCCTGACGCCGGATGCTCGTACCAGAACCGGAGCATGCCGAGCTGCGACAACGAGAAGGTGACGAAGACGTTAATCGAGTACATGGTAATGAGCGCGGTGAGGCTGCCGCGTGTGTAAATGAGAGTCGCAATTGCTGAGCAGCCCATCAACATGACGCCATCACTGATCGTGAGCCGGCTTGACAACTGCGCGAAGCGATGCGGCAGCCACGAATCCATCGCCATGCTCGACATCACCCGCGGTCCGTCGATGAATCCCGCCTGCGCCGCAACGAACAGCAACGCGGCCTCGGCCGCAAGGGAAATGACGACGAACGGGTATCCGACATTCACACCTCCGACAGTCCAGTGACCAGCGAACGCGTCGAAGAGCACGGCGTTCATGGTCTTGCCTTCGACCGGCCGGGTACCAAAGAGCAGGTAAAGGACGAGAATTCCGCCCGCAGTCAAAGCGAGCGATACCGCCATCAGGACCATCGTCTTTCGCGCTGTTCGAACCTTCGGCTCGCGCATGATCTGAAGACCGTTCGACACCGCCTCGATTCCCGTGTAGGTTCCCGCGCCCATTGAGTACGCGCGGACGAAGATCGCAAACAGGCCGAGTGCACCGACCGTGGAGAGTCCGGCGTGGAAACCGCTTGTCACGTTCGCCGTTACCTGTGGCACTCGGCCGACGTGCATCGCAATCCCGCCGATGATCAGGATCGCGTGCGTCACCAGAAACAAACCGAAGATTGGCGCCAGAACGGTGACGGATTCCCTGACACCCCTAAGATTCAGGACAACCAGGAGCAGAATGACACCGCCTTCCAGAAGCAGCTTCCATCGCGCCGCTGAAGGCGGAAGCACACTGAATACCTGGTCGGCTCCGCCCGCGATAGATACGGAGATAGTGAGCACGTAGTCGACGAGCAGTGCTGACCCTGAGACCACACCCCACCGTGGCCCGAGCAATTCGGTGGCGACGACATACCCGCCTCCGCCATACGGGAAGTGCCGGATGATTTGTGAATACGCGAGCGAGATCGTGAGGACGGTGATCGTCGTCGCGAGTGCGAGCGCCGGTGCGAGGTAGGTGTAACTCCCGAGCGCCCTGAACGCTTCATCCGGCCCATACGCCGACGACGAAAGACCGTCCGCGCCGAGCCCCACCCACGCGAGAAGCGCGATGAGAGAAATGGTGTGGAAGGTTCGCGCGTCTTTCGGATCGCGAGCCTTTCCGTAGACGATGCGTTTCAGCCGGGATGGCATGGTTGGTCGCTACGCGTTTGCTGTTTCGCAAATGCGACTGAAGCTCTGGACATGTATGATCGCGTTGGCTCTCCTACTTGCATAGCGAATCCGCCACACCTTTGTGAAATCTTTGTGCGGAAGTAGTCAGTACACGCACTTGGTGCGATCATATAGCGATGCCCAGTCGCAGCGCACTCGTTATCGAGGACGAGCCGCAGATTCGCCGCGTGGTCCGCCATGCGATCGCGGGCGATTTTGACCGCGTCGTCGAAGCGGACACTGGCGCGAGCGCAGTCGAGATCGCCGCGGCAGAGCGACCGGCGCTGATCGTCCTCGACCTGGGCTTGCCCGACACGACGGGCATTCAAGTCTGCGCGGAGATCAGAAAGTGGTCGGACGCAGCGATCCTCGTTCTGTCCGCTCGACATTCAGATCAGGAGAAGGTGGCCCTCCTCGACGCTGGCGCGGACGACTACGTCACCAAGCCTTTTAGCACAAACGAATTGAAGGCCCGAGTGAGAGCGCTGCTGCGAAGGTCGGTCACTCGGGGCGTGAACGGCGCGAAGACCATCCAGTGCGGTGATTTGACGATGGACCTGGATGCCCGAACGCTTACGAGAGATGGCGAGCTCGTGCATCTCACGCCGACGGAATGGGAGCTGGTCAGGGTTCTGATGACGCACGCCGGGAAGACAATGACTCACCGGCAACTTTTCGCGGCAGTCTGGAGCGGCAGAGAGTACGGTGACGCCCAGCAATACCTGCGCGTGCACATTGCGAACGTGCGGCGGAAAGTTGAATCGGACCCGCTCGTCCCCCGCCACATCGTAACCGAGCCAGGCGTGGGCTATCGATTCGCGTCGTGCGCATGATCTCGCCGGGGCGGGGGCGGGAGCCCGGGCTGCGCTCTCGCGCCGCAAACTGGACGATAGCATTCGGCGGACTCGCCTTGGCTGCGCTCGTCCTGTTTGCGTTCAGAACTCATCTCGAAAAGGTTCATGTCGCGCTCGTCTTTCTGCTCGTCGTTCTCGCCGCGAGCGCCTCGGGCGGCAGATTGCTCGGTGTAGCAATCGCGGTAGTCGCCTTCGTCCTGTTCGATTGGTTCTTCCTCCCGCCCTACAACACTTTTTTCCTCACCAATCCGCTCGATTGGGTGGTACTGATCGCATTTCTGATTACGAGCATTGTCGCCGCGGAGCTTCTCTACAGGGCGCGCGCCGAGCGTGCCGCGGTTGAAGGGGTGGAGGCTTTGCGTGAGGCGGACAAGCTCAAGGATGCGCTTCTCGCATCGCTTTCCCACGATTTGAGAACACCGCTCACTACGATCAAGGGGCTCGCGCACGAGCTGCAGTCGATGGGAGACGAGCGAACCCTCATCATCGAGGAGCAAGCCGATCGGCTCAATCGTCTTGTAACCGATTTGCTGGACGCAGCTCGTCTGGATGGCGGAGCCTTGCCTCTCGACATTCAGCTCAATGCCGCCGACGACCTCCTCGGCGCTGTCGCGCAGCACGTCTCCGGACGCCCGGACCGAGATCGCCTCAAGATCAGCCTCGACGATCCCGGCAACTTACTGTTCGGCCGCTTCGATTTCGTTCACTCGTTGCGAATCCTCGCAAATCTCGTGGACAATGCGCTCAAGTACTCGCCGGTCGAGACGGTGGTCGAAGTGAGCGGTGGTGTCGACGCAAACCAGATAGTGTTTCGCGTCTCGGATCGTGGAAGCGGAGTCGATCACGGTGAACGCGAGCGCATCTTCACCCCGTTCTATCGTCCGCAGGCGCGAACGCCCGGCGTGGGATCCGCGGGCCTCGGTCTTTCGATCGCGAGACGTCTCGCTGAAGCTCAGAACGGATCGCTGGAGTACAGCGATCGTGTCGGCGGAGGATCTGTCTTCGAGCTGCGTTTGCCTTTGGAAAGCACATAACGCGGCAAGTTCGCGGCGACAGAATACCCCAATTCAAACCATATCGAAGTCCCTGCTGTCGCAGTTCATGCTCCCGGCTCTCGAGTACCGCGCCGCCTGGCAGCGTGGCTGCGCCTCTCCTCGGAGGTTCCACATGAAGAGTTTTGTTCTCGCGCTGAGCCTTTCAGTGGCTCCCATGCTTTCCGTACTGTCACAGCAATCCGTCGGCAGGCCGCTCGCGCCGGCCCGCGCTGAAGTGCTCGTCCTAGGCGTCTACCACATGGCAAATCCGGGACATGACCTGTTCAACACAAAGGCCGACGATGTTCTGGCGCCAAAGCGCCAGCAGGAAATCGCCGAGCTGATAGAAGTGCTCAAGCGATTCCATCCGACGAAAGTTGCGATCGAAGCCGACCCGTGGAACGACCGCATCGGGAAAGAGTACGGGGATTACTTCGCCGGCAAGTACACGCTGTCCCGAAACGAGATCGATCAAATCGGGTACCGGCTCGCTAAGGAGCTGGGTCAGCCAAAGATCTATGCTGTCGACGCCGATGGTGATTTTCCATGGCAGCGCGTCATCAACTACGCGAAAGGCAGCGGACGCTCAAAAGAGCTCGACGTGATCACGAACGAGATCGGTGATATGGTCAAGGCGCAGACCGCCTACCTCGCATCGCACACTGTCCTCGAGACACTCCTCTATATGAATGCGGACGAGAAGACCGCGCAGGATGTCGGCTACTATTACAGAGAGGCACACCTCGGAGAGCCGGGCGACTGGGCCGGCGCGGATCTCGTCGCGGACTGGTTTCGCCGCAACGTGCGCATCTACAGCAACGTCATGAAACTCGTAGAATCACCGAACGATCGAGTGTTGGTGATCTTCGGGGCCGGACACCTCGGCTGGTTGCGCCAGGATTTCTCGAACGATCCCAACGTTCGTCTGCGCAAGCTCTCCGAGTTCTGATTTCTAAGCCAGCTATTTCTTGAGAGGCGGCTGGACGCGCGCCTGATATCCAATACTAGGTCCGCGCGGAGTCGAGCACGACCTGAACCGCGTCCGATGCGTCGATCATATCCGGGTGCACCTTCGCACCGGCCTCGATGAGAAGACGCGCGACCTCCGCGTGATTCGCGCGCGGATTCCCGCAATACACCGAACCGTGACCGCACCATCCGAGAGGCGTACCATGGTGCGTGGGATCGCGAGTCTCGATGAGAGCGCGCCCCGAAGGATAGCGAAGGAGAGCGGCGACACATCCAACTGAGCCTTCCCACGCCGCGCAATGGAGAGCGCTTCCGCCGGGCGGTCCACCAGCGCCCCCGAGGGACGGATCGAAGCCCAGCTCCAGCATCAGCTCGACGGCTGGGGCGTTCGCGGTCCACGCTTCGGTCGTCAACGATCGACGGTCTGGATCGTCGAGGCTTTCCACGATTCCAGGACGCGAGCGGACGATCTCAAGCGCCTCATCGCGGTTACCCTCGTGACACGCGAGTAGCAATTGCTGCGCGGGTGATGCATACGCGCGCATCGCCGTCAGAGTCTCCCGCTGCTTGAATCGTCCCGCAGTTTGAAGCGGGGTCAGTCCAGCCCCAATTGTCCACTGATATATATGGTAGCTGCTCGGCGGCTTCTCACCGTATTGACCCTCTCCAGTTCGAAGCGCGAGTAGCGACGGATTCTTGTCGAGGAGCTCACGGGCGCGCGCGGTGAGTCCAAGCGCTGCCACGAGAAAGATGTCCGCCGAAGCGCCACGCTCCACGAGATACCTGGCGAGGGCCGCGCGCGAGCTATCTAGACGCTCGATGTCGCCAAGCATCCACTCCGCGGGCGTAGAACGGTGATCGACATCGCGGGCGTCGATATCGGCGCCAGCGTCGAGAAGCATGTCAACGATTCGCTGCGAGCTCGCGAAGTGAAGTGGAGTCTGGCC
>JBOHTB010000072.1:0-16445 GCA_050733435.1 Gemmatimonadaceae bacterium | reverse complement strand
TGCGGGGGAAGTGCGAGTGGAAAATCCAAATCCCGAAAGGGATCTACAATTGGTAGCTGATTTGGTCCAGCAGGGAGCAGAAGGCGAGGAACCCACCGGACCGCTGATAAAAACTCCCGAGCTCATCATTACGCCGGATCATGATTCCCGGTATCAGCTACCGCCCGAAGTCACGACCGAAGTCCTCGACCGCATCGCCGAACGTGCGGCGCTAGCGGCGGCATTTCCGAACACCCTCGTTATCGTGGCGCATCCCGACGATGAAGCGATCGGAGCCGGAGGCCTACTTGCAGATCTTCCCGACGTCGTAGTCGCGCACGTCACCGATGGCGCGCCACGCGATGAACGGTACGCGCAGAGCAAGGGATTTCAGACGCGGGAAGAGTACGCGCGCGCCCGTCGTCGGGAAGTCGTCAATGCTCTCGCGCATCTTGGCATTACGCCCGAGCGATGCCGCGGGTTGGGATATGTCGATGGAGAGGCGAGTCTACAGATGCTCGAGCTCGTCTTCGACGTCGCCGATCTCCTCGACGAAGTCCGACCCGACATAGTGCTCACGCATCCATACGAAGGTGGACATTCCGACCACGACGCGACGGCGTTCGCGGTTCATCTTGCCTGTGGCCTTCTCCGACGCGACAAGGCCCACGCGCCGATTGTGCTGGAGCTGACGTCGTATCACAACTTCAGTGGCGAGAGGCGTGTCTTTGATTTCTTGCCATTCTTCGGCAGTGAGATGCGAACGATCCTGCTGTCCGACCACGAGAGGGCGCTCAAGGAGCGCGTCTACAGCGAATTCTCCTCGCAGCTCGACGTCCTGAAGCGTTTCCCGATCAAGATCGAGCGCTTTCGCACGGCACCCCGTTACGTCTTCACCGACGCCCCGCATGAAGGCGTACTCGACTACGAGCGCTTCTGCACGATGATCACCGGTGCTGAATGGCGAAAGAACGCGAGCAAAGCGCTGGATAGCCTCCGGACCCGCCGCAATCGGTTCGTTACGACTTTCAACCGCCGCCGCAAGCACAGAGAGCCTCGCTAAGAAAGTTTGCGAGTGCGACACCACCCGCCTAGAATGCGGGTGTGATTCTTCTCTATTCGTACCTCAGGAAGTACCGCGGCGTAATCCTTCTCGCGCTGGTGCTGGCGGCCACGAACCAGGTTTTTTCTCTCCTGGATCCGTTGATCTTCCGCCACGTAATCGACGACTACGCAACGCGATTCCGCGAGTACCACACCGCGACGTTCATCAAGGGGGCGGGCAAGCTGCTCCTTCTCGCCATGGGTGTCGCGTTCGTGTCGCGCGTGGCGAAGAACTTCCAGGACTACTTCGTCAACGTCATCGTTCAGCGAGTGGGCGCCGAGATGTATTCGGACGGCATCAGACACTCTCTGGAGCTGCCGTATTCGGTATTCGAAGATCAACGCAGCGGCGAGACGCTCGGCAAGATTCAGAAGGTGAGGTCGGACGTCGAGAAGTTCATCTCGCTGTCCATCAATCTGATATTCACGACCCTGGTTGGGGTTTTGTTCGTGGTGGTTTACGCGTGGCGCGTCTACTGGATGCTGGTTCCGGCGTTTCTGTCCACGGTTCCGGTACTTGGCGTTCTGAGCTGGGCTCTGAGCGGACGTATCAAATCGATGCAGAAGATCATCGTGTCGGAGACGACCGCGCTTGCCGGATCGACTACGGAATCGCTGCGCAACATCGAGCTCGTCAAAAGCTTGGGCCTCGCCGACCAGGAAGTAGTGCGGCTCAATACGACCACCCAGAAGATCCTGAATCTCGAGCTGAAGAAAGTTAAGTACGTGCGGAGCCTGAGCTTCATCCAGGGCACCACCGTGAATCTCCTTCGTACTTCGATCCTGTTCATGATGCTTTATCTGATTTTCACGCAGAAGATCACGATCGGTCAGTTTTTCTCGCTGTTGTTCTACTCGTTCTTCATCTTCGGCCCGATGCAGGAGCTCGGAAATATCATAAACGTCTACAGAGAGACCGAAGTCTCACTGATAAATTTCCGCAAGATTCTGGAGACGCCGAAGGACCCGAGGCCGGCGGCGCCCGAGCCGCTCGAGGACATCGAGAATCTCGAGTTCGAGAACGTAGGCTTCATGCACCAGACTGCATCAGTGCCAGCACTAACGGACATCTCGTTCGACGTGCAGCGAGGGGAGACGATCGCATTCGTTGGACCGTCGGGAGCAGGGAAGACGACTCTCGTAAAACTGCTCGTCGGACTTTATCCGCCGCGCAGCGGTCGCATCCTGTACAACGGCGTAGCCAGCGACGCGGTGGATCTCGACCGACTGCGCGAGCGAATCGGTCTGGTCACGCAGGACACGCAGCTATTCTCGGGAACCATTCGCGAAAATCTCAAGTTCGTCAACCCGGACGCGAGTGATGAGGAATGCTTTGCCGTGTTGCACAAGGCGGCGGCGAACACGCTCCTCGCGCGCGCTCAGAAGGGGCTGGATACGGTGATCGGTGAGGGCGGCGTGAAGGTTTCGGGCGGAGAAAAGCAGCGGCTGTCGATCGCGCGGGCGCTGCTCCGCAGGCCGCACCTGATGGTGTTCGACGAAGCAACGTCTTCGCTCGACTCGCTTACCGAGGAAGAGATCAGTCGAACCATGCGCGACGTCGCGAACTCGCGTGAGGTGATCACCATCCTCATTGCTCACCGTTTGTCGACGGTGATGCATGCCGATCGTATTTACGTTCTTGAGCGCGGGAAGATCGTCGAAGTCGGCCAGCACGAGGATCTCCTGGAGCGCACCGGACTTTACTACGCGATGTGGCGTCAACAGGTCGGTGAGCGGAGGACTCCGCCGCAGCTTCCGGTGGCGAAGCCCCAGCAGCTGGCGCCCGCGTAAGCCAATTCCAACCATAGGCGGTCGAGCGGCGTCTTATTTCGGCCAGCGATGAAGACGAGCGCCTTGCTATCGGAAAGCACCGGATCGACCCCGTCCGCCAGCGGAGAGAGCAACGCAGCGGCGCTGAACATCGTTCGGCGTGCGCAAGCGGGCGACGTTGGCGCATTCGAGGCTCTGTATCGGGAGTACTCGCCGCGCATCTATGCGTTGTGCCTCCGCCTCGTTGGGGGCAATAGCGCAGACGCGACGGATCTCATGCAGGACGCGTTCATACGCGCGTGGCGGAGCCTCTCCACGTTCCGGGGAGATTGCGCGTTTGCGTCCTGGCTTCATCGACTCGTAGTGAACGCAATGCTCGAAAATGCGAGAGGTGAACGTCGTCGGGAGGCGAGGGTGCTGTCGATTGATGACACCTCACGGCTGCCCGGAGCGGCACGCAGCAGCGGCGTCGAATTGAAGATGGAAATGGACGAAGCGATTGCGTCTCTACCCAAAGGAGCGCGCGTCGCCTTCGTGCTGCACGATGTCGAAGGATACCAGCACCAGGAGATCGCCCAGCAACTCGGCATCTCCGTCGGCACGGTGAAGGCGCAGCTTCACCGCGCCCGGCGACTCTTGAGAGACAGGCTTCAGGTGTGAAGCCAACGGAGCGGATATGACCCACGAAATAATTACAAACCTTCTCGATGACTATCTAGCCGGCGACCTGAACGAGGATGCGCGGAAGCTCGTCGCCGATCATATGCGCGGCTGCGCGACATGCAGCGCGGAAATCGAGAGAGGTGAGCGCATTCGCGAGCAGGTCGCCCAGCTTCCCAAGGCGATTGATCCGCCACCCGAGGCGTGGGCGGCCATCCGCTCGGCAATTCTCCAGGCCGAAACCGCCGCGGATGTCCCGAAGCGCACGGTGGCGCAATTACGGGGGCGGCAGCTGCTTACGATTGCCGCGGCTGCAGCCATCGCGGCGGTTCTTTCGTCAGCAGGCACCGCCCTCTACCTAAGCTCGCGCCACTCAGGGGCCACGGTTCCGGGTTCGTCCGCCAACTCCATTACTGTCGCAACGCCCGCTGTGCTCGCGGCCTTCACGACGGAAGAAAACAACTATCTGCGCACCGCGAGCACGCTCCAGGATCTTCTCGATCAGCAGGAGACTTCACTCGCGCCGGAGACTGTGGCGCAGCTCAAGGCGAGCCTTCGCACCATCGACGAGGCGATACTCGAGGCGCGGACAGCATTGGCGCGCGATCCGGCCAACAGAGTCCTCATGGATATGGTGTCGTCAAACTACAGGCAGAAGGTCGATCTTCTTCGCCGATCGACGGAGATAACACGTGGCACTTAGGCGTGCACTGGTTGCGTTGATCGTCCTTCTCGGAACTTCATCGCCACTCGCGGCGCAGAAGAAAATCGAGCGCAGATTGCCGCTCGGAATGGAAGGCGCGCTCCGCATCGTCAACATGGTGGGCAGTGTCGTCGTCCACGGATGGTCCAAGGACACAGTACTCTTGCGCGGAACCATGTCACCCGCCGACCGATTCTACGGCGGTGGCGCTTATACTGGCGTCAAGTTTGGAATCGAATCGGCATCCAATGCGGATCCCGGTCCGGCGCGTCTCGACATCTGGGTGCCCGCGAGAGTGAGACTATGGGTGAAGACCGCTACCGCCGACATCGATGTCAGCGGCGTCGAAGGCGGACTCGATCTTTACGTAGTGAGTGGAACTATCGACGTGACAGGAGACGCACGCGAGGTGAACGCCGAAGCGATCGATGGCGACATCCACATCGTCGGCTCACCGAGCTGGGTGCGAGCGAAGAGCGCATCGGGCAACGTCACGTTTCGGGGTACGAGCTCCGACGCCGGATTCTCCACCGTGAGCGGAGCTGTCCACGTGGAAGGTGGAACATTCGAGCGCACAAAGATCGAGACAGTCACCGGCAACATTAGCTTCTCGGGCCGACTCGATCGGAGCGGCGCGTTCGATTTTGATACGCATAGCGGCAACGTAGACATCGCGGTTCCCGAAACGACAAGCGCATCGATATCCGTCGTGAGCATTGCGGCAACCGTCACAAACGAACTCTCCGACAAGAGCGCGGTCCCCGGTCGCTTCGGTCGTGGCGCCGAGCTCTATACGGACGTCAACGGCGGCGGTGCAAAGTTGTCGGTTCGGACGTTCAAGGGACCCGTAACGCTCCGACGATCGAAGTAGCACCGAATCAAACCATGAAGAGTCGAGCGGCATCGTAGGTGAGCCGGAACCTCGCGGTCTCATTCCGCCTCGGATCCGAAAACTCTTCAGGAGGTTCTCATGAAACGCACCGCACTTCGCTGCTTCGCGTTGGTTACCGCCCTCACACTCTCGGCTTTCAGCACTGCGCTGGCCTGGCCGCCCTGGATCGCGATTGAGTTTCCGGCAAACCCGTTCGACCAGGCGTCACGTGACGCATTTCTCACCGTGCGCACATATCATCACGGAGAAATCGTTGCAAAGACAGTGACTGGAACCGCGGAAGGAGTGGTGAATGGGAAGCGCACGAGTATGAAACTCGATATCCGTCCGGAATCGCAGCCGGGTACCTACGCCGTCAGGTGGCAGAGGCCGGCGATTGGACGTTGGGTGCTCGTCATCAATAGCGGTACAGAGGGGGTCGTCGACGCAACGGCGGTCGTGGAGATCAGTCCAACGGGAAGCGTCGCGAATATTACGGTTCCAACTCGATCCATCGCTGGCGGATGGATCAGTCCGCGACCGGTCGCATCGGCAGAGATCGATGCGCTCCTCGAGGGTCACGCGCTCGCGAGCGCTGGTCTGCGCATGCAGGCGATGCGGTAACAGACCTCGACGAGATCTCCGAGGGATGACATTCAGCCATCCCTCGGATGGTCTACTACTGGCCTCTGAGGCTATTCAGTGACCGCTGCAGCTCCGCGGTTCTCTTTGCGGAATATTCCGCCAGGCATTGTCCGCGCGCCCGCGCCCACAGCGCGGTCTGTGCTCCCGCACGCTGCAGACATTCGGCGTCGCGTGTGTTTATCCAGTCGCGCTGCGACTGACGGAATCGTTCTTCGAGCTCCGAGCCTCCGGATTTCCTGCTTTGCTCGATCAGCTCCTGGTATGTCCGATTGAGATCGGCGTCGTTGGCGACGATCGAACGATTGAGACAGGTACGCTGATCGACAGGCGCGCGTGAGTCACACGGGTCGCCCGAGGACGCAGCTGAGGCCGATTGTGATCGCGGAGCTCGTCGAGGGGCAGTCGGTCGAGCGACAGTCCTGGGAGTCACGACAGCGGGCGATCCAGGCTGAACGACGACACTACTTGAAGTCAGAACCTCACTGGAAGCGGTCGAGGGGCGGTCTACGACGCGTGTCTGAGGGGTCAGGGTCTGCGGCTGCGTCGTCGGAGTTGAGCCGAGGGTCTCGTTTTCAGTCGTCCTTACCGTATTGAGGCTGTTGTCAGCCGCGGCGGCGTTCGCCGTGTTCCTGTTTGCCTCCGCGAGATCCCGGAGGAGCATCGTATCCTGTGGTACACTTGCGACTGTGGGCGTTTTCTTTTTCGACTGGCTGCAGCCGGAGGCGACTATTGACGCCGCCAAAACAGCAATGACGTATATCGAGAAGTTCTTCATTTGGTCTTCTGAATTTTCGAGAAGGTCTTCATCCAGTCTTCTGAATTTGGGTTATCAGGGTTAGTTCGGGCAGAGCCCGTGCCATGATTCGGCGTGCGGAGATGCGCTTGATTGATCACTGATACAGATTTCACTGATCGCGTCTGCATCAAAGTGCGACGGAGACCAAATGGAAAAGCGGGAACCTGAGCTCAACACGGTGATCAGGACGTTCGCCAGTGAGGCCGAAGCGCATGTGGCGCAAGCAGTTCTGGACGCCAACGGCATCGACTCATATCTCATTCGCGATGACGCCAACGGTATGATGCCATGGCTGCAATGGCTCCATCCGATTCGGCTGGTTGTGCGCGAAGAAGACAGCGGGGACGCGGCAGACCTGCTGGACACGCCACCCGGGCCAACCCTGACTCTTTGAAACAAGCCGTCGCTGTCGGCTTCGCCGCCTGCTCGATCGGGCTGCTATCAGGTCTCGGGGCGCAAAGAACCTCCAGCAGCAACGATCCGTACATGGCGCGTGCGCGACGGATCCTGAGTGAGGCACCACTGATCGATGGCCACAACGATCTCCTATGGCCCGGCGCTCGACCCACAAAGTCCTACGACGCGACTACAGCTCCGCCCGACCTGAGGATCTCACCGAATTCAGTGGGTAGCCCGGCGTCTTCAATCGTGCGAACCGCGCTCTCGATGTCGTAGGACACTCGCACGAATTCCACTTCCACGCTCGTTGCATCTACTGCGACCGAGACGTAGCACGCACGAGAATCTCCATCCTTCGGGCGGCCCACACTTCCAGCATTCACGAACCGGACGCCGCCGACAACGCGCTGCCACGGCTTGTGAGTGTGCCCGAAGCACACAACGTCTCCTGAGCGTGAGCCGGGCGTTACAGAGCCTTCTGCGCTGTCCAGATCTCTTGCCATCTTCTCGAGGAAAGAGTCCGGTCGGTCCTCAGTCACATAGACCGTATTCAGCGTTTGGTTGCCGTGCACGAGAGTGATTGTCGGGCCTGACACATGTCCGCCGAGTGGACGGATGTCGAGCCGGAACGGGAGGCCAGCGAGATATTTTCTCGTATCCGGTGCCACACGAGCTCGCGTCCACTCGTACGAAACGTGGGACAGCTCCTCCTCGTGAGGGCTCTCCGCTCGGCAGCCGCAGTGTTTGTAATTCGTCGCGACCGTCGAATCGTAGTTGCCGGCAATTCCTGGAATTCCGCGGGTGCGCAACACCGCCGCGACTTTGTTCGGCCACGGCGCGTATCCGGTGAGATCGCCGAGGTGATAGATGGCATCGCTTTTGTCGGCGCGATCGATGTGACCGAGGACTGCGGTTAGTGCCGGGAGGTTCGCGTGGATGTCGGAGATCAGCGCGTATCGCATGGTAAGAAAAGCCTTCGCCGCGCGCCGCGGGTCAGCAGCAGTCCGGACCGCAGCACTCAGAGCCGGGAAAACAGCAGTCGAGGGGTTTGGTTGCGCGCACGAAGGCGCCCATGAACTTCCCCTCGATTTCTGATGCGACTGAAACCGGATCGAGACCGCTGTCCTTCAGAAACGCCACAGCGTCTTCGGTCTTGTAGACTCTCGTCGGCTCGATCGATGGTTCCGTGAAGCCCACATCGCGGAGGAGCGTGAGAAATTCCTGCTCCTCGAGAGCGCCGGCTACGCAGCCTATCCATAGCTCCATGTTCTTTTTCACTTCCGGGGAGACGTCGCCGCGAACTACCACGTCGGATACCGCGAATCTCCCACCCGGCCTGAGCACCCGAAAAGCTTCAGCCAACACTCGGCGTTTGTCGCCCGAGAGATTGATGACGCAGTTTGATATGATGACATCGACTGTCTCGTCGGGGAGTGGGATGTGCTCTATCTCTCCTTTCAGGAACTCGACGTTTTGCAATCCCGATCGGGCCTTGTTCTCATTGGCGAGGGCGAGCATCTCGTCCGTCATGTCGAGACCGTAAGCCTTCCCCGTCGGACCGACGCGCTTCGCTGATAGAAGGACATCTATTCCACCGCCGGATCCCAGATCGAGAACAACCTCGCCCTCGTTGAGCTGTGCGAGCGCGGTCGGGTTTCCACAGCCCAGCGATGCAAGAACGGCTTCGGCGGGTAGACCGGCTTTTTGTTTTTCGTCGTAAATGTTGGAAGTGATTGGGTCCCAGGCCGCCGTGGTCTCGCCGCAGCACGCGCTCGATCCACAGCAGCTTGCGTCGGTCGTGCCTTCGCTGACGCGTAGAGCAGCTTGCCCATATTTCTCGCGGACCGCGGATTTGAGATCTGAATCAGTCGAAGCCATATTCCCTCCAACAAGATTTATTGATACGTTGGCCAAAAAATTTTCAGGCGCAGCACGACTCCGAGCGATGAACCGGCCGCGGCTTCATCGACGCCACGATCGTCTCGATTTCCTCGAACGCATCGGGATCGAGCTCGTAATGCACCCAGCGTCCATCCTTTCTGTCCCGCACGACTCCGGCGTCTTTGAGAACGCGAAGATGGAATGACAACCGGGACTGGGCCGCATCGAGCTTGTCAGTGAGCTCACAGACGCACCGCTCTCCTTTGCGCAGCAGCTCGATGATCTCGAGTCGGGTCTCGTCAGAGAGGGCGTGGAACAGCTCGATCGCGCGCTCTGTTCTGGAATAGGTGGCTACGGCCATGAATGAAACGTATCAAGAAAACTTGTTATGTCAAGATACAGGGAAATTGGAATCGTGCGATGCCCCTTTTGATTACAGAAGAAGATCGATAGCGCGTCAGGGGGCAATTCCGGTCAGAAAGCCCGTCACAAGAACTACGACGAATCCAAGACTCAGCTCGAAGGTCGCTGACCGGCGTAGTCGGTCCGGGCCACCCTCAACCCCGAGCTGTGGCTGCACCCTCCTGAAATTGTGTGCTCCGACCGCGAGTGTCGCTGCAACAAGTACCAGCTTGAGAAGGAGAACTTTTCCGTAAGAGGTAGTCCACAAATCAGAAAGGTGATCGAGGTGGACCCATGAAGCGATCACACCGCTCACGACCACGACCGCGGCGGAAACGAGTGCGAGCGGTGAAAATGCATCCACGAGCGAAGCAACGGCTTGCCATCGCGCTCCTTCCTCGAGCGAGCGGACGGCCGGAAGTCCTATGACAACCACGCAGAGCAGGCTGCCGAGCCAGCTTGCGGCGCCCAGCACGTGCAGGAAATCGCTCGCGACGACAAACCAAGTGAAGTGCGCTGTAGCGGCTGCATGGCCGGCAAGAGCGGGTGTTGCGCCCAGCACAATTGCGCAGAGACCTGCAACGAGCCACGCCCCCTGGATCTTTCTCGCAGCAAAGGCAAACGCGACCACGGCAACGAGAGCAAGTACGGCCTGCAAAGCGAGAGCAAATCCCCAGGTCGTGTGCGACAACATTCCGCTCGTGGTCATCGAGCGTCCGGCGGGCAACGTCGCCGCAATCATTCGCGATTCGAGAAGGATCCTGGCGCACGCACCAATGACGACGAGGATGCTCGCCCAGACTCCGACACTGGCCGCACGCGCGCGCATCGTGCTTACGACTTCGGGTGAAATTCCACGTGTTCGTGGCAGAACTCCTGTCCTGAAGGCGACGGCTCCAATGAGTGCCAGGAGTCCGATGAACGAAAACGCCCGCGCGAGGGAGTTGCTGATGGAAGCTGAGTCGCCCTCATCGGACGTCTGTCCGCCTGCCGCTGAAGAGGACGTGACCGCGCCCCCCAATGTATCCGGCGGGACGGCCTTGTTGATCTGTGGCTCTGGCACCGCGCCGACCGTTGCGCCCGATACAGCGAAGCTGAATGTGCCTTGAGAAGGATGCCCGTCGGCGGCCACAGTTCGCCATGCAACCGTGTATTTGCCGGCAGGCAGAGCGTCCACAACGGGAATCGAGAGCTCCAGCCCGTTTGCCGTTCCGCCCTGCACAGGCCCGAGAGTGAATTTTCTTCCGGTGGCGTCTGTGAGCGTGACGAAGGTCAACGACACTTCCGGACGTTCCGAATACCATAGCCGGATAAGCTGCGGCGACGCTGCGACGATCGAGCCCGCAGCCGGATCGCTGCGTACCAGACGCGCATGGGCCCACGCGCGCGTCGGCAGCAACAACACTCCGAGCGCGAGACACACGCGAATAATTCCAGCTCTCCTCACTCTCTCCACCCCCATTCCCAATGCGCGTCCTGGCCCTGGCTCATAACAGTCGATGAATGTATCAGATCGGAGAAACGGCTGTGTAAGTAAGTGACTGCTTGCATTTTGGCCAGGGCGCCGATAATATCCGCTCCATGGACAGACGACACGAGATATTGAACGCTGCGGCGGAAGTCTTCGCCCAACACGGCTTTCGCGGTTCTACGACTCGTCGCATCGCCGATGCGGCAGGTGTCAACGAGATCACGATCTTCCGCCAGTTCGGATCCAAGGAGGCGCTCCTTCGGGAAGCGATGCAGGTCAACGCGCAATCCGCCGGCCTGCCACCACTGCCAACCGAGCCCGACGATCCGGAGCGCGAGCTTACCAACTGGAGCGATTACTTTTTCCGGCATCTGAGACTTCGCAGCTCGATAATCCGTAAGAGCATGAGCGAGATCGAGGAAAGACCGGAGATGCGGGAATGCGCCAGCTTCGTACCACGAATGGCCTCAAAGGATCTGTCCGAGTACCTGGGCGCTCTGAGACGACAAGGTCTTGCCACCGAGAAGTTCGACCCGAGGAGCGCCGCAGCAATGTTGATGGGCGCGATCTTCGCCGACGCAATGGGCCGCGACATGATGCCGGATGTCTATCCACAGCCCGAGGAAAAGGCCGGCCAGACGTACACTCGACTGCTGCTTCGGGCGATCGGTGTCGAAACCAGCTCGCGTCAATCGACGCATAAGCAGACCAAACGAACGAAACAACTTTCAGCCTGAAAAGTGCCTCTGAACTCAAGTCGACGCCGCGGACATTTAGCCGGCGGAATAATGATGGTGTGTGCAACGGTCGCTTTTACCGCGCCCGCGCCCGCACAGACTGGAACGATCTCGGGACAAACTTCCGTGATCCAGCCGCGCGCCCTCTCGCTCGATGACGCCGTCAGGACCGCCGAATCGCAGAGCGAGTCTATTCGCATCGCGAGCGCTGGTGTCCAGCGCGCCGAGGGCCAGCAATACCAGGCGAGGAGCCAATACCTTCCGCAGATAAATGCATCCGCCGGGTACACCCGCACACTCGCATCACAGTTCTCGAGCCTCGGCGGCAGCGCACCCGCTATAGATACCACGAAACCAATTCCGCCACCGGCTCCGTGCGATCAGTACCTGCTCGGCCCTACAGCTACCGCCGACGAGAGGCTCGCGGGGCTCGAGAGCGCGGCGCGCTGCTCCCTGGGCGGCAACCCGTTCTCCTCGTTCGGCAGCCTGGGCTTCGGTGCCAAGAATCAATACAACCTCGGCCTTTCGTTCTCGCAGAATCTTTTCGCGGGCGGACGCATCAAGGCACAGAACGCCCTCGCCAACTCAGGCCGCAAGTCCGCGGAGATCGAGCTCACGGCGCAACGTGCTCAGATCAGGCTGGATGTGACGCAGGCCTACTTCGATGCTTCGCTCGCGGACCGTCTCGTCGCCCTCGCGGAATCTTCAGCGGTCCAGACCGAGAACGTGCTCAAGCAAACCCAGCTCGCGCGGAATGTTGGAAATGTCTCCGAGTTCGAGCTGCTTCGAGCGCAGGTGTCGAGCGCGAATCAGCGTCCCATCGTGATTCAGCGGCAGAGCGATCGCGAGGTCGCGTACCTGCGACTCAAGCAGCTGCTCAATATTCCGCTCGATACTCCGCTCCAGCTAACCACTGCGGTCGATGACTCCGCTGCAATATCGGCGTCGCTCGCGTCGATGGGAGTCTCTTCCGACACATCAGCAGTCGACCGAGCGACAGTTCGGGAAGCGGCCGAGGCGATCGATGCCCAACGGGCTCAGCTCAGGATCTCCAAGGCGCAGCGCCTTCCGACGCTCGCGCTAACCTCGCAGTACGGAAAGGTGGCGTTCCCGCTGACCAATTTTCCGCAGACTGGAGATTTCCGGACGAACTGGACGGTCGGCGTCGCTTCGCAATTTCCGCTTTTTGCGGGAGGCCGGATCAAGGGTGAGGAGATGGTCGCCGAGGCCAACGTGCGTGAAGCACAGGCGCGGTACAATCAGCTTCGAGAATTTGCCGCACTCGATTCACGTGTGACTATCAACGACCTGTTTCAGGCGCGCGCGGCGTGGCTCGCAAGCGCCGGCACCGCGGAACAAGCGAGTCGCGCCTATTCGATCGCCGAAGTTCGCTACAAGGAAGGAATCTCTACGCAAATCGAGCTGAACGACTCGCGCATTCTCCTCGAGCAGGCAGTGGCGAACCGCGCGCTTGCGGCGCGGAACCTACAGGTCGCTCGCGTGAAGCTGGCGCTCCTGCCCAATCTGCCTCTGCAGACGACCGGTGCAACGCAGCAGTCCCAGACGCAGACGCAATCTACTACGACGCAACAACAGCAAACGCAGCAGCCGAGTCAAGCGACGCAGACGGCGCAACAGCAGGCACAAGGCCAGCCATCGACCGGCATCCCACCACAGTAAGCGCATCGACGAGAATCATATGACGAGAACGAAAAACAAAAAGACGACAAGACGCGCCGCAGCGGTGCTGGGTATTTTCGCGGTTGCAGCGATCAGTGCCTGCAGCAAGGGCGACAACGTTTCAGCCGCGGAAACAGCAAACCAGGCGATGATCGTCGGTCCCGAGAACATTGCGATCGCGGCCAACGGATCCATCATGACTGGACCTTCGATCTCCGGAACGCTCGAGCCCGAGCGGGAGGCAGCCATTCGGTCGCAGGTTTCCGGGAGCGTGCTGCAGACCTACGTCGATCAGGGTCAGGCAGTGAACGCCGGTACGGTGCTAGCTCGCATCGATGCGACCGGCATCCAGGACGCGTACACGTCCGCGCGAGCGGCCCAGGTGTCCGCCCGGAATGCGGCCGACGTTGCCTCCCACGATCTCGCGAGAAACGAGAAGCTCCTTGCGGCTGGCGCGATCGCTGAGCGCGACATCGAGCAGGCGCGCCGGGCGTCGATCGCGGCGCAGGCTGCGCTCGAGGACGCCAATTCCCGTCTCGCAACCGCCGAAAAAGCATATCGCAGTACGACCGTAACCGCGCCATTCAGCGGTGTCGTGAGCGAGCGTCCGGTTTCTGCCGGCGACGTCGTGCAGCCTGGCACAGCGTTGTTCACAGTCGTCGATCCATCCAGCATGAGGCTCGAGGCATCGGTGCCGGCTGAACAGCTCTCACTGGTTCGAGTCGGCGTAGCAGTGACCTTCACGGTCAGTGGATATCCCGGTCGTGAATTCGTGGGACACATCATTCGCATCAATCCGACGGCGGATCCGGCGACGCGTCAGGTGCGCATCTACGTGTCAATCCCGAACGCGGGCCGTACGCTAGTCGGTGGGCTTTTCGCGAATGGTCGCATGTCGAGTGCGACCAAGATGGGACTCGTCGTTCCCGAGGGAGCGGTCGACGTTCGTGGCAGCGCGCCATCCGTCATGCGTGTCAAGGGCGGAAAGGTGGAAAAGGTGCAGGTGGCTGTGGGCATCACGGACAAGAGCTCGGAGAAGATCGAGATCCTCTCGGGTTTGCAGGCGGGCGACACACTGCTCCTTGGCGCGGCGCAGAGCATCACGCCCGGAAGTCCGATCCGCGTCTCTGGACCGCCAAGGGTTCCCGCAGCCCCTGCCAGTACGAGCACCCCGGCTGGAGGGCACTGACAGATGATCATTTCAGATTTTGCAATCAAGCGCCCGATGATAACGGTCGTCACGATGGTGGCGCTCGTGGTCTTCGGCTTGTTCGCGTTATGGCGGCTGCAGACCGACGAGTTTCCGGACATTCAGCAGCCCGTCGTTCTCACCTTCATTCCGTATCCGGGTGCATCGCCCGAAGGCGTCGAGCGCGAAGTTCTCAAGCCCGTCGAGGATGCAATCAAGGGCATCTCGGGCGTCGACAAGATTTATGGCACCGCCGGAGATGGTTACGCACAGATCATCACGCTCTTCGTCTTCGAGAAGGATCCGCAGGTAGGTACGCAGGACATTCGCGACGCGATCTCCGGAATTCGGTCAGATCTCCCTGTAGAAATGAAGGAGCCGGTCCTCCAGCGATTCGATCCGTCTGACCTTCCGATCGTGTCGATAACGCTCGCCTCGAACACCTACACACCGTCGGAGCTCACGCGACTCGCGGATCCCGACATCACGAGCAAGCTCAGGGGAGTTCCCGGAATCGCGCAGGTGCAGCTGGTGGGCGGAGTGAAGCGGGAGATGACGATCAATCTCAAGCCACAGGCGCTTCAGGCAGCGGGCATCGGCGTCGGCCAGGTCGTGACGGCGCTCCAGTCGCAGAATCTCGCGGCGCCGGTCGGACGCGTGAACGGAAATCTCGACGAGCGCACCATTCGCCTGCAGGGACGTCTCGAGGGGCCGCAGGATTTTGAGAACCTCGTCGTCGCAGAGCGAAACGGCCAGATCGTGCGATTGGGTCAGGTCGCGGATGCGGTAGACGGCACCGAGGAGCAACGGTCTCTCGCGTTGTACAACGGCGTCGAGGCTGTCGGAATCGACATCGTCAAAGCGAAGGGGTACAGCACGACAGATGTGAGCGCGAACATTCGCAAAAAGGTCGACGAAATTCAGAAAACGCTTCCACCCGGCGTGAAGATGACGGTCGTCAAGGATGCGGGTGTGCGCGTCGAGGCGTCGGTGCACAACGTCGAGGATGCGCTGATAATCGGCGCCCTGCTCACAGTGCTGGTGGTATTCGTCTTCCTCAACTCCTGGCGGTCGACGGTGATCACCGGCCTGGCATTGCCGGTCTCGGTGCTGGCGTCGTTCATAGCCGTTTGGGCGTTCGGATTCAAGCTCAACACGATGTCGTTGCTCGGCTTGTCCCTCGCGATCGGAATTCTGATCGACGACGCGATCGTCGTGCGCGAGAACATCGTGCGTCACATCGAGATGGGCAAAGACCACATGACAGCGTCGCACGAGGGCACCGACGAAATCGGGCTCGCCGTCGCAGCAACGACCTTCTCGATTGTCGCCGTTTTCGTTCCCGTT
This sequence comes from Gemmatimonadaceae bacterium, assembly GCA_050733435.1. Lineage (GTDB taxonomy): Bacteria > Gemmatimonadota > Gemmatimonadetes > Gemmatimonadales > Gemmatimonadaceae > UBA4720. The sequence goes on along the minus strand of JBOHTB010000072.1, from coordinate 811 downwards.
GCGTTCATGTACGGTGTGGCGGGGCAGTGGTTCAAGCCATTCGCGCTCACCATCGCGTCATCCGTGCTCGTCTCGCTGTTCGTGTCGTTCTCACTCGACCCTATGCTCTCCGCCTACTGGGCTGATCCGCAGGTGGAGGCTGGCGAGAGGCGCAACCCTATCGCGCACCAATTGGAGAAATTCAATCGCTGGTTCAATCGAATGGCGGTTCGCTACAAGAGCCTGATCGCGTGGGCACTCGATCACCGCGTCGCAATGGTCGCCATCGCGATCGGATCGTTCGTCGTTGCGCTGGCGCTGCCGGCGTTGGGACTCGTGGGCGCCAGCTTCTTCGGTGCTGAGGATCAGTCCGAGGTAAATATCTCGATCGAGACTCCGCCGGGCTCCAATCTCGATTACACACGTATCAAAGCCGAAGAAGCAGCGCGCATGGCGCGCGCTCATAAGGAAGTTCGGTTCACTTACACCACGCTTGGTGGAACCACCGGCGACGTGAATGTCGGAAACATCTATGTGCGCCTCGTTCCCAAATCTGATCGGAACATCGGCGCCGAGGATTTCGGCCGACTGCTGCGCAACGAGGTGGGACACATCGGTGGCGCAACGATGGCGGTATTCACCAGCGACTTCGGCGGCGCGCAGAAGCAGATCCAGATCGATCTCCGCGGGGGCACCGCGCAACAGTTGGGGGCCCTGGCCGAAGAAATCGCGGACCAGGTCAAGCAGGTTAAGGGCGCCGTCGACGTTGGTCTGTCGACAAAGGGTCAGAAGCCAGAGCTCAACGTCGAGCTGAATCGCGGCCTGGCCGGCA
>JBOHTB010000071.1:0-3331 GCA_050733435.1 Gemmatimonadaceae bacterium | reverse complement strand
GTCTTGCCCCACGCGCGTCGCCAGTAGCCGGCGAGCGCGCCGAGAGCGACGAGTGTGTCCCGCACCTCGAAGATGGGAACACTGAGTGTATTGATCCGCGGCGGCCGCGAAACCACGAGCGCGGAAGCGCCGTCGCGCACAGCCTCACGCAAATAGTCATGGCCATCGAACCGCTCGCCTTTCAACGCGAGAAAAACGTCTCCCTTGCCGATCTTCCGCGTATCGGTCGTAATCGCGTGCACGCTCGCCGTTCCACGAGGGAGCGACCCACTCGATTGCTCGATGAGAGCCGCCGCGATGCGGTCGAGCGTCCAGAAGCCGCTGCTCACGCGTGACTCTCCGTCATCTCTCTCACGATTTCCTTCTCGTCGAACGGGTAGGATTTCGTACCGCGAATCTGATAGGTCTCATGGCCCTTGCCGGCAAGCATTACTATGTCGTGGTCCTCGGCTAGCTCGAGGGCGCGATGAATTGCCGCGAGCCTGTCTGTGATCCGCTCGTGATTGTTGCCGCGCATTCCCGTCTCGATGTCGTCGATGATGGAGTCAGGATCTTCCGTTCGCGGATTGTCGCTGGTGACAATGGCGTAATCCGCATCCCGCTCCGCGATCTCTCCCATCATCGGACGCTTCCCTTTGTCGCGATCTCCCCCGCACCCGAATACGACGATGAGCTTCCCATTCGTGAACGCGCGCGCCGTTCGAAGGGTGCGCTGCAGGGCGTCCGGTGTGTGTGCGTAATCGCGCAGCACTGTTGGGACTCTGGAAATGATTTCGAGGCGGCCAGCGACCTGCGGCACGCCGGAAAGTCTTTCCGCGATCTCCGCAGGCGTCTGCCCCAGGACGAATGCGGCTGCTGCAGCGGCGACGGCGTTCTCAACGTTCACATCACCGATGAGCGGCAGCGACACTTCTGCGGCGCCTTTCGGTGTGACGAGCGTCCACTCGCTTCCCGCGGGATTGAAGCGCACGCTCTGAGCGCGGAAGTCAGATGCTGCATGTATGGAAAACGTGAGCCGCTTTCGCGTAGTGCGAAGTGCCTTCCACGCGTCCACGTCTGCGTTGATCACCGCCGTCCCATCAGGCTTCAGATAGTCGAGCAAACGCGCCTTTGCCTCCAGGTAAGCCTCCATCGTCCCGTGGTAATCCAAATGATCCCGGGTGAGATTCGTAAACACCGCGACATCGAACTCCAGTCCTTCGACTCGCTTCTGATCCAGGCTATGCGAGGATGTCTCCATGGCGATCCTCTCGACACCGCGATCGACCAGCTCCCGCAAGATCCTTTGCAGCTCGACCGGCCCAGGCGTCGTGAGTCCGCTGCCACCCGGCAACACATCGCCTTCGCTTCCAACCAGTACGCCGAGCGTGCCGATTGAGGCGCTGGAACCTTGGCCATCGTCGAAGAGATGGCGCATGATTGAAGTGCTGGTCGTCTTACCGTTGGTGCCGGTGACGCCGACCATCGTCAATTTGCGGGCCGGCTGCCCGTAGAAAGTTGCGGCCGCGATCGCCGCCGCCCTGCGCCCTTCGCGAACTACGAGCGACGGTAGAGTTGTCGAGCTTGCATCCTCAACGATCGCGAGAGCTGCTCCACGCTCTCCTGCTGCACCGAGGAAATCATGGCCGTCTTTATCCCAACCGCGGACGGCGACGAAAAGGTCGCCTTGCTTCACGTTGCGGCTGTCGTCGGCAATTCCGCTGACCTCGGCCGGAACAATTCCAGTCCTCTTGATGAGCAGGCCCTGGTCAGCGAGTACCCGCTCGATGTCGGCGACGCGTGCGCTCACTCTGCTGGCCGAACGAGCTGGACAATGCTGCCGGGCGGGGCAATCGTGCCCGCGCTCGGAAGTGTGCCCGCGGTACCGGAGCTGACGATTCGGACGCGAAAACCTGCGGCGTGAATGAGACGAACGGCTTCGCGGACAGGCAGACCATGCACATCGGGCACGGCGCGAGGCGAGATCGCGAGCGGCGCGATTCGGGGCGCGGCGGGCAGATCCACGAGATAGGAGGCGTCGGACTGCGTCGTATCCTTCGGAGTCAAGTTGGCTCCGGGATCAAAGGAAGCGCGGTCGATGTGTTCCGTCGGGTCGTTACGTTTTTTCTCGGCGCCATCGGACGATGCCGTGGGGATTTCTCCATTTGCTTCGGCAACCGACGTTTTCTCGGACGCCGCAAGGTCTTCCCGGTTGAGCGCTGCATCGCGCGCCGCGAGGGCTGCTCTTAGAACGATCTTCGTGACCGGCGCGGCAATATCTCCTCCGCCGTAATGCCCTCCCTTTGGACTATCGAGCTTGACGAGCACGACGTACTGCGGATCCTTGCCCGGGAAAAGCCCGACGAACGACGCTGTGTAGTTTCCCGCAATGTAGCCGGCGTTTTGCGACGTCCGCCGCGCAGTGCCGCTCTTTCCGGCAACATCGAATGTCTCAAGATCCGCTTTCGTTGCGGTTCCCTCCTGCACCACAGCGAGCAGCATCTCCTGAATCGTGTGTGCCGTCTCGCCTGACATCACTCGACGCACTGCGCGCGGCTCGGCGCGATACATCACCTTGCCGTCGAGCGAGCGAATTTCTTTCACGATATGTGGCTCCATTAACTCCCCACCGTTCGCGATAGCCGAGTAGGCGGTGACCAGCTGCAATGGCGTGACGGCGATTTCGTAGCCCATGAGAATCGAGGCGCTCGTCTGCTTCGACCACTCACTCGGTTCGCGAAGAATTCCGGGCGACTCAGCGGGAAGCGGGACGCCGAGCGCCATTCCGAATCCGACGTCTCGAAAGGTCTCGTACTTTTCGCGTGGACTCAGTCGCTCCCCGAACTCGACGATGCCGATATTGCTCGAGTACCGAATCACATCGGCCAGAGAAAGGCGCGATGCTTTGTGCGTGTCGTTGATAGTGCGACCGTCGATCTCGAGCTTGCCGTTGTGCGTATCGACGATGTCGCCCGGACGGGCGCGGTGCCGCTCGAGGAGAGACGCCGCGACGAACGGCTTGAGCGTCGATCCGGGCTCGAATGGCTCAGTCACCGCGGTATTAGCATACGACGCGCGGCCTCCTCGATTGCTCGCGAGCGCCAGGATCTCTCCCGTGTTCGGATTCATCACGACGATGTCGCCGCCGCCCGCGTGCAGGCTGTCGACGGCGATCGCGAGCTGGCGCTCGCAGATATCCTGCAAAGTGTTGTTGATCGTAAGAAAGACGGTGGATCCGGCGCGTGGCTGCTCGGTCCAATCGTCTGGGCTATCGAGCGGTTTGCCGCTGCGGTCGCGCGCGAGACTCACTTTTCCCGAATCGCCGCGAAGAATGGTGTCGAGCGCCAGCTCG
>JBOHTB010000070.1:0-33416 GCA_050733435.1 Gemmatimonadaceae bacterium | reverse complement strand
GGGTGCATACTTTTGGATGCGGTCACGCGACGATCCCGGTCGAGGAGATGTATCCGCGCATCGGAGGGTTCGTCGGATTTCATCCGATGATCGAGCTCCCGCTCACATTCTTCACTCGGATCACCGGCGAAATGGGGATTCACCAATTCCTTTTCCTGGAGCGCGCCGAGGGTTACGGCAACGCGATCATGAAGGCGTACAGTTTCGACGCGCGCGACACGATGTGGATTTTCTCGCACACCGGGATCAACAACGTCAACATCGATGTCGCGCTGCGCGCAAAGGAGCTGGGGATGCGGATCGTCGCTACCGGCTCGGCGGCGCACGCCTCAGAGTCGCGTCATCCATCGGGCCGCACGCTGTTCGAGATCGCTGATGTAGTCATCGATACGCGCGTACCGGCCGGCGATTCCTCGGTGACCGTCAGCAATCATGTCGACAAAGTCGGTCCGGTATCGACGATGGCGTTCGTGACGGTGGTGTGGATGACGATCACGACAGTGGCCGAGATTCTCAGCAAGCGTGGCGTCAAGCTGTTCATTCATCCGTCGCACAACGTGCCTGGCGATACGACCGCGAGGGAGCGGCTCGATTCTGCACTGGCGGAGTACAAGCGAAGGATCAGCGGGGTGTAGGCTTCTGGCATCTCGTCGCCATTGGAGTGTGGAACGACGAAGCGCGGGATCACCGGACTGGCCTCGTCGCGAGCACGACTACCCGATCTGCTCGCTCACCTGGTTGCTGAGGAATTGTGAGCGTGATCCCGCCGTTCACCGACGCGACATCCACGCGGCTGCCATCGTCGAGCATCGTCGCGCGAAGAACCTGCCGGCCAAAATCGGGAATCGAAAGCACCCGATCCGGCCAGTTCAGGATGTGCACGAACACCGTGTCGGCGCGCTGAGTAGTCACGCCCCATTCGCGCGGCGGAACTGGACCACCGCGCGTCCCGTAAATCGACGTCCCATACTTTCCCAGAAAATCCCCAATCGCGCGCAACCGCTCGGCCGCTTCGGGTTGAACTGTTCCGTCGGGGCGCGGACCGATATTGAGAAGAAGATTTGCGTTCGCGCCCGCCGCGCGCACGAGATAGCCGATCAGGTCGCGCGTCGATTTGAATTTGGTGTCGGTGATGTTGAAGCCCCACGAATCGTTCATCGTCATGGACGTCTCCAACGGCAGCGCGCCAATCTCACGAGTGTTGAACCCGGCGGTATTCGCTCCGGGCAGATCCTGCTCGAAGGTTTGGACATCTTCCCCAGGTAGAGGCGCGCGGTGATGGTTGGGAACGATCAGCGCCGCCGGCTGCAATCGGTGAATGAGCGCGTAGGTCCGCGGCAGCTGCCAGTCGGCGTCGGGCTTGTCCCACATTCCATCGAACCAGATTCCACCAATCGCGCCGTAATTCGTCAACAGCTCGGTGAGCTGCGCGTTCATGAAATCGATGTATCGATTCCAATCGCCCGCCTCGGGCCGGCCGGTGTCATGTCCGGTTCCCCCGCGCGGCCAGTAGTCCGGATTGTGCCAATCGAGCTGCGAGTAATAGAAGAAAAGCCTGATGCCCTGCGCGTGGCATTCGTCGGCCAGCTCTTTCAGCGGATCGCGATGGAATGGCGTCCAGTCCACGATGTTGTAAGGCGTCGCGCGCGTTCTGAACATCGAGAAGCCATCATGGTGCCGCGAAGTGATCGTGATGTAGCGCACGCCGGCTGACTTCGCGAGCGCGACCCAATCGTGCGCGTTGAACTTCACTGGGTCGAACGTCGACGCCAGCCATTCGTACGTGTTCACGGGAATCGACCGATTCTGCATCACCCATTCGCCCTGGCCGAGGAGGCTGTAGACTCCCCAGTGGATGAACATCCCGAACTTCGCGTCCTGAAACCAGGCTCTCGCTGCCGCGCGTTCTGGTGGGACGGCTACGTCGGGATTTTGCGCGGTCGCCGGCACGGGTGCTCCGCAAAGGAGTAGCAATGCCGCGATGAGTCGTGGACGTCGCCACGGACTTGAGATTGTCAATCGCCCGCTATAAGAGTGTTCACCGGCGTCTTCGTGAAGTGCGAGCTTTAACTGAACAGAATGGGATCGGAGATGGCAGCCTCAAGATGCTAGTTGCTGGTTGACGACCGGAAGACCGTAATCGGTCGAGAGGCGCGATGACTTTCGAGATCGTACTTTTCGCTGGGGCTGTGATTGCCGGCACGGTTGCAGCGGTCACTCGTTCTGGAATCGACACCGTGCTCACGCCGTTGCTCGCTACGGTAGTTGCGACTCCGCTCGCCGTCGCGGCCATCTCGATTCCTCACTTCTTCGCGACGCTGCTCAGGTTCTGGCGCCTTCGATCGCGCGTCGATCGGCGACTGCTCCTGAAATTCGTGATTCCCACCGCGGCGGGCGGACTCGCCGGCATTCTGCTCCACGATCTTTTTGCGAATCGCGGGCTCGCAGTCGCGTTCGGGATTGTGCTGATCTTCGTCGGCGCGGTCGAGCTCTCCGGCGTGTCACGCGGGATGCGCTTCAACGACAGCGGAACCTGGATCGCCGGCGCGCTCTCGGGATTCTTCGGTGGGCTCGCTCGACATCAGGGCGGAATTCGTTCCGCTGCGCTTCTCGGCTTCGACATCAGCAAAGATACTTTCCTGGCGACGGCGGCAGCGAGCTGGCTCGTAGTCGACGCCGTGAGGATGCCGACGTACCTCGTCACGCAGGGCGCGCAAATCACCGGAATCCGGAGGTTCGTGGCACTGGCCACCATCGGAGCGCTGAGAAGTACGACGCTCGGGGAGAAATTGCTGCCACACATTCACCAACCGCTTTGTCGGCGAATCGTCGCGGCGTTCGTTGTTGCCCTCAGCTTGTACATGTGCATTTTCGTAAAGCTTTAAACTGCAAAGAACAGGATCCCGTTCTGTGCAGTTATTTGGATTCAGAAGCGTCCCAGACCTTGAGACCATGCGCCCCAACTATCTAGGCTCGCTCGACTACACGCTATTCACCGCGATCAACGGCCTTGCGGGCAAGAGCAAGTTGCTCGACAACTTGATGATCGACGTCGCAAAGTACTCGCCGTACGTCTACGCGCTCGCGCTGGTATCGCTTTGGGTGAGCTGGAAACCAAAGAACCAGCGCGCCGCTTTTCTTGCCGGCGTTTCAGGTGTCCTCGCGCTCGGGCTCGGCCAAATCCTTGGTCACGCTTTTCCTCGCGACCGTCCGTACCTGGCGCATCGAGTGTCGCTGCTGATCACACACTCACCCGACACGTCGTTTCCGAGCGATCACACCACTCTCGCTTTCGCGATTGCCATCATGGTCTGGCACTTCAACCGGCGAGCTGGTGTGACGCTATTTATTTTCGGGGTGCTCGTCACCGTCGCCCGCGTGTTTGTCGGAGCTCATTATCCCGGCGACGTGATCGGTGGTGCGGTGCTGGGCGGAGTTACCAGCGTGATCCTTCTACGGCTGGCCGAAATTCCGCGAGTGCGGGCAGGTCTCGATCGATTCTTTGAGCTGCTTGGTAGTTGGAGATTGGCAGCAAAGCAGGCAGCGATGGGCTGACATTTCGGCTAGTCGTCCTCGCTCGCGCAATTGTACGGCGGGTTGCCTGGCTGGCGTAGCATGAGCTCCGCGGACATGACCCAAGCGTCGCGGCGCATCTGCTTGTCACGCAATCCCGCGAGCGAGGCGCGCAGGTGATCGATCGCTTTTAGCCGAGCTGTTTCTCCTTCCGCTTTCGACGGATTGTGGATGCTCGTGTCCTCAGGCACGAAGTTCGAGTAATCGAAGAGCGATTCATAGGCTACACCTACATAGTAGTGAACGAGGGGGTCGGCGTCGCCACGACGAATGTCTGCTTCGCCGCGATCGATAACGGTCTGATAGAAGTCAACTCCGTCGGCGCACTCAGCGTCGTTTCTAAAGCCTCGCCTCAACAACCGGACGAGCGCAAGGTGACCCGCGCGGCCAAGTGAATCGAGGTCGTACGCATCCCACAGCCAGACACGATTGAACCAGTAACCGCTCTGAGTCTGATCGACGTCCGGTCCGAGAACTATCGCCTGCGCCGCGTCAAAGAACTTGCGGTCCGGTTTGTAGGATTCCATCGGCGGGTATGGGACCGTGGCGTATCTCACGAGGTCGCCCGCCACCAAAGCTGCAGCTCTTCGCGATGGCTCGAGCTTCGGTCCGGTGTCGCGGATTGCACGAATAGCTCTGAGCAGCGCCGAGTCTGTTTCTGGCTTTCGCGTCACACCGTGTTGATCGTTGCGAAGGCGAATTTCCGCCAGCATCACATCAAGATCTGCGGCGACTCCTGGCAAGCGGGCCCACGCAATCGCCGAGTCCGCGTCCTCCAGGTCCTGTTCGGCGCCCGCGTGCCAGGGCACTATGCCCTCAAAGTATTTTGTGGTCCAATAGTCAAAACTCCCAACTACTTTTCCCGGCGTCACTGCCGATAATACGATTTTCCCGCGAGCGAATGATGGTTTAGCAGGCATTCGATTTCTGCGTATCGCGTCGATCAGAGCGCTATCCGAGGGAGCAATCGCGAGAGTCACAGTATTGCCAGGCGTCTGCCAGATTTTGGCCTGCACCCAGCCGTCGCGCAGCGCATCGTCGACTAGCACGTTGTGCTTCCAGTCACCAAGCCTCGCGGCAATTCCGAATTCCAGGGAGTCGTACATTGTCGCGAGTGTTGCCGAGTCCGTCTCCTCGCTCTCGAAAAAGACACCGCGGAGCCGACAGAAGTGCCGAACGAGGTCGGTAGTGTCTTCGGGCAGTTTTTCGTCGGGTGGTGGGTAGATACTGAACCGCGCAAATCGCGTCACCTGACGGCTTGTGAAATTCGACTTACTTATCGAGACCTGACAATCCGGATTGCCGGCAAGCGTCCGCCCCAATCGGCCGCTGAGCGAGTCATGCGGATTCTGCTCAAGCCAGTCGGCGAGAGTGGCGGTGGTGTCGATGCCCGACGTCGCAAGCTCCACGAGACGATTGGTGGTCTGCGCGATCGTGTTGGTCGGACCGCCCCCCGCACCAGCGACGGCTGGAACGCTTGGCGGAGCGGGTTTCTCGCACGCATCGGCGGTCAGCCAGATCGACGCTGCTACAAATAGGAGAGCAGATTTCCGGATGAAATTCATCGGGTCGGCGAGGGAGGGCGACACGAATTAAGACGATTTCCCTCGGCCGAAGTTGCTATCGCCCCGTACGATGAATCCTCGACACATGCGACATCGTTCGAGCATGGAGATATTTCGAGTGACGGTCGGCATCGAGAGCCACTTTCGTCGCGGTGACATCTGGGAACTAGCCAACACGATGAAGACCAAAACGCTAGTCCCCCCGGACCGGTGCCGGCCGCCTCGGCCGCGTCGTCCGTTCAGAATCAGCGCCCGAGAACGGTCTTGCGGACTTCTCCGACGACTGACCTCTATACCTCTGACATCTGGGATCCCGTTGTTTTGCCGTTTCTTGGGCTGACATCCCCGGATCCCGCTCTGTCGCAGTTAGCACTGTGGAACCACCGCGATTTGGGTCGTAAATTCGGTCGTCCGCCCCAACGAGAGATTCTGCCGCGCATGAATCGCCGCCTCTTCTACTGGTCGCTCACCTCGGCGCTCGCCGGTTTTCTTTTCGGCTTCGACACCGTCGTCATCTCGGGCGCCGAGCAGACGGTTCAATCGCTGTGGGGGCTGAGCCCGGCGGTGCACGGAGTGGCTTTGGGTGCCGCGCTGTACGGTACGGTCATCGGCTCTCTCGTCGGTGGATGGCCGGCCGACCGATTCGGCCGTCGCGCGACGCTGCTTTGGGTCGGAGTGCTTTACGTCGCCTCTGCGCTCGGCTGCGCGTTTGCGTGGAACGTCGAAGTATTCATCGTTGCGCGTTTCATCGGCGGACTCGGCATCGGCGTGTCGACGGTGGTTGCGCCGATGTACATCTCCGAGATCGCGCCGCCCGCGCACCGCGGCAAGCTCGCCGGAATGTTTCAGTTCAACATCGTGCTCGGCATCGTCATCGCGTATCTGTCGAACGCGCTCCTCGCTGGGATCGGCGACAATGCCTGGCGGTGGATGCTCGGCGTCGCCGCGATACCTTCGCTGATCTACACGGTGATGTGCTTCGGCATTCCCGAGAGCCCACGTTGGCTGCTCACCAAAAAGGGTGACCGTACAAAGGGGCTCGGAGTTCTGGCGTTGATCGAGCCTGATGCGACACCGGCGCAGCTGGAATCCACCGCAACGGAAATTGTCACCGCGTCCTCGCAGCAGACGACCGCGGGCGGCTTCTGGTCGATGCGATTGCGCGTCCCGATCATGCTGGCGTTCCTCGTCGCGTTCTTCAATCAGATGTCGGGCGTCAACGCAATTCTTTATTTCGCGCCCCGCATCTTCCAGATGACCGGACTCGGCACCACGGCGGCCCTGCTGCAGTCGATCGGAATCGGCATTACGAATCTCATATTCACCTTCGTTGGGCTGTGGCTCATCGATCGACTCGGGCGTCGAACGCTGCTCACCATCGGATCGTACGGTTACATCGTATCGCTCGGTGCCTGCGCGTGGGCATTCTTCACCGGCCACTTCTCGATCGTGCCGCTCTGCATCTTCGCGTTCATTGCCGCGCACGCGGTTGGGCAGGGCAGCGTGATCTGGGTGCTGATCTCCGAGATATTCCCAAATCAATATCGCGCGACGGGCCAGTCGCTGGGCAGCGCGACGCACTGGGTGTTCGCAGCTCTGATCACCACCGTATTTCCGGCGGTGGTGAGCGCGTTCAAGCCTGGCTACATCTTCTCTTTCTTCTGCGGGATGATGGTGCTGCAGCTGATATGGGTGCGCACCATGGTCCCTGAGACCAAAGGAGTTCCGCTAGAGGAAATTCAGCGCCTGCTGAAAGTCCAGGTGTGAAGCTGTCGGTTGTCGCGGGAATCGGCGAGGTTTTGTGGGACATTTTTCCCGAGGGCGCGCACTTTGGCGGCGCGCCCGCCAATTTCGCGAGCCACGCGGCGATCCTCGGTGCCGAATCGTGGATGGTGAGCGCAGTAGGAATGGATGCGCTGGGTGACAAGGCACTGCGGGTGCTGGCCGACCACCAAGTGATCAGTGAGCTCGTCGCGCGAGATGGCCAGCATCCAACGGGTCGCGTGCTGGTGACGCCGGGGAACGAGGGAGTGCCGAGCTACGAGATCGCGCTCGAGACGGCGTGGGATCATCTCGCGTGGTCGGATGACCTGGCTGAATTCGCCGAGCGGTGCGATGCGGTGTGTTTTGGTTCGCTGGCGCAGCGATCGATCGAGTCACGCTCAACGATCCAACGTTTTGTGAAGACAGTGCGCCCGGACGCGCTCAAGGTATTCGACGTAAATCTGCGACAGCGATTCTATGATCGCGAGACGATCGACGCGTCGCTCAGTCTGGCGTCGGCCGTGAAGCTGAATGACGAAGAGCTGCCGGCGATTGCGGCTTTACTCGGGCTCGATGCACAAGATCCCCACGATCTGATGCGTGCGCTGATGACGCGATATCATCTGCGACTCGCCGCTCTCACTCGCGGGCCGGCCGGCGCGCTGCTGCTCGATGAGCGAGGTGAGGACGAGTCCACGGCACCGCCGACAACAGTCGTCGATACGGTTGGCGCGGGCGACGCGTTCACCGCGGCGATGGTCGTTGATTTTCTCAGTGGTGTGCCGCTGCGTGAGATCAATCGACACGCCAACGCCCTCGCCTCATTCGTGTGCTCACATCCAGGCGCGACACCGTCGATCCCCGAGCATCTTCGCACCTGTGCATAGTGCACGCACTGTCTCGGCGGTGAAATAACTGCGGTTTATCCCCGACCTAATCCTCTGAGACAGAGTACTCCGGCACTTTGGAACATTTCGGAACGGGCATTGCGTTGCGTTCCAAATGAAGCCCGCGCGCCCCACGCCGTCGCGGCGATGCCCGCTATCCACGGCATCGAGTCGGAGAGGTACGAAATTGTACAGAATAAGATTTGCACAAGAGATACTGAAGCGGCTCCCAACCGTCTGGGTCCCCGCTCGAGGTAGCAGCACGGCAGAGTCGGTTGCAATCGCGCTACTCGTGATTTGCCTGCTCGTACCTTTCACTGCCGAAGCCCGGAGCTCACCACCGGTGCACGTGCGCTCCACACACCGGCAACAATTGCGGCGCAAGCCTCACTATCGTCCTGGCGGAGCCGTCACTGGATCGCATTCGTCGAGCGTCAGATCGGACGCCATAGTCGTCACCGTCAGGCGACGCCGCCAGGCAACATCTCTCTCGCGCCGCTGGATTCCGATCCTCACGCCGCGCCTCAGCAATTCACTTGTGCACGCTGCTGAGGCCCCACTTTACCAAAAAAATCGGCCGTCTCGCTCACCGAAGCTGAATTTTCTCGACCGCTGCCGAGCCAATCCTCCGCCGCTGAAAGATCGGTACGCGGCATTGTCTCTCAGTCAGCGGAGATCAACTGCCATATGAATAATTCGCATCGAGCGATCTGCTACCTGGTTGTGTCCGCGCTCAGCGTCGCGACCCCAGTACACCTGCAAGCGCAGAACAAGAAACCCTGCCACATCCTCTGCGCTCCCGCCTTCAGCATCTGGACCGAGCTGCATCGCTCCCACGTGGCGGATCACCCGCGCGTGCGGAGCCTGACAACCGGTGCCATTACCCGGCTGCCATCGCAGAACAACCTCATGCTGTTGTTCCTGACATCCATCCCGACACAGCTGCCGCGACTCTCTCTCCTGTTCAACGTCAGCTGGCTCCCGAACTCGCCCGCTCGCGTCAATCCCTTCACCGATTACTCGGCGTCTGACGTCGGCGGGGATATCCGCGCCAACATGCCCGCTGTTCCCGGAGGTGCGAGCTACGCCGTCGTTACGACCGATCAGACCAAAGGCTGGCTCGATGTGACTCCATATCTGGCGGACTTGTTCAGTCCGGCCGCTGAGCCCGATGAGACGAGCGCGTACACCCACAAGCTCGACCTCGGAGTGACCAGCACCGTCGGTCCGTTCACTGCGCTGGCGAAGAAATCGTGGCTTCACAACGTCCGACTGTCGGGAAATCTCGACTGGGTCGCCACAGGTCTGCCGAAGCGCGGCGACGAGCTGCCAAAAGGTGAGCGGGTTTATCTGGACAAGGCGAAGGGAGTTACCGCGGCGTTTGGGCTTGTTCTTCCCATCGCGCCTTTGGCGTAGCGAGTGATGCAGGAGTAACGGAGGAAGATATTGGAATGACGAGAAAATTTGCGGCGAAGCAGCTGACACTTTTGATGGCGCTCACCATCTGGGCTTGCGGCCGGGGCAGTACGCCCGGTCGTGAGCCGACGAACGGCAGCGCGCCTGGAGGTAGCGCCGCGTCTGCGGGCATCGGTGCGCCGACAGACGGCACCTGGCCGATGCAGGCAGGCGACTACGCAAATACGCGCTACAGTCCGCTCAACCAGATCACCGCCGCCAATGCAACGCAGCTGCAGATGGCGTGGTCGTTCTCGACGGGCTACACCCACGGTCACGAGGGAGCGCCGCTGGTCGTCGGCAACACCATGTACATCGTGACGCCGTTTCCCAACGTCGCCTACGCGCTCGATCTCACGAAGCCCCAGCCGACTCTCAAGTGGAAATTCGAGCCGCATCCCGATCCGGTCGCGATCGGCAAAGCCTGCTGCGACATCGTCAATCGGGGCTGGGCGTTCGCCGATGGAAAACTGATTTACAATCTTCTCGACGACCACACTGTGGCGGTGGACGCCGGCAGTGGAAAGGAAGTATGGCGCACCAAGATGGCCGACGTTACCGACGGCGCCACCATGACGATGGCCCCGTTCGTCGTGAACGGGAAAGTTTTCGTCGGCAACAGCGGCGGTGAGATGGGCGTGCAGGGCTGGCTCGCTGCTCTCGATGTTGGATCAGGGAAAGAGCTATGGCGCGCCTACTCCACCGGTCCCGACAGCATGGTCAAGATCGGACCGAACTATCACCCGTTCTACTCGTGGCTCAAGGGCGACAACGTCGGCGCGAAATCGTGGCCCGGCGATGCCTGGAAGCACGGAGCCGGGGCCGTATGGGGTTGGATCAGCTACGACCCCGATCTGAATCTGATCTACTACGGCACATCGAATCCCGGCCCGTGGAACCAGGCCCAGCGTCAGGGCGACAACCTCTTCACCAGCTCCGTGCTCGCGCGTGATCCGGGCACCGGCGATCTGCACTGGGCCTACAGCTTCACGCCGCACGATGAATGGGATTACGACGGCGTCAACGAAGACATCCTCGTCGATCTTCCGATCAAAGGACAAACCCGAAAAGTTCTCGTGCATTTCAATCGGAACGGCTTTGCCTACACTATCGACCGCACCACCGGCGAAGTACTGGTGGCCGAGCCATTCGGTTACGAGAACTGGGCGAGCCGGATCGATCTCACCACCGGTCGTCCCGTGGTTAATCCATCGATGACAACGCACCCGAACGAATGGACGTACAACGTCTGTCCGCCGGACATCGGCGTGAAAGATCAGCAACCGGCCGCGTACTCACCGCGCACTCGACTCTTTTACGTGCCGACTCACCACATGTGCATGGACTACCGCGCCGAGCCGGTGAGCTACATCGCGGGCACTCCATACTGGGACACCAACGTGAAGCGTCATCCCGCGCCGGGCGGTTATCGCGGCGAGCTCATTTCGTGGGACGCCACCACGGGAAAGAAAGTCTGGGGAATAACCGATCAACTTCCCGTCTACAGCGGCGTGCTGGCGACAGCGGGCGATGTGGTTTTCTACGGAACCGTCGAAGGTTTCTTTCGCGCCGTCGACGCTCGCACCGGAAAAGTTTTATGGGAGCAGAAGCTCGGATCGGGCATCATCGGCGCGCCAATGACCTATCTCGACGCGTCGGGAAAACAGTACGTCGCAATACTTGCCGGCGTCGGCGGCGCAGCTGCAGTCGCAGCTGATCTGCCAGGATATCCAGCGGAGGGAGGAACTCTTTACGCTTTCGCTCTGCCGCCGATTGCCGGTCACAACGCAAAAGATTCCGCTAACGCGAGCCAGACGCCGACCGGTGCGCCGGCGCACAAGAAGCCATAGGAGGAGAAATGCGCTTGACGACGAACGCAGGCCCGATCCTGCTGCTGACTTTTCTGGCCTGCGGATGCAACGAAGGCAAAGGGCGGTCAGTGGGAACCGAAGCGGCCGCCGAGCTGCCGCCGGCGATGGTCCTCGCTGAAATCCCGCTCGGCGACATCGCCGGATCGAAGGAAGACATTCTCAGAGGAGAGATTCACAATCCATACGATGGCGACAAGGCGGCCATTGCCGAAGGAGAATCGGACTTCCACCGAATGAACTGCGTCGCGTGCCATGGCTATGGAGCACGCGGTGGTATGGGTCCGAACCTTCGCGATTCGTCATGGCGCTACGGTGGAACTCCGGTCGAGATCTACAAATCGATTTACGAGGGCCGACCGAAAGGAATGCCCGCCTGGGGAGCCATGCTCCCGTCGGAAAAGATCTGGAAGATCACCGCCTACCTGCAATCGCTCGGCGGAGCAACCGCTCCCGGAGAAGTGCTGGCCGACGTCGAAGGGTGGGCAGCGCAGTCAGGGAAGGGCCGTCGCAGCGATGATCACTAAACGCGCCTGCTTCGCAGCGTTCGCCGTCTCGATGGTGTCGGCGTGTCGAGGCACGTCGTCCGTTCTGTCGAGCAGCGGCCAGCCCGGCGGAGACGAGGCGACGCTCGGCCGGCTCTTCACGATCGTCGGAATTGTCGTAGTCATCATTGTCGCCGCGCTGCTTTTGATGGCGATATTTCGCCGGCGCGCGGCGGCTGATCGCAGCACCATCGTGCGCCAGGGCCACGGTGTGCTATGGATCCTCACCGGCGGCGTCATCGTCCCCGCCGTAATTCTGGTGACGCTTTTCTTTTTCGTGCTCACCAGCCTGTCGACGACCGCGCAGGCACCGTACTCCAATATTGCCGGCACGTTTGAGATCGTCGGTCACCGATGGTGGTGGGAAGTGCGCCGCATCGACGATACAGGACGACAGCAATTCGTCACGGCGAACGAGCTGCACATTCCCGTTGGTCTCGCGGTGCGGCTGCGTCTCTCATCCGCGGACGTGATCCACTCGTTCTGGGTACCTGACCTGGCCGGGAAGACGGATGTCGTCCCGGGTCAGATAAATACCGCGTGGCTCAAGGCAGAAAAGCCGGGAGTCTATTTTGCGCGCTGCGCCGAGTACTGCGGGATGCAGCACGCGCACATGGCGATGGTTGTCGTCGCCGAGAGCGATTCCGCCTTCCAACATTGGCTTTCGTCGCAGACGGCAGACGCGACAGCACCCGCGACGCCCCAGGAGCAGCGCGGTCTGGATGCATTTCTCGGCTCACCGTGCGCGAGCTGTCATGAGATTCGCGGTACACCCGCTGGCGCCATCGTCGGGCCCGATCTGACGCATCTCGCTTCGCGCCAGACAATCGGCGCCGGCGCACTGCCCAACACCGCGGGAAATCTGGCGGGATGGATCGCCAATTCCCAAACGATCAAGCCGGGCAACGAAATGCCCGCGATGTATCTGAAGTCGGCGGATCTGTCCGCAATCGTTCTATACCTTCGCAGCCTGAAGTGAAGGAGGGAAGAAGAGCTTGGCAACGAATGCAGTAGCGGTACCGGTTCGGGAACGGCTCACCGAAATATGGGAGACGCCGCCTGGCGTGCTCGGTCGACTATCGAGTGTCGATCACAAGCTCATTGGCAAGCGATATCTCGTCACCGCGTTTGCGTTTTTCATCGCTGGTGGAATCGAAGCGGCGATCATGCGCGCGCAGCTCGCTGGCCCGGGGCGGACGCTGGTGACGCCCGAACAGTACAACCAGCTTTTCACGATGCACGGCGTGAGCATGATCTTCCTCTACGCCCTGCCGATTCTCTCCGGGTTTTCAAATTATTTGTGGCCGCTGATGCTGGGCGCGCGCGACATGGCGTATCCGCGCGTGAACGCACTCAGCTACTGGATCTTCCTGGCGGCCGGTCTTTTCATCTACTCGAGTTTCCTCATCGGTCAGGCCCCGGACGGCGGATGGTTCGCCTACACCCCGCTGACCGGTCACGCCTATTCGCCTGGCCTCAACATCGACTTCTACGCGCTCGGGTTGATTTTCCTTGGCATCTCGACGACGGTCGGCGCGGTCAACTTCATCGTAACTCTGGCGAAACTGCGCGCGCCCGGAATGTCCATAAATCGGCTGCCCATCTTCGTCTGGGGAACGATCACCGTGTCCGTGGCGATCGTCTTCGCGATTCCGGCCCTGACGGTCGATCTGATCTTCCTCTACTTCGATCGCACGTTCGGGATGCACTTCTTCGACCCGGGAGCCGGAGGCCAGCCGCTTCTCTGGCAGCACCTGTTCTGGATTTTCGGGCACCCATGGGTCTACATCATCGTGCTGCCGGCGATGGGCATGGTGTCCGACATCCTGCCGGTTTTCTGTCGTCGGCCCCTCGTCGGTTACACGTACGTCGCGCTGGCGACGGTATCGACGGGCATCATCGGCTTCGGCGTGTGGGTGCACCACATGTTCGCTACCGGGTTGCCGCTGCGGTCGATGAGCTTCTTTGCCGCGGCGTCGCTGGTGATCGCCATTCCGTCAGCGGTCGCGGTGTTCGCCTGGCTGGCGACGATTTTCTACGGACGACCGTGGTTCAAGACTCCGTTCCTGTTCATGGCGGGATTCATTTTCCTGTTCGTGGTGGGTGGAGTGTCGGGCGTGATGACCGCGGCAATCCCGTTCGACTGGCAGCTCACCGATTCCTACTTCGTCGTCGCCCACATCCACTACGTACTGATCGGGATCAACGTCTTTCCGGTCATCGGCGCTCTCTACTTCTGGTTCCCCAAATTCACCGGGCGGATGATGTCGGAGACGCTCGGCAAGTGGAGCTTCTGGGTGATGTTCGTCGGATTCAATGTCGGCTTCTTTCCGATGCACCTGCTCGGACTCCTGGGAATGCCGCGTCGCATCTACACCTACCAGGCTGATTTCGGGTGGGGGCCGCTGAACCTGCTGGTGACGATCGGCGCTGGTGTCTTTGCGATAGGACTCCTCCTCGTGCTGATCAATGTCGTGTACTCGATGGTGCGAGGTGTGCTGGCGGGTGACAATCCGTGGGATGCAGCGACACTCGAATGGTCGACGACATCGCCGCCTCCGGTCTACAACTTCGCCGCCATCCCGACGATTCGCAGTCGGCATCCGCTGTGGGAGGACCGGCTCGGCGAAACCGGACGAAGCGAGATCTATCGCGGTCCGCTGCTGATCGACGGCCGGGAGACGCTCGAGACTTCGCCGCTCGATGCGCGCGCGCGCGCGGTGCTGCGCATGCCGACTGATTCCTACTGGCCGGTTGTGCTCGCTGCATCGCTGACGGTCTTCTTCTACGGCGCGCTGACGCAAATCTGGTGGCTCACAGCACTCGCGGGCGCGGCGTCGCTCTTTTTCTGCGCGACGTGGCTGTGGCCGGTGAACACTCGCAAGCGAGTGCCTCCCGGGACATCGGAGAATCCTGCAACCGACCTGCCTGTCGGCGATCCCAGTCGCACTTCGGTTGGGGGCTGGGGGATGTCGCTCCTCGTGTTGAACGAAGCCGTCTTCTTCGCCTATCTCATATTCAGCTACTTCTATCTCTCATCGCTGTCGCAGCACTCGTGGCCGCCGGGAGGGCCGCCTGCGTTGAAGCTCGTGCTGCCGAACACCGTGATTCTGATTGCGAGCAGCTTCACCGCCTGGTGGGCGTCGCGCGGCATCGAGGCAAATAACGGGAAACGACTTCGCATCGGCCTCATCATCACCATTGTCCTCGGCGTCGTGTTTCTCGTCATCCAGGGATTCGAGTTCGCGAGCAAGGACTTCCGTCCCAACGGCAGCGCGTATGCGTCGTCGTTTTTCACCGTTACTGGTTTCCACGGCGCGCACGTCCTGATCGGACTGCTGATACTGGGCACGATTCTCATCCGCGCGTTTCGCGGCCATTTCCGATCGGAGAATCATCTCGCGGTCAGCAACGCCGTGCTCTATTGGCACTTTGTCGACGTTGTGTGGCTGGCAGTCCTCGTTTCTCTCTACATAGTGCCGAGGCTCGGCTGACATGGATCAGGCGCAGCGGACGACGAGCGGGCAACCGGACAATCGGGCCGGCGGTGGTGAAGAGGACCATCCCGCACCGGCGCGGCATCGGGTTGGTCGTGGTGCGCTCTGGTTTGGCGTTCTCGCCGCGCCAATTGCGTGGAGCGCGCAGGCGGTTCTTGCGACAGCGGTCAACGGAGCGGGCTGCATAGCGTATCGGGATGCGCCACCTCCAACGGGCCTGCAGCTCACTAGCGGTACTGGAATTGTTCTGCTGTGTTTCACCGTTGCGCTGTTTATCGCGTCCCTGGTTGCGCTGTTCGTTGCGTTGCACAACTGGAACGTCGTTCACAGCCACGCAGAGGGCGAAGAGTGGGAGCTGCTCGAAATTGGCGAAGGGCGAGCGCGCTTCATGGCAATGTCCGGCATTCTCCTCAGCGCGATTTTCGCGCTGTTGCTGCTGATGAACGCGATTTCACTTTTTCTGACTCCGCAGTGCACGCCGTGACGCTGCTCGAGGGGTGGAGCTTTACGCCCGGTATCGTAATCGGCATCGCCGTACCGGTTGCTTTGTACGCCTCTGGATTGACACGGGTTTGGCGTACGGCCGGCACGGGACGCGGGATAAGTGTCTCGGCGGCGCTGATGTTCGCGACCGGCATCGCAACACTGATCGTTGCACTCCTGTCTCCGCTCGACGCGCTCGCGGACCAGCTCCAGTCCGCGCACATGATTCAGCACCTTCTTTTGATCCTCGTTGTCCCGCCACTGCTGCTGATGGGTGAGCCGGTTCGCGCTTTTGTATGGGCTCTTCCGCAGCGTACGCGTGCAGCGGTGCCGCGATGGATCAGGATTCCTTTCTGGCGGCGGCTCGCTCTTTTGCTGACGGCGCCGTCGGCAGCTTTCGTGCTGCACGCAACGGCGCTTCTGGTCTGGCACGCTCCCGGCCCGTACGACGCAGCCGTTAGGAACGAGACGATCCACGCCGTCGAGCATCTCTGCTTTCTCGGAACCGCGCTTCTCTTCTGGTGGGTCGTCATGGCGCCGCCGCCATTCAGGCGGCTGTCGATTGCCCTCCGCGTGCCCTATGTGGTCGGCATGAGTCTGGTCGGAGCATCGATCGGAGTTGTTTTGACCTTTGCGACGTCTCCGTTGTACGACGCGTACGTCGCGACCGCACCCCTCCGGGGTATGAGCGCGCTCGAGGATCAGCAGCTCGCCGGCCTCATCATGTGGATTCCCGGCGGCTTCGCATACCTGATCGCCGCGACAGCACTGTTCATGAACTGGATGAAGGTGGCCGATGCTCGAGCCGATGCGGCGTCGACGCTGCGTGTGCGAACGGAAGGGGAGGTCGTGTGAGAACAGGCCCGCATGGAGGACGCGCTTTTCTTGGAGTCGCAGCAGTCTTGCTGTTGTCGATCGTGTGCGGCTGTGAGTCGGCCGACGGGAGTCAGCCCGGACACAGCGTACCCGGCGGCAAGGCCGAGCGTGGTCGCGAGATGATCTCACAGTATGGATGCGGGTCATGTCACGACGTTCCGGGAGTGCAGGATGCGCACGCACTTGTCGGTCCGCCACTCTATCACTTCGACAGGCGCACCTACATCGCCGGCGTGCTACCGAACGACCTCGAGTCTCTGATGACGTGGATCATGTCTCCGCAGCGGGTGATTCCCGGCAACGCAATGCCGGACATGGGCGTGTCGGCGCGCGATGCGCGCGATATCGCCGCGTACCTGTACACTCTGCGGTGAGGGGGAGGGGGAGGGGAGGCGAGTGAACAAGCTGATGACGCTGGTTGCGGCGGCAATTGCATGTGCTGCTGTGGGCTGCAACAGGTCCAACCAGACTGCGCGCAACGACACCACGAAAACCGCCGGCTCCGGCGCAGCGGGGCAGAGCCGAACCATATCCAATGTCGGATTCTCGAGTCCCGAGACCGCGGTGTGGGACAGCGTCGCCGATGTCTACCTGCTGTCGAACATCAACGGCCCGCCAGAAGCCGAGGACAACAACGGCTTCATCGCGCGAATAAAACCCGACGGCACCGTCGAGCAATTGAAGTGGATCCAGGGCGGGAAAAACGGCGTCACGCTTCACGGGCCGAAGGGAATACTCTTCAAAGGCGACACATTGTTCGCAGCCGATGTCGGCGGTGTGAGGATGTTCGACCGGAAAACCGGCCGTCCGCTGGGCACAATGAAGGTGGCGACGACCGGACTCAACGACCTGGCGGTGGGACCGGATGGAACCGTGTACGTGACCGATCTCGAGCCACCGCCGGGCGATTCAACGCCGAGTCCTCCGGTAGCAGCGATTTATCGACTGACCCGCGCCGGTGGGATTCCTGTGGTAACGGGAGACAGTCTGCAACAGCCCGACGGTCTGCTCGCGGACGCCAGCGGATTCATCGTCGCCCCATTCGGCGCCAACGAGCTGTACCGCGTCGACAGCACCGGCAAAAAAACAGTGCTCGCCGTGCTGCCAGGCGCCAAACTGGACGGACTTTTGCCACGTTTGGGCGGAGGTTGGCTGGTAACCAGCTGGGACACGAAGAGCGTGTATCGCGTGGATCCAGGTGGTGCGGCGATGCCGATCGTCCAGGGCATCGAATCGCCAGCGCAACTCGGCATCGACGGCAAGCGTCATTTGCTGCTGATTCCGTCGTTCAACAACAACGCGCTCGAGATACGCGCCGAGAATCCGTAGCGGTTCCCGAGCGCGGCGACGCATGCAACGAGTGCGTCACTCAGGTGTTCGAGCCTAACAAGGAGTACGGAATGCGAGTCTCATCAGCAACGCTGGCCGTCACGGTCGGCATCCTCACCGCGTGCGCGGGTGGAGAAAAACAACCCGGGACTCAGGCAGCCGAGTCGACGGCAGTGAGCTCGACTGAGTCGACTGCCTCGACTGTCCCGGCCCCGACCGCTTCGACGACTCCGGCGGCGGCGTCCAAGCCGGTGACCGGAAAAATGTGGGATGTGAAAATGCTCGGCGACGCCAAGGGCTACCGCTTCGATCCTGCTTCGCTGACGATCAAGTCCGGCGACGGAGTTCGCTGGACGGTCGTGTCCGGACTGCCGCACAACGTGACCTTCTGGCCCGACAGCATTCCGAGCGGCGCAGCTTCCGTGCTGCAATCGGCGATGCAGCAGACAATCGGTCCGTTGACGGGCCCGCTGCTCATGGCTCAGAACCAGACGTACACTATCTCATTCGCGGGAGCGCCTGCCGGAACGTACCACTACTACTGCACGCCGCATCTGGCACTCGGCATGAAAGGGAAGCTGATCGTGCAGTAAGCTCCATCCGCGACAACTACCTGTTGCGGACAATGCTATCGGTAAGCGGAGGAATTCGGGTGGAAAATCGGACCGTTCTCATTTCCGGCCGCGTTCTCAATCAGTCCGCAATCGTCGACGCCGTTAGTCCGAGCCCTCGGTCCTCCAAACGCTTCCCGCTTCCCGCATCCCGCTTCCCGCCAAATGCACCGTCTGCGTCGGGAACGCGAATGAGCTGCCCGCCTTTTCTACGACGTCCATGAATTGCAGCAGAATCTCCTGCCGGATTGCCTGGAACTCGCTCCAGTCAGTCGTCTCGAACCACGCCATGATCTCGATGTCGAGCGATGACGCGGCGAACTCGCGAAAGCGAACGACGACGGCGTCCGGCCAGATCTTGGGGTGTCCGCGCAGCACCGCCTCGAAACCAGTGAGCGCCGCGCGCAGCTGCAAAGCGGTCGTCTCGTATACGAGCCCGACGACTGCCGACAGTCGCAGTCGATCGCGCTCGCTGAAAGACTCGAGCCGCATGTCGGCGAGCTTGCCGTTCGGGATGGTGATGATGGTTCGGTCGAGCGTGCGAAAACGAGTCGAGCGCAGTCCGATCGCCTCAACGGTGCCGACGAAGTCTTCTATCTTGACGAAATCGCCTTCGCGAAAGGGTTGGTCGACGCCGATGGAAAACGCGCCGAACAGATTCTCGACCGTTTTCTGCGCGGCGAGGGCGAGCGCGAGACCGCCGATGCCGAGACCGGCGACGAGACTCGCGACCGGATAGCCGAAGACCGACAGCGCGGCGATAATGGCGATGGCGAGCAATACGACCTTTGCCGTGCGCGCGCCAAGCGGAACGAGAGAGCGCGACGCCGGCACCGTCACTGCCCAGCGGGAGTTGAGCGCGATGTGCCGGCTGACGTCGACGATCCGCCACGTCGCCCAGAAGAAGTCCGTGAGCAGTATGACGTGCGCGACGCGCCTGATGTCGGCGATCAGTCCTGCATCGAGATTGAGGAACGGCAGCAGAATCAGCGCGGCGATGATCGTGAGTGCGACCGTGATCGGATCGAACAGCCGGTCGACCACTTCGTCGTCCCAGCGCGCGGCACTGCGCCTCGCACCGGCGCGCAGAATGTTCCGCAGCAGCCGGCTCGCCGCCCAGCCCGCGAGCGCGGCGATGACGAGCGCCGTCGGAGGCACCAGCCAGCCCCAGAAAATATTGTCAAAGGCGGCAGTCATTGTTATCATAATATGTGGGAGCCCATGTATTGCAAGCAGCCGACGTCCTCGGCGGAGTCCGACGTCTCGAGCGGGGATTGCGACTCGCCGCTCGCGCTGCCGAGCGATCGACCGGACTCACCGCGGCGCAGTTGTTCGTGCTGGAACAGTTGGCACTGGCCGAATCGTCCTCGATCGCAGACCTCGCGGCGCGCACGCATACGGACCGGAGCTCGGTATCAGTGGTCATCGATCGATTGGCGGCGGCGGGGTTGGTGAAGTGCTCGCCATCGTCCGACGATCGCCGACGAACGGAGACAGAGATCACGAAACGAGGGCGCGCCGTTCTCGGCCGGGCGCCGCTCTCGCCGACGACAGGTTTGGTGCGCGCGGTGTCTCGACTACCGGCCACCAAAGTCCGACAGCTCGCCGCCACGCTCGCGGCGCTCAATGAACAGTTGGGTTACACCGAGGAGGCAATGCTATTCGACGAGGAAAAGAAATGACCGACGACCAACGCGCATCCTACCTCGTGCCCGCACGCGAGCTCGCGTATTTCCGGCTGGGTGGAGGGCGCGTGGACATCAGGCGGTGGCCCGTCTTCTCCGCCGACGACCGTCTGGTCGGGGCCGTCGACAAGCTGCTGGTCGAAGCGGCATCGAAGAAAGTTCGATACCTCTCGGTGTCTCTGAACGAGAGGGCGGTCCACGATTATCGCTCGATCGCCGTTGGGAGCGTGCTCGTGCCCATCGGCGTGGTAAAGCGACTCGACGACCGACAGGCGATCAAGCTCGATCGAATCAACAGCCGCGCCCTCGGCGCCGCGCCGCGACTGGCCGCGAGAGCCATCAACCGCGGCGATGAGGACAACACGCTGGCCTGCTACGGGATGCCGACCTCGCGCGAGCTTCCAGTGGCCGATTTCTACAAGAGGCCAGAGTTCGATGAGCGAACGATCGGCAGCGCGGTGAAGGCCCTCAGCTGATGAGACGCCGGCTTCCCACTCTCGACGGCGGCGCAGCGCGCATAGTGGGCGGCGCAGGCGTGCTGGCCTGTGTACTTTGCTGCGTCAGCGTGCCCGCAATCATCTCCGGCATTTCTGCGCTCGGCCTCGGCTTTCTCCGAAATGATCGATTGCTCTTTCCGGCAGAAACGCTGTTTGCAATCCTCGTGGTGTGGACGCTCGTTCGCTCGCGCGGGCTTCATCATCAGAGCGCACCTCTCATCGTCGGCGTCGTGGCGCTGGCTGTCCTCTTCTTCGGGCTCGAGACCTCGGGCCCCATCGCAACGCTTGCCGCACTGGCCGGTGCTCTCGGCGCAGCCGCGGTAATGTTCTGGGACTGGCGCTTACACAGGCGGTGCGTTATCTGACGCCCGTCGAGTCGGGAAATCAAATGCGACGACGGCACTCGAACTTGTGAGTGGCCTAACCCTCTTCGGCCTGATTGCGGTTAGCGCGATGCTGATATTTTACGCGCTCGAGCATCGCAGCCACTGGTTCGTGCTCGCGTTCGCTGGGGCGTGCGTCATGGGATCCGTTTATGGCTTTCTTCAGGGCGCTTGGCCATTTGGAATAGTCGAAGCGATCTGGGCGATCGTGGCCGTCGGACGATGGAATACCCGCCGTGGGCAAGGCGAGCGTTAACTGCGGAGAACGGTATCCGAGATGTCACGGCTCTGAACTGCAAAGAATGGGATCCGAGACGTTAGCCGATCAGATGTTAAATGTTAGATGGTGCCGCACGACCGTGACTCGCCCGATTACGGCGAGCTCGTCGGTCTTCCGGTAGTTACCTAATAGCTAACATCTTCAGAGCTAACATCTCGGATCCCATTCTTTGCAGTTAATGCTGTGAGATCTCGGATCCCGTTCTGTTGGAGTTGTCGCCCGTCACCGCTCCGCGATGTGTACCCCGCCATTCGTGGTGACGACGCGAACCAACGGCCCGCCGGATCCCAGCTGCGTCGAGATCCTCCGATTCAGCGAGCCACGCACCGTGATCGGGAAGTCCACGTGCATCCCCCCGTTCGTGGTGCCCGTCTCGAGCTGCGCGTTGTAGCCGCGCGGTACGTAGACTGTCGCGCCACCGTTCGTCGTCTGCAGATCGAGACCCTGGCCCTGCCATGTCGTCCCGGAAAGATCCGCAGTCACTCCGCCGTTGGTCGTATGTGCCCGAACGTTGCCGCCAACGTCGGAGAGATGAATCCCACCGTTAGTTGCCTCGAAGGCCATGTCACCGCGAACATCGTCGACCGAAATTCCGCCATTCTCCGTCGTCGCATCGAGGTTTGACTGGCTCGGCACGTAGACTTCGTAACTCACCGACCATGACCTGCGTCCGCGTAGCGAAGGACCTTCAGAGCGGATTCGTCCGCCATCCGTCAATACACGAATCTGACCGACGATGTCGCGCGCTGTCGCATCGTCATCGGCGCTCGCCTGAACCAGCGCAACGACTTTGACGTCGCGCCGATCCGACCCGTAGAACGCCACTCCGCCATTGTCTCCGCCATCCGCCTCGATTCTCGTCGAGGGCGAGATGGTGTAGGTGCGGACTTCACAGAAATGCCCCCGGTCGTTGTTCCAGTCGCGGTCGCAGCCGGCGCGCCAACGCTCGGCACGTTCGTCGGTTTGAGCGCTGGCCGTAGTGGCGACGACGAACAGTGAAACAGTGCAAGCAGCAAGAAGGAAGCGCGTCATATGCGGGTGTCCGGTGAAAGTTGTGGCTTCTTGTTAGTAATCGCCGCGGTCTCGTCTCCGAATGAGTTCTTCGACGGTGGCGAGACGGCCGTCGGATGAGCGTTCACTGCGGGCAAATCCGGGTGTAACGCCATGATCGCGCAGCCTCACGAAGTCGCGGATGGTGAGATCCTTATAACCGATATCCCGGAAATCCTCGATGAACGACTCAGTCACTCCGTGATCGCGCGCCGCCAGCAGCTGATCGGTGGTCAATCCACTGAAGCCGTATTCTTTTAGCGATGCAATGAAATCGGGAGTCACTCCATGGTCGCGCAGCTCCAGGAGATCGTCGAGGGAAAGATTTTTGTATCCAGCGCCCGTCAGGCCGCTGATAAAGTCGTCGGACACTCCGTGATCTCGAAGACTGACCAGCCGATGCGTGTCGCCGACTCGATATCCCGCGGCGCTGAGCGACTTCATGTACTCGAGGTTTGCGCCGTGCATCCCCATGACGACGAGCTGGTCGACGGACGGACGGTCGTATCCCTCTGTGCGTAGCTCATCGAGCATCGCGTAACCGATGTTGTGAAGACCGAGCCAGAATTGCTGCTCGCTGGTCGGGCGCTCGTAGCCGCGCGAGGCGAGCTGCTGCGGAAAGCGCGGATCGGGCGAGAAGGTGTAGAAGCCCGTGCCGCGCCGATCGCGCAACTCTCCCTCGAAGTTGAAGGTGCCGGCATCGCGGACCAGCTGAAATTTCGTGGGTCCGTTGTAGGACGAGAGCTGGGACACGGGAAGTCCGCGTAATTCCGTCGGGCGCACGCCGAAGGATGTCATTCCCTGCCGACGGGCCCCGTTCTCGTCGTGCTCGAAAGTGAGCTGGACGGTCTCGCGCGACGGCTCGTAGTAGATCCGCCACGTGCCTTGGTCGGCGGTCTGCGCGACCGCAGCCGTCGACGATGCCGCAAGAAGCAGCAGGCCCGACGCGAGCGAAAGTCGCAGCGTTAGAAGTTCACGACGGATTCGAGTTGGTCGCAGCATTGGAGCTCCGGAGCAGGGTGATGGGCGGGCGTACGGCCCTACTATTGGATCATCCGGCCGCCGGGAAGGTTTGAAGGCTCGAACTGCAAAGAACGGGATCCGCGATCTCACGGCTTTAACTGCACAGAATGGGATCTTACAGCTTTAACAGCAAAGAATGGGATCCGAGATGTTAGCCCTTGGAGATCCTAGTTATTGGGTAAAGACCGGAAGACCGACAAGCTCAGCGTATCGGATGAGGAACGGTCTTGCGGCACCATCTAGCATCTTACTTCTGATTCCCTAACATCCCGGATCCCATTCTTTGCAGTCGAGAGCGCGTGAGATCTCGGCTCCCATTCCGTGAGTCAACCTCCTGCCACGATTGCGCAAACCACTCCGAGCGCCCACTATAACGGTCCTTCGCCGCCCAACAGAGGTGCTTATGAGAGTGTCTCGTTTCGCTATTCTTGCGCTGCTTGCGCCGATCGGCCTCGCGGCCCAGCAGCCTCCCGCCGGACCGCCTGCCAACCCGATCACCACGTCTTTCCGCGGGAGGATTGGCGGCCTGAGTCGCGTCATCGCGCAGGCGTTCGATTCGATCCCGGAGTCCAAGTTCTCCTACAAACCGACTCCGGCCCAACTGAGCATCGGGTACATCGCGCAGCACATCGCGAACGATAATTATTTCTTCTGCGACAACTTTGGAACGATGAAGGGTGCGGCGGCGGCCGAGGATACTGCCACCGCGGATTCAGTCAAGGCAACCTGGCCCAAGGCGAGACTCGTCGCGCGCCTCAAGGATTCCTTCGCGTTCTGCAACCAGGCTCTCGCTCAGGTCGATGACGCGAACCTCGGCGACCAGATCACCATCACCTTCGGCGGGAATTCGCGGAAGGTGGCGCGGGCAGGGATGGTGCTCGGCCATGCGCTCGATCTTGCCGATCACTACAGCCAGCTTGCGAATTACATGCGGCTTAACAACATGCTTCCGCCGACAGCACTGCCACGACCACGACCCGCAGGGAGCTGAGCGGGAAGCGGGAGGCGGGAAGCGGGAGGCGGGAAGCGGGAAGCGGGAAGCGGGAAGCGGGACGCGGACTAACTGCTAGGTGCAACTGCTCTCACTCATTGGTGCGGGCTGTCAGACTGGAAAGCTGCCTGCTCAGGGCAGATATCTTGACAGTTTCGTTGGCGTAGCGGCACAGGCAACTGCTTTCGCCTTTAGGCCACGAGATCTATCCCGGGCGTTTGCAGCTCTCAGCGATTAGCAGTAGCGCGCAGCGAGTAGCAGCGCAGTTCAATGCGCGAGCGTCAGTCCTCGCACCGCGTGCGTTGAGTCCGGAGTTCTCAGTGGTCCGCGTCTTCGGTCCGCGATCAGCCCTCGATCAGCAATGCACTTGATCCGAGTCCTCGGTCAGCAGGCCGTTCCGCTTCCCGCCTCCCGCTTCCCGCCAAGGTAAGGCGAAAAAACAACAGGATGACTTCGCGCGCACGGGCTACACGGAATTTTTCTTGCAGGATCAGCTAACTTCCGAAAAAACAGGGAGTCAAATCGTGGCCGACACCATTACCGAGCCGCCAAAGAAGAGAAGCATCTGGGGCTGGATCATAGCAATTGTCATCATCCTGCTGTTGATCTGGGCTTTCATGCGCTACCGCAACAACAGCGCTCGTATGGGGACTGCCGACACGACGTCGATTCGGGCGGATTCAACCGCCGGAGTCGGCGCCGCGTCGAGCACCACACCATAGCGGGGCTCAGTCGGTGTAGATCGCGGTACTGCCGTTGATCGAGATCGTGAGCGTCCGAGACCCGCCGAACTGGCTGTTGTTTCTAACGGTCGCCTGATAAGGCGTCAGATCGAAATCGCTCTGGCTCGGGGTGAAGAACACCGTATTCCCGCTCTGCGACCAATCACCGAATTCACCCGGCGATTCGGCTTGTCCGTTGACTGTCTGGAACCGGGTCTCCTGATACGTCCCGTTGGTGTTCAGCACGTAGGTGTCGCTCTGGAGAAAGATGTTATTCCCGTTGTTATCGGTGAAACTGTAGGGAACGTTAGACGTTCCCGATTGGTCGCTAACCTGCCGAAGCGAATACGAGCCCGAGGCGTTGACGTTACCGGTCAGATCGGAGCAGGCCACTGCTCCCACCGACAGCAGCGTCGCAGCCACGAGAAGCTTTGCACGAGCCATCATAGTTCGATCCTCAATTGGGGTACGTGGCCGACATTCGAAAGAAAGAAGCCACGACACTGCCGACTCCACGACTAATCGGACTCCCGAAGCGGGAAAGATGTTCCGGCCCCAGATCCAGAAACGGATGTACGGGTGGCCCGCATTTCGCCTGATGAGGCTAAAAGTTCCCTCTTTCGACCATTAGCCCCAAAGATTTTGCCCATGACACCGTTCGCGTCCCGACCCGCCGTCCGTTATCTGCTGCTGACGACAGGCTTGGCCTTTCTCATCGCCTGCCAGATCAAAAAGGGGAACGCCGAAAAGAACGTGGCTCAGACCTGGTCCCCCGAAAAGCTGACGTCCGTCGAGGGAGTGCCCGCTCAAGACATAGAGTCGCTGATTCAGAAGAAACTCGATGGTCCCAGGCTGCCGGCGATCAACGACGATCAGTGGGGGCACACCAAGCGTCTTTACAAACTGTATGGGAACAACCCGCTCTGGCTGACGAGCGACGGACTTCGTAAGGCGAGAACGCAAGCACTGACCAACGCGATCCTGGCTGCGAACGCAGACGGGATGCGGCTCGACGACTATCCGATCGGCGCTTTGGCCGAGGCGATTGGCGCTCTCAAGCAAACCAAGACTCCGACAGCCGAACAGCTCGCGACGGCCGACGTAATTCTCACGGCGTCGTACACCGCACTTGGTGAAGATCTGCTGACCGGACAAGTCGATCCGCGAACGGTCGCCCAGGCGTGGCACGTCAATCCGCAAGAGGAGAATGTCGACAGCGCGCTCGTCCAAAACCTTCGCTATGAGCAGCTGGACAAGGCTCTGTCGACGATGCGTCCGACTGACGAAGATTATGCGGGCCTGAGCAAGGCGCTGCAGGATTACCGCGTCCTCGTCGCGAAGGGTGGATGGCAGCAGGTGCCATCGTCGGACAACGTCAAACCGGGAGCGAAGGCAAGCACCGTCCTTCTCGCTGCGGTGCGCAGCAGACTAGCTGCGGAGGGAATCGTTCCCGCTTCCAGTCCAAGCACGGCGTCGGTGGGCTCGTCGCCGGAAGCCAAAGCAGCGCCCGCGAATGTGTACGACCACGATCTCGCAGCGGCAGTCGCTCTTTTTCAGGCGCGTCATTCGATCAATGTCGACAGCGCGTTAGGAAAGGAAACGATCGACGCGATGAACGTCCCTGCCACTTATCGATTGGGGGAAATCGCCGCCAACATGGAGCGGTACCGGTGGCTGCCCCGCGATTTCGGGTCGCGCTACATCTTCGTCAACGTCTCCGCTTTCCGTCTCGAGGCGTTCGACAGCGGGCAGAAATCGCTGGAGATGAAAGTCATCGTCGGGCAGGAGTACGAGGACAAGGCCACGCCTGTGTTCGCGGACTCAATGGAGACGGTTGTCTTCCGCCCGTACTGGGACGTCCCGCCTGACATTGCGGCAAAGGAGATTTTTCCAAAGGGTCCGGGATATCTCGCCCGTGAGAACATGGAGACCTACCAGCAGGGCGGAGAGACGCACGTCCGGCAACGTCCCGGACCCAAGAACGCGCTTGGCTACGTGAAATTCCTCTTCCCGAACGATTTCAACATCTATCTGCACGACACGCCCAATCACGAGTTATTCAACAAGGATGTGCGTGCGTTCAGTCACGGATGCATACGCGTGGAGAAACCCACTGAGTTAGCCGAGTGGGTGCTCGGTTGGCCGGCCGACAAAGTCCAACAGGAGATGAATAACCCGCCGGACAATAAGTCGGTCAAGGTGCCCCACAAGATCCCGGTCTACATCACTTACTTCACCGCGTACACCAATGATGGTCAGCTCTATTTCGGCAACGACCTCTACAACCGCGACGACAAGCTTGTCCCATTGGTGATGTCGGGCGCGATGCCGAGCAAGCCGGTGGTCGACGCGGTTCAGGCGCTCAGACGAATCGCGAGCGCCTAGCGGGCTCCGTCTCGGGGTTTTCGCTCAGCTTACACCGGATTCTTCCCCGAGTAATCCGAGATTTTCACTCTAATTGAAGAAATCCACCCCACATCCGTTTAGTGGCGGCGGAGTTGCGGTGAAGGCGCGACCCGATGGGAATCACCTATACGATCTCGCGCGACCAGCAGCTCATAAGAGCGGTCGCAACGGGGATCATACGCGTCCAAGATCTCCATGGACTTATCGATTCGCTTCTCGGCGATCCGAATCTGACTCCCGGAATTCGCGGTCTCTATGATTCGAGGCTTGCTGAACCCGACGTCACGGTGCTGCAGCTCGCGGAGGTAGCTGTCCAGGTCAGGAAGCTTCTGGACCGTGGGCTCGGACGGCTCGCGCTCGTCGCGCAATCGCAGACGACTCACCGGGTAGAGAAAAC
This sequence comes from Gemmatimonadaceae bacterium, assembly GCA_050733435.1. GTDB lineage: Bacteria > Gemmatimonadota > Gemmatimonadetes > Gemmatimonadales > Gemmatimonadaceae > UBA4720. Next base: position 5,529 of record JBOHTB010000070.1, on the reverse strand, counting down.
TTTCTCGATTCTTGCACGCGCCGTCGGCGTCGACGTCGAAGTATTCTGGGAATTGGAAGCCGCTGAGGCGTGGCTCCGCGTCAGCCCGGATGCCGGGGGTTTGGGTGAGAATCCACAGGCGCGCTAGTCAATTCGTTTGCCCGTCGCCGCATCGAAAACATGAAGGCCTTCCGGACGCACCCGAATGTTGACTGTTTCGCCAGCGACGATTCGCGGTTGAACCGGCGCGACCGCGACCGCTCGGCCTCCGCTCGGAAGCGTGACGTAGACTATCTGCTCATTTCCCATCGGTTCCACGACGCCGACTTCGCCGCGAAGAGTTCCATCTCCGCGCGCTTCGTTCGAGATCTCGAGGTGCTGTGGGCGGACGCCGAGGAATACGGGCCCGCCGGATCCGCTCTGGCATTCCACGCGAATTGCGAGATCAACGCCGCGGAAAGTGCACGCTCCCCCTTCGGCTCGCGCGAGATCGCCCTTGAAGAAGTTCATTCCGGGACTGCCGATGAAGCTGGCGACGAATTTATTCGCGGGCTTATCGTACAGCTCCATTGGCGTCGCGACTTGCTGGAGCACGCCTTCCTTGAGCACGGCGATCCGATCGCCCAGCGTGAGCGCTTCGGACTGGTCGTGCGTCACGTAGACCATCGTGGCGCCGAGCTTCCGATGCAATCGCGAGAGCTCGACGCGAGTTTCTACGCGAAGCTGAGCGTCGAGATTGGAAAGAGGCTCGTCAAAAAGGAATGCGAGCGGCTCGCGGACTATCGCGCGTCCAAGCGCGACCCGCTGCCGCTGCCCGCCTGAGAGCTGAGCGGGCTTTCGATCGAGCAGAGCATCGAGTCCGAGCGATGCGGCGACGTCACGGACGCGCGCGTCGATGACTGCTCGTGGCTGCTTTCGGATACTGAGCCCGAACGCAAGGTTGTCCCGCACCGTCATGTGCGGATACAACGCGTAATTCTGGAAGACCATCGCAATGTCGCGCTGCTGTGGCGGCAGGTCAGTTACATCGCGGTCGCCGATGCGAATGACTCCATCGGTTACTCGCTCGAGACCAGCCATCAGACGGAGCACAGTTGATTTTCCGCTGCCCGAAGGTCCGACCAGCACGAGTAGCTCTCCGTCTTTGGCCTCCAGGCTGAGATCGTGGGCGGCGATGTAGCCGTTCGGATAGGTTTTGTCGACGTGCTCTAATGCAATTCGCGCCATCAGTAGTCCGCGTTAATTGAGGAATGGAGAGGCGTGGACCAACGGGCTTGGAGCACCGAGGGCCTTCATCCCTTTACTGCTCCCGCAGTAAGGCCCTGCACTATTCGGCGTTGGAAAAAAAGAACCAGCGCCGCGACCGGGGCAGTTGCAACAACGGCAGCAGCGAGAATTTCGCCCCACGGTACCTGGTACTGTCCGCGAAAGAGCGCGATCGCGACCGGAACCGTCTGCCGCTCCGGCCCCAGAGTGAACGAAAGCGCGAACAGAAATTCGTTCCAGCAATAGATGAAGGTCAAAATGCCCGTGGTCGCGAGGCTAGGCACAGCGAGTGGCAGCAGGATCTTGGTGAAGCTCTGTCGACGGCTCGCGCCATCTACGTGGGCAGCTTCCTCGAGATCCTTCGGAATCTGTCGAATCGAACCGGTGAGCACCCACACCGTCAATGGCATTGCGAAGGTCATGTACGGCATGATGAGGCCGGGATAGGTGTCGATCAGATGCAGTGAGCGCAACAAGAGATAGAGAGGGCTCACGATAGAGATCTGCGGAAACATGGTGACCGCGAGAATGAAAGCCATGATTGCGGATTTGCCCCTGAACTCGAGTCGTGCGAGAGCGTACGCGGCGAGAGTGCCAACGATGAGACAAAAAATCGTTGTCGTGCCCGCGACGACAAGAGAATTGCGTATTGGCGTGATGAAATCGCGCTCCAGGAAAAGCGCGCGGTAGTGATCGGTGATAATGTGCAGCGGCCAGAGTGATGGCTCGCGGAAGAGCGCGGCGTCCGGCGTGAGCGAAGCGACGATCGACCAGTAAAATGGAAAGAGCGTAAACAGCATCAGCAGGACGAGCGCGGCAGCAAAAACCCATTTGCCCCAATGCACTCCCGCCTTTTCTCTCCTCGCGCGCAAGACTGGTACTGTTCGACTCATGGTTCGTCTCCGCCAAGACGGACGCCGAGGCCACGCACGTAAAGAAGGGCGAGGCCGAAAGTGATCGCGAAGATGACCACCGATAACGCGGAGCCGTAGCCGAAGCGCAGATTCTGGAGGAGCGCGTTGAACGTGTAGAGCGCCACGGGCTCCGTCGAAGTTCCGGGTCCGCCCCCAGTGAGCACGTAGATCAGATCGAAGACACGGAATCCGTCGAGTGTTCGGAAGACGAGCGTGACGAGAATCGCAGGCTTCAGCAGCGGCAGTGTGATGTGCCGGAGCTGCCACCACGCGTTCGCCCCGTCGACAGCGGCGGCCTCGTAGAGACTGAGATCGATGTTCTGCAGGCCGGCGAGGAGCAGGAGTGCCACGAACGGAGTCGTTTTCCACACGTCGGATAGAATTACCGGCACCCAGGCCGTTGCCGCTTCGATGAACCAGACCATGGGCTGATTCAGGATTCCGACATCAATCAGCAGTGCGTTCGCGATTCCACCCTGCGATTCGAATATGAATCGCCAGAGAAGCGCAGCGACCACGGTCGGGATTGCCCAAGGCACGAGCACGGCCGCGCGCACGAACCCGCGTCCTTTGAATACCCGATTCATGGCGAGCGCCAGGAAAAGTCCGAGCAACAACTCCAGCGAGATAGACACGACGGTGAAAAACGCAGTGTGTCCGAGCGCGGCCCAGAACCGCGGATCCCTGGCGATCTCGACGTAGTTGGCCAAACCGATGAATGGCTGGCCGAGCCATGGCATCCTCAGGTCGTGGAGATGAAGCGATTCCCAGACGGTCCACGCCAGCGGGAAAATCGCGATGAGCCCAATCACCGTGAGCGCTGGTGCGACCAGCGACCAACCAAGTCGCGCCTCGTATCCGAGTCGGGAGATTTTCCTCATTGACCCGCGCCCGACATCAGCTTGCGCATCCCTGTTCGCTCGATCAGCGCGTTGATCTGGTCAGCCGCAGAGTTCAGCGCCTCCTGCGGCTCGGCCTGCCGAACCAGGGCGCGATCGAGCTGGATCTGAAGAATCTCCGACAGCTCGGTATAGATCGGTATCACCGGCCTCGGTGTCGCGCTCTCGATGGCGCGACGCGCGTTATCGAGAGGGATGGCAAGCGCGCCGCGCATTCTAGGGTCGCTATAAAGTGCCGCGCGTGTCGGATATTGACCGACGGCACGGGCGCGCTCGATCATCTGCTCCGGCGCGGTCAGATACGCAATCAGCTTGTACGCTGCCTCTGGATGATCGGTGTATGCATTGATAGCGAGCTGCGCGCCGCCGAGTGCGGCTGTGGAATGCCCGCCGGGCGCGCTGCCCGAAGCTGGTATGGGAGAGACGGAAAACCTGCCCGCTACTTTCGATTGCGCAGTGTCGCTCATCGCAGCCACTGCGTACGGCCAGTTGCGCATGAAGACCGAGTTCCCATTCTGGAACGCGAAACGTGCCTCCTCTTCGTGAAACGTGAGGACGTCGAGTGGGGCGACGTGCGAGCCGTACAGCTCGTCGCGCATGAACTCGAGTGCGCGCACGGCCTCGGGGCGGTTCACCACGACGTTGCCGCGGTTGTCGATGATTTTTCCGCCGAAGGCGCCGAGGTACTCGACGAATCCAGTGATCAGTCCCTCGTAGCGGGCGCCTTGCCAGACGATGCCATAGTGCGGACCACCGGGACGAGCCATGGCCGCGCGCGCGTCTGTAACCATCTCCTCGAGCGTTTTGGGCTCGCTGGGTACCAGATCGCTGCGGCGATAAAGAAGCCCGACATCGGCGAACCATGGCAGCGCGTAGAGCTTTCCGGCCCACGTGTTCGCTTCGATCGTTGCGGGAAAGAATTCATTCTTTGCAGGTCCGTAGCGATCGAGCGGAAGGACCCATCCGGCCGCGGCGAACTCTGGAGTCCAGACGACGTCGAGCTGGAGAATCGAAGGATTTCCGACGCGCGCGTTGAGCCACTGCACATAGAGCTGGTGTCGCTGCGACGCGTCGTCGGGGGTTCGCTGCAACTCAACCCGAATGCCCGGATTGAGCCGCATGAAATCCTTGAGCTGCTTGGCGACGAGCGTCCCCTCGGCGCCGAGGGCGGATCCGGAGAATGTGAGGACCGTCTCGCGATCGTTGTTGGACGCCCGCGAGCAGGAGACGAGAATCGCCGCGCACGCGAGGACGGCGTGTGGCGCAGCGATCCGTTTCAAGAGAGGCCTGGCTGGGAGGGCGACAGGCTGTCGCCAGAGGCCGCTTTGCAAAGTGAGCGAGTGGCGGAGACAGGCGCCGGAGCGAAGCGAAGGCGCGCAGTTTGGCTCCGACCGAGCGAGCGTAGCGGCCGACGGTGACAGCTTGTCGCCCGACCGGCGCAAGGATGTGCGAGAACAAGACGATTCAAGCAGAGTCCTCCAAGCTATTCGGGGTTTCCGTCAGCGCGACGCGAGCGTATAATCTGCCCTGCGCGACCTCATCATAGCGAGATCCTGCGGCATCGCCGCCACCTTCGCGGAGACACAGCTCGATGACTCACCTGACGCCGATCGACTACCTCCTGATGCTCGTGTATTTCGCAGTCGTCCTCACGGTCGGCTGGATGTTGCGGCGGTCGACGAAGACAAGCACCGACTTTTTCCTCTCCGGCCGCTCGATTCCATCGTGGGTGGCCGGCCTCGCGTTCATCTCGGCCAACCTAGGCGCCCAGGAAGTGATCGGGATGGGTGCCTCGGGTGCCAAGTATGGAATCGCGACCAGCCACTTCTACTGGATCGGCGCGATTCCGGCCATGGTTTTCGTCGGGCTGTTCATGATGCCGTTCTATTATGGATCGCGCGCGCGATCGGTCCCCGAATACCTGAAGCTGCGCTACGACGAGAAAACCCGCACGCTGAACGCCGTGTCGTTCGCGGTGATGACGATCATGTCGTCGGGTATCTCGATGTACGCGATGGGCAAGCTCTTCAACCTGCTGCTGGGATGGAGCTTCGACGTGAGCATGCTCGTCGCCGCGTTCATAGTGCTCGCCTACATCTTCCTGGGCGGACTGACCAGCGCGATTTACAACGAGGTAATCCAGTTCTTTCTAATCGTGTTCGGGTTCGCGCCGCTCGTTTTCGTCGGCCTGAGAGCGGCCGGCGGCTGGAGTGGACTGCAGCTAAAGCTCGCCGAAGTGTCGGTGCAACGCGGATTTCAACCCGGGGCGATGACGCACGCCTGGCGGTTCATTGGAGATGCGTCGCAGAACCCGATTGGCGTGGAGTGGTTCGGTCTTGTGATGGGGCTCGGCTTCGTGCTGTCGTTCGGGTACTGGTGCACGGACTTCCTCGTGGTGCAGCGCGCGATGGCATCGGACTCGATGGCGGCAGCGCGACGCACACCCTTGATCGCGGCGCTGCCCAAGGTTC
>JBOHTB010000069.1:0-16909 GCA_050733435.1 Gemmatimonadaceae bacterium | reverse complement strand
GTGCCGCCCATTCACGGGACGATCTCGATCAGGCCATCGCGGCCTTCAAGACCGTCGGGACTAAGCTAGGCATAATCTAGGGGACGCCTTTCATGCAGAAGCACAGAGCAGTTGCCGTGGCGATGGTGGCAGGGCTGGTCGTTTCCGCCAGCGCGAGCGCGCAGGAGATGCGGAACTTCGACAACTCCTGGTTTTGGGGAGCGAAGGCCGGAATCAGCACGTTCTCCGGGCCGGGCCTCGGGAACACGTCGACCCCTAACCTTGGAATCGACTGGCTCATCACGCGTACGCGGGGCGGACTCTACGTATCAGCGGACCAATCGATCTTTCAGAAAAACGTCAACGTCTTCGATCCCGCGTCCAACACCTTTCAGCGCACTGTTCGGGTAAACGACATGCGGCGAATCAGCTTCGCCGCCCTGGCGTTTCCCAAGCATTTCGGTGGCATCACACCGTACGCCGGCGTCGGCTACATGATCGCGGTGCTTGGCAGCGCACGAGTGTATGTCGACACCGCGAATACCTTCCCGAGCAACGCGTTTCTCGATCAGGTCGAATCGATGCGCAGCCGCGGCGCGATTCTGGGGATGGGCGGTGTTCAGATCCAGACGAGGCGTGCGGCGATCTTCGCACAGGAAACACTTCTGCCGAGCAACTCGGACTTTCTTTTCACCAGCGTGCTTTCGTTTTTCGAGTTCGGCGTCCGCTACAACTTTGGAAGCTCCATCGATCGGGATTAGCAGCTCTCGGCGCACCTGACGATAAGAGCCGACGGCCCCGAAAGGGGCCGTTTTTTTAGTACTGCCGCGGGGGTTCTATAGGCGCGACGTAGAGATTTTTTCGCGAGTTGGCATCTTCAATACTGAAGCAGGGAGCGGCAAGCTTTGCAGCCGTAGCTTTTGGCTTTCATACTCGCATTCCTGGGCCAGCGGCGACTGGCCACTCTGACGGAAATTGCCGGGAACTGCAACGGAACACTACACGCTGCCGGCTGATCGCGACCGGCTACAGCGCTACCGGCTACGGACGAGCCAGGTTGCGGTTCCCAAGCATGGAACGCGGGTCCGAGCGAGCAGCGGTCAGCCGGCCGCGATTCGCCGGTAGCGTGTAGTGTTCTTTTGACCTTTCCCGTTTCCGCCGTGAAAAGCGAGTAGCGGTCAGCCTGCTGCGATCTGCGGCCAGCGGGTAGTTCAGTTGATCTTGCAGTTCCGCTGCGAGCGCCGGAGGCGCTCTCAATGCAAAAAAAAAAACAACCCCGGGCGAGTTGAAATAGCTCGCCACAGAGATCGTTCCGACCAATCAGCGTACTCCGCCTTATCCGAAGGCACTCTTGTCAGAGTGCCCAGTCGAAGCGCGAAGAGAATGCGAGTATGAAAGCCCACGGCTACGGCTGCAACGCTTGCCGCTCCCTGCTTCAGTTTTGTGGATGCCAGCTACGCGAAACAATCTCTAAGTCGCGCCCGAGCATCTCTAAGTCGCGCCCGAGAACCAGTCCTACGCCGAGACCCTTCCGGGCGACACGAATCTGTTTCCGCGCACTATCCAACGGAGGGGCCAGTCGGCCGAGCGGGTGATCCCGATTCTGGTGGTGGTGTCGACAAGGTCGTCGGGAATGGACTCGCCTTCCCGAATCACGAGCGGTTTGCGCTGCAAAGATCTCGCGCTCATTGCACCCGTGATGCCGAGCGCCGTGCAAAGCTTCCCCGGCCCGCTCGTCAGATCGACGGGATTGCTGACGTGGGGACGACGCTTGTGCATCAGTGCGACTCCGTCGAGCGGCTCCAATGCCCGGACGAGCACTGCGCTGGGTAAGCCTTCCTCGCGTGTCACGGCGTTGAAACACCAATACATTCCGTAGATGAAGTAGACGTAGGAAATTCCCGGCGAACCGTAGAGCGGCTCGGTGCGGGCGGTGCGTCCGGCAGCGGCGTGGCAGGCGAGATCGTGCTCTCCCACGTAGGCCTCGGTCTCGACGATTATCCCGCTGGCAACTCCTTCGGGGGTGTCGCACTCGAGAACGGTGCCCAGCATCGCGCGCGCGACGATCTCGGTTTCGCGGTCGTAAAAACTGCGTGGGAGAATGCGGCCGCGACGAAAGTGCGCCCGCGGCCTCGAGCCCAGAAGACTCGAAGGCGAGTCCGCCGGGCTCGAGACTTCAGGCTTTCGCACGCTACTCGGTGCCCGCCGTCTTGCTTCTGCTCTTGCGAGCACTTCGGCGCGGCGAGGCCTTCTCAGCGTCGCCTGCTGCCGCGGACTTCCGGGTGCGGCGGGTCTTCGAATCGGAGCGGCCGCGCTTTTTCGGTGTCGCGTGCTGCACTTCGGGCTCGGAGAGTGCGTCCTCTCCGGTAAGTGGCAGCGTGCTCAAGGTCAGGTCTTCTACGGCCTCGAGCGGCGCCGGAGCGGAAGCGGGGCGCGCTGTCTCGACCACACCAATCGAAAGAAGATGAGGCGGCAGCGCACCGACGCGCGCACCGATCGGTCCCCTTCCGCGACCGCGGGATGGCGGAGCGCTTCTCGCCCCCATTCCGGTCGGAGTTGACGGCGCGGCTGGAGCGGCCGCTTTCGGCGGCTCGGCGGCGGCAAGCTGCTCGGTCACCGGAGTGGCTGGCGCTGCCGGTGCTACTTCATAGTCGGTACCGCGACGACGAAGGTCAATGAGATCGGCATCGTGCGCGTCCTGCAGAATCCGCAGGAAGTTTCGCTCGCTCAAGCTCTCGCTGTCCCGACCGAGGAGCTCGCGGGCGGTAGTACGAACCTGACTGGCGCGCGACGGTCCGTCTGTTCCGACGGCGCGGCGAACGAGATTGAAAGCGTCCTCGCGAGTGAGCCTCAATCCGCTAGAGCCGATTGCGTCGCCATTCGTCGACGGGGCGGTGGCGCGAGGAGCTTCAGCTGCCGGAGATTCCGCTGCTTCGAGGCGGGCGTGCGGCTGGGATGGTGCGGGCCTTTGTCCTCGCCCATCGCGGTCGCGACCCCTTCCGCCTCTCCTGCCTCGACGAGAACGCTCGCCACTCTCGCCTTCTTCGTGCGCGTGAGCAGTCCGCGGAGCCGGCGGTTCAGCGACGGATTCGGTGGCGACTGGAGTACCGGCCGCGCGAGGTGGGCCGACCTCGAACTGTCCGTTCTCGAGTTTGGTGAGCGTCAGGAGTCCCCGATGCGCGGCTTCGGACACAAAGCGCGAGAACTTCGACATGCCGAGGTTTTTTTCGTCGAACGAATTGTCGATCTGCTGCATCACCTGCTTGAGGCGATCGGCGCGCATGACGTCACCGTTTCGCTTCATGCGCGTTATCGCCTCGGTGACGAGATCCCAGGGATCGTGCTTGACGACTTCTTCTTCCCCGGACTTCACGAGGCCGGCGAGCGCGTTGTAGCTGTAGTACTCGTCGCAATTCTGGACGAGGAGATCGCTCGACGACTCGCGGATACCGACGCCGATGACGTATTTGCCGTACTCCTTCAGCTTGATTACGAGGCTCGAGAAATCGGAATCGCCCGAGAGGAGAATGAAGGTTCCGATCTCCGGTCGGCTGAATACGAGCTCCATCGCGTCGATGGCGAGGCGAATGTCGGTCGCGTTTTTTTTCGCGGATCCGTAAGCGGTTGCGAAGATCAGATCGATCGACGATTCGGTGAGAGGGACGACGTACTGGGGATAGCGTCGCCAGTCGGCGTACGCGCGCTGGACGGCGACTTTTCCCTTTACGATGTCGGAGGAGAGGAGGTTTTTCAGCTCCGTCTGGAGGTCGGAGCGAACGCCCAGTGTGACGTTGTCGAAGTCGATGAGGAGGGCTGCGTTGGGCGCGTGGTGGGGAGTTGCGAGTGCTGTTGCTGTCATTGCCTGTGGCCCCCGATGTATCGGGGCGACATGGCGGTGCGCGCTATGAGCTGGCGCGGACCGATGTGGTCGTGGAGTCATGAATTGTGGGAATTACGAGGTGCGGCTGCGTACCGGCGAACCTTTTTCTGGGCGGTGCACGCCATTTTTGTCCTGCGACGTTCGCCGCAGGCGGTGCGTCTTCAGGTCGATGCGAGCGCGTCAACCTGCTGGTTGACCGGTCGCCGGATCCTCGAAGTCGCGCCGTACGGGTATAATTTATACCCGAATCCCCATGAATCAACTGCGATTCCGTACGCGCCTGGTACTGATCCTCTCGTTGTTTGCGATCGTGCCGGCGCTTTTGCTCACGCTATTGTGGAGCGGAACCGTGAGCACCGCGCTCCCATTCGTGACCGGACGATCGGCATGGGACAGCGTGGCAGCGAGCGGTGAGAAGGCCATCGCGGCCGCGCGACAGGCACCCCTGACAGCGTCGGAGAAGCGCGCCATCGACGCGCACGAGCGTGAGCTGCGACTCTCCGTGGAACAGGCGCGACGCTACAGCTTTCTTGCAGCGCGGACCGTGCGCGTCATCGCGATTGCGGGTGTGCTCGCGCTTCTCGTATTGACCGGTGCCGCTTCGCGAGTCGCGGGCCATTTGAGCCGGCAGTTGAGCAGGCCGCTCGACGAGCTGGTGAGATGGACGGAGCTTATCGGACACGGCGAGCCACTCCCTCCACCGCCCGAGCCTACGGTCGTCCTCACCAATCGAAAGAACGGCGCTGACGACGCGACAACGATCCAGGTGACCACGAGCAGAGTTCGCGGAGCACCGGAGTTCGAGACGCTGCGCCGCAGCATGCGTGAGATGGTTTCAGAGCTGGAGCAAGGCCGCCGCCAGGCAGTGGAAGCCGAGAGACTGCAGACGTTCAGAGAGAGCGCCCGGCGGGTCGCGCACGAAATCAAGAATCCGCTGACGCCCATCCGGTTCGCGCTGGCGAGATTGCGTGGACAGGCGCCGCCCGATCTGCAGGAAGACGTGGACGTGATTGCAATGGAATCGGACCGGCTCGATCGCATGGCGAAGAGCTTCGCGGAGTTCGGGCGTCTTCCCGAGGGTCCCGCCTCGGAAATCGATGTGGGAGAGCTGGTGCGCTACACGGCGCGGAGCAGCGTGCCGCAAACCATTGCCCTCGATCTGCGCATCGACGAGAATCTCCCAAGAGTATTCGGGCACAATGGTGCGCTCGGCGGAGCGTTGAGTAATGTTCTACTGAACGCGGTCGATGCATCGCGCGAGGGTGGTCGCATCACCGTGACTGTGCGTGAAGTTTCGCTGACCGGCCGCAGCGCGGTTCGAATCTCGGTAGCTGACACAGGAAAAGGCATCGCGCCTGAAGCGCTGGAGACAATCTGGGAGCCGTACGTCACCAACAAGCCCGGTGGAACGGGACTAGGGCTGGCGATCGCCAGGCAAGCGGTCTGGGCTCACAATGGAACGGTGAACGCGACGAGCACGTTGGGAGAAGGAACTGAGATTCAACTCACTATACCTGCAGACGGCGCGAGCGCCGCGAGGGAGAGCTGACATGATCGGACCCGAAGTAGCCGTTCCACTGGGAGCGTTTGCGACCGCGATCATCTGCGCGATTGGAATTCCCCTGTCGCGGGCGTATTCACGAAGAATGGAAGCCGACTCGAAGAACCCGCGAATCCCGAGCGAAGTGACATCGCGGCTCGAGCGGATGGAGCAGGCCATCGAGGCCGTCGCGATAGAGGTCGAGCGAATCTCCGAGGGACAACGGTTCACCACCAAGCTTCTCTCGGAGGGAAAGAGCGCGGGTGATTCGCGTCAGGCGGGCGCGGCTGGAACGCCTGCGCGGGATCGCTCGACGTAGTGGCGACAGTCCTGATCGCCGACGATGAGCCGAATATCCGGCGCATGGTCGGCGCGCTGCTGACAGGCGAAGGATACGAAGTATCGGAGACTCCGAGTGGAGTCGAAGCCGTCGCGCGCGTGAAGGACGGCGAGCCAGATGTCGCGCTGGTCGATCTCATGATGCCCGGAGACCTCGACGGCATGTCGACACTCGCGAAGCTGCGCGACGTCGCGCCGGATCTGCCGGTGATCATGATGAGTGGTCGGGCCGGCCTGGCTGACGCGGTCAAGGCCACGAAACTCGGTGCCTTCAACTTCATCGAGAAGCCGCTGACGCCAGAGGGCGTTCTGCTCGCTGTGGCTTCGGCTCTCGAGCTTCGGCAGACGCGGCGTGTTGCCAGGGCGTTGCGGGCCGAGCTGGGCTTTACTGGCGAGATGGTTGGCACGAGCGCGGCGATGGCGGCGGTGAGGCAAATGATCGCGCGCGTGGCGCCGACCGATGCCCGCGTTTTGATCACTGGAGAATCCGGGACCGGCAAAGAGCTGGTTGCGAGCGCAATTCACGACGCGAGCCCCCGACGGGAGAAGCCATTCGTTCGGGTGAACTGCGCTGCAATTCCGCGCGATCTGGTGGAAAGTGAGATGTTCGGGCACGAGCGTGGCGCGTTCACGGGGGCGACTCAAACACGAATCGGGCGATTCGAGCTCGCGCACCGCGGCACTCTCTTTCTGGACGAAGTTGGCGATCTCGGCCCCGACGCGCAGGCGAAGCTGTTGCGCGCGATAGAGGCGAAAGAAATTCAGCGAGTGGGCGGCAATCGTGTCATACGCGCCGACGTGCGTATTCTCGCGGCGACGAATCATGACCTGCAGCGCGCGGTGCGAGCTGGCTCGTTTCGGGAGGACCTGTACTTCAGGCTCAACGTCATCCCGCTCGCGATTCCTCCCCTCCGCGAGCGCGGCGACGACATCAAAGAGCTCGTGCTCCATTTCTCCGAGCAATTTCTGCAGCGCACAGGCCAGGCGAAGCCGAGTTGGCGGAGCGATGCATTGCAGCTGCTCCGAGACTATCCATGGCCGGGCAATGTGCGCGAGCTCGCCAACATCGTCGAGCGACTGGCGATAATGCATCCCGGCGCGCAGATAACCGGACAGCAAGTGGAGGACGTGCTGATCGTCGACCACGAAGATGGAAGCGACATAACTCCGACCACCCCGACGCAGCCATTGCGCAAAGTTGGCGCTTCGACGAGTGATTCGCGCGAGTCTGCTGCTTCTCTCGCGGAAAAACTCGACGGCTTCGAGCGCACGGTGATAGCGCGGGCGCTGGCCGAAGCCGGAGGCAACGTCGCCGACGCAGCCAGACGACTCCAGACAGACAGACCGAACCTGTATCGACGCATGAAGCGTCTCGGAATCAACGCGACGAAAGTGTAACGGCGAGATGATGAGAAACCGACGAATAATTCCAGCGCTGTGCGCCCTGTTTGCCTGTTTCGCACCCGTTCTCGCGCGCGCGCAGGACACCGTTTCTACGGACACTACGGCGCAGCGCCTTGGACTTTGGACGCGAACGAACAGGAGCAGCGGCCTCACTCTGAGCTCCGGAAAAACCTACAATCGCGTAGAAGGCCTTCCCGTCTACATCGGCCCGGTATTTCGTGACAGCTCCGGAGCGGCCGCATTCGATGCATCGGTTTTTGGAATCATCCGGAGTGCGGACACCTTTCACTGGGATTCGCGGAATCTCGGGCACGATGTCACCGCGCGGATGAGGGTTGGTCGTGGGCGAGGGTACTCGCTGGGCGTGTCGTCGTACGACATCGTCACTCCCGTGGAGACGTGGCAGCTCCCGGACCCCGATGCAGCGCTCGCCGCTTTTTTTGTGCGCCGGGATTTCCGCGACTACTTCAATCGTCATGGAGCGAAGGCGACGGCTGCTTTTCACATGAGCAAGCGAAGCAGTCTTTCGGTCGACTGGGCGGATGAGAGATGGGCCGGGGTGGGCGCACGAGACGTCTTCACTATCTTCAGGAACGGAACCGCGTGGCGCGCCAATCCGCTGGTGGATGCCGGGCGGTTTCATACGCTTGTCGCTCGCGCAAACGTCGACACGAGAAACGATGAGATCAATCCATCCACCGGCTGGCTGATTCTGGTCGAGTACGAGCATGGGGCGGGGACGGTAGAGGACGAGGGCCCGACATCCCCACTCGCCCGACCGGCGCCCGTGTCACGACTGGCTTACGGCCGCGGTTTTCTCGATTTGCGCCGTTACAACCGACTGTCACCGACGTCGTGGATCAACGGCAGGCTGGTGCTGGGCGGCTGGCTGCACGGCGACCAGCTACCGCTCGAACGTCGCTTTTCGGTTGGAGGAATCGGCTCGATTCCTGGATTCGATTTTCGGAGAAACGAGCCTGGCACCGTCGACGTGCGGCAGTGCAGCAATGGCACCCAACCGCCAGAGGGAAATCCGGCGCAGTGCGAGCGTGTCGCGCTCGCGCAGCTCGAGTTCCGAAACGAGATCCACTCTTCCCTGCTCGATTTCCTGAACTCGCGCGCGATCAGGCTGCGTGGAATCGGGTTCACAGTGCAGCCGACCGCGGTCGCCTTTGTCGACGCTGGCAGGGGTTGGCTCGTCGGTCAGCCTTCGGGCACGCTCCAGTACTCGAGTCGCAGCTTCCCGCGATTTGGAACGTTCAGCACCGATGTCGGGCTGGGTCTGGATCTCGGAATCTTCGGAATTTACGGAGCGAAGGCTGTATCGAGTCCGAAGGAGCCCGCGAATGTCTTTCTCCGCGTGCACCGGCGCTTCTAATGATTCGAGGCGACTCGAGGCACAGGCAATTTCTCCGAGCCTTCGGGATTATCGTTGCAATCACGGCACTCGCGATGCCGTTGCGGGCGCAGAAGGTTCGGCTGGACATCGTGTCGCCGCCCGGCAATGCGTGGAGCGACACCCCCCCGTCAATCTCTTCGTCGGGGCTGCTGGCGGACGCGTCGATGCGCGACTTGTTGTCGAACGGATTTCCGGCACGGCTGCACTATCGACTGGAGCGCTGGGTGTCGGGTCGTTGGTTCGATGATCTCAAAGCAGCATCCGAGTGGGATGTGGTTCTCAGGTACGATGTACTGGGCAAGAAGTACCAACTTGTGCGCGTCGTCGGCAACAAAGTCGAGCTGCTGGGCGAATTCGCGACGGTTGACGACGCAGAGAGCGCGGCGGAATCCCCGTACCGTCCGGCTATCTCTCTGCCAAAGAAGGGACAACGCGGATACTACAACCTGTTGCTGGACGTCGAGACGCTCTCGTTGAGCGACCTCGACGAAGTGGAGCGATGGCTTCGTGGCGAGCTCAAGCCGGTGGTGAGCGGAAAGAAAAATCCGGGCACTGCGATCGGTCGTGGCGTGCGGACGCTAGTGGTGCGTTTGCTGGGCGGAGAAAAACGGCATTATGAGGCGAAGACGGGCACGTTTCGGCCGTAGCGGGAAGCGGGAAGCGGGAAGCGGGAAGCGGGAACGCGCACTACGGAGCAGGGTCCTCGATGGTCCGCCTACCTACCTGCCGCCTAACGAGATACAGCCACTGTGTGCGCGGTAGGATGCGGGTGCCGCTGCTCCAGATCCTCCAGGTGGTGGAGGGTCTCTTCGCCATAGAACAGCTTGATGTACTTCGCCTGGGTGGCGGTCAGTCGCCGCACTGCCCAGCTCAGATGCACGAAGTGTGGCTCGACGGGCGGGTGCATCGGGTGCATGCCGATCTCGTTCGGAAGGTTGTTCGCCTTCCTGGTGTTGCACGGGCTGCAGGCGGTGACGACGTTCGTCCAGTCGTTTGCGCCGCCGCGCGAGAGCGGAATCAAGTGGTCGCGGGTAAGCGATTCGCGCGGCTTGAGCTCGATCTGCAAGCGGCCGCAGTACTGACAGCGGTAGCGATCGCGGGCGAACAGGAAGGTGTTCGTCACCTGTCTGCGGAAACGGCGCGGCACGTGGATGAAGCGCATGAGCCGGATCACAGCCGGGCGCGGAAGGGTCAGCCTCTCGGAACGAACAACGCGATCAGAATCTGCTTCGACGATCTCCGCTTTTCCATCGATCACCAACCGCAATGCGCGGCGAAGCGGAACCATCGTCAAAGGCTCGAACGAAGCATTCAGTGCCAGACAACCAACGATCAAGCACTCCTCCCGGGGGTAACCCAACAAAATATACCACTGATTTGCTACATCTAATGCGACGACGCCGAGGGTGGGCGGTAACAGTTATTACCCCGCAAAACGCAGCTTTGCCCAGTCCTCTAAAAGAAGCGCCGGTTCGGTGTCAGGCTGGCGACGCCGAGACCCCTTCGGCGCGCTCTCTCGCGGCTGCTCCGCGCGACGCCGCAGCCTCCTTTCGCGCCGGGACTGGCGTCAGCCAGCCGAAGCGATCTTCGAGCGCTCCGCTCGCGATCCCCATGTACTCGCGCTGGATTTCGAGCGTCAACGGACCGGGCTTTCCAGCACCGATCGGTATTCTGTCCACCGAGCGAATCGGAGTAATCTCCGCGGCAGTGCCGGTGAAGAAAACCTCGTCAGCGATGTAAAGCATCTCGCGTGGAATCGACTGCTCGACCACTTCGACGTCCATATCCTTTGCGATTCGAATCACGCAATCGCGCGTGATTCCATTCAGAATGCCGGCGCTGATCGTCGATGTGAACAGCTTTCCATCGCGTACCAGGAAGAGATTTTCGCCGCTTCCCTCCGACACCAGGCCGAACGAATCCAGCATGATGCCTTCGACGTAATTGTCGACGCGCGCCTGCATCTTCGACAACTGGCCGTTGAGATAATTTCCGCCGGCCTTGGCCATCATCGGCAACGTGTCGGGCGCGGGCCGTCTCCAGCTGGAAACGCACACGTCGGCTCCATTCTTGAGCGCATCGGCGCCGAGGTACGTGCCCCACACCCAGGGGATAATGAAGACCTCGAGAGGTGTGTCGCCGGGAAGCACGCCCATCTGCTCACCAGTTCGAATCGCCACGGGCCGCAGATAACAGTGCGGCAGCCCGTTTTCCGAAACCGTTTCGACCGCGGCGCGCGAAAGATCGTCGCGCGAATACTTGAGCGGCATCCGGTAGATCCGACACGAATCCGCAAAACGGCGCATGTGCGCATCCAGCCGAAACACGGCGGGGCCGCGCGGAGTCTCGTAGCAGCGAATTCCCTCGAAGACACTGGAGCCGTAGTGGACGACGTGGCTCATGACGTGGATCGTTGCGTCTTCCCAATCCACGAACTTACCGTCGCGCCAGATACGGTGGTGGTTATCTACTGCGGGCATGGAGCAGGCTTCCCACTGTGAGGATTTGCTGAAGATATCAAGCCGGCAGGCGTGAAGCGAGTGCGGCGCCCGTTTTTCGCACCCGTTTCGCCAGCGTGTCGTCCCATGCACGAACGCGCCCGTTTTCCACCAATACCCTTCCACGAACCGTGACCAGTCGCGCCGACCGCCCGGGAAGAGCGAAGATTGCGGCGGAGTAAGGATCGCCGAGTGGAGTGGTGCGAGCGATGTCGACGCTGAAGGCGGCGAGATCGGCATCCTTCCCGACCTCGAGCGATCCGCTACGAGAATCCATCCCGAGGGCTCGCGCGCCTGCAATAGTGGCTAGCTCGAGCGCCTGGTGCGCGCCAAAAGCGTCGTGACGCTGCGTGGCGGCGCGATGGATCAGGACGGCGAGACGAGCTTCATCAAGGATGTCCATACGATTGTTGCTCGCGACGGAGTCGGACCCCATGCCGACGCGAATGCCCGCCGCGAGCATTGGAAGAAGCGGCGCAATGCCGTGACCGAATTTTGCATTGGACGCGGGACAATGCGCGACGGCGCATCGATGACGGGCCATGATGCCGATGTCGGTCGAATCGACGCGGACGCAGTGGATCAACAGCGGTCCTCGCTCCAGGACGCCGTGTTTCTCGAGGAGCTCTATCGGTGAACGCGCTCGCGTCGTCACCGCAATTCCGCGACGACGCCAGCGATCCGCGAAATCTCCCTGACCAGCCGTTACGAGCGCCATCTCCGGCCCGCTCTCGGCGATGTGCACCGCCATGGGAAGTTTTTCGGAATTGGCGAAGCGCGCGGCGGCGGCATAGAGCTGGTCCGAAACGGTGTACGGGGCGTGCGGAGAGACTCCAAGAGTGACAAGGTCGCTTTCGCGCTCACGGAGCGTGTCGACGCGCGCCTCCAGATCCTGCATCGCGGCGCCGCAGTGTGCCGGATCGGGGCCGAATACTTCCTGATACATGATCCCGCGAACACCGAGCTCGTTAAGCGCGGTGATCACGACTCCGCTCGAGCAGGTGTCGGCAAAAGTGGTGATGCCGGCTTCCAGTCCCTCGATAACGCCGAGTCGTGCGGAATCGAGCAGCATCCGCTCGTCCATCGTCTCGTTACGCGCCTGGCGCAGCGTGTCGATCCAGCTAGCGAAGCTACAGTCCTCGAGAAAGCCGCGCATCGCGGTGAGCTCGAGGTGCGTGTGAACGTTGACGAGACCAGGCATGAGAATCGAATCGCCGAGCTCGTAGTCCTCGCCCGTCGGCGCAGCGGCGCGCGGTCCGACGTAGGTGATGATTCCGCCGCTCTCGACGACGGTTGCGTTCTCGATGGGCGGCTGGGTGATAGGCAGGACCCAACGCGCGTGGTAGCGCATCAGCGCGGCGTTTTTGCCGGCGGCGGCGATCGCGGGCTGGTATCGGTCCTCGGGCGAATGGAATCCCGAATGACATTCCCGCGAAGTGAATCGCGACGGCTCATGCTCCTGAGAATCGAGTCTCTTCGCGCGCTGTCGCGGCGGAACGACCGTCGACTGGTGTCGAACACTGTCGGCGCCCGGCCTGTGGTATCGAAGACGGTCGGTCTCCGCTGCGGATTCGTCGGCACGGGCTCATATCCAGGCTGCTGCTGCGGAGGCGTGACGGTGATCGGCTGCGCGCCATTCGGCGGCGGCGTGTAGGGAATCGTGCTGAAAGTGTCGCCGGGTATGTAACCGGGCATCGCATCGGGGCTCCGGTCGTCGCACTCCCGCGTCGGCTCGGTGCCGGAGATGTAGAATTCGGTGACAACGTCATTGCGCGGGCAATAAGGACTCGCCAGCAGTCCAGTGCTCTGATCGATCTCACGGGTGACGATGGACAATGGGCGTGGCCAATCCGGCGGCGCGGGCTTGCGTCTGTATACCTCGGTCATGAACGCAGTCCACGCCGGACCGGCGAGCACACCGCCCTGCGCGTTCTCCTTGATCTTCTGCGGAAGGTCGAATCCCATCCACACGCCGGCGACGAGGTCGGCGGTGTAGCCAATGAACCAGACATTGGTGCCGTCGTTCGTGGTTCCCGTCTTTCCGCCCGCGGGGTAGTGAAATCCCGCGCCCCAAACCGCGCTGGCCGCAGTTCCGCGACGCACGACGTCCTTCATCATATCGACCATCATCCAAGCTTCTTCCGGCGAAAGGACCTGGCTGCGCGTTGGAGTCGGTTGCCAGAGAATCTCACCCTTTTGATTCTCGACTCTGATGATCGCGTTCGGCGTGGCGCGGACGCCGAGGTTTGCGAATGCGGTGTAGGCCGAGATCATCTCGATTGGATAGACAGACGCCGCACCGATGTGAATAGATGGATACGGCGGAATGGGAGTGGTGATGCCGAAGTTCCGTGCTTCGTTTATGACGGTTTGCTCACCGAGCTCCATGCCGAGTCGAATGGTGGAGACGTTGCGCGACTCGTAAAACGATTGGCGCATGGGAATTTCGCCGAGGAACTTGAGGTCGTAGTTCTGCGGAGCCCACTCGGGTTGACCGGGGACCTGGAGCACGAGAGGGCTGTCGTTGACGATGTACGAAGCTGGCCGTCCGTTCTGTATCGCGGCGGCGTACACGATCGGCTTGAAAGCCGATCCGGGCTGACGGCGCGCCTGCACGGAGCGATTGAACTTCGAGTCGTCGAAATCGCGGCCGCCGATCATCGCGCGCACGGCGCCGTTGCGCGGATCGAGGGCCAGGAAGGCCGTCTGGAGGTATGGCGATGTTCCGGTGCCTTCGTCGCCTTCGCGGTGCGCGAGGTAGTGCTCGAAAGTCTCGTGAGGGTACGGGCCGTATCGACCCGCTTCGATCGAGCGCGCCTGCCTCTCGAGGGCACGTTCGGCGGCGCCCTGCTCGTCGAGATCGAGTGTCGTGTAGACCTTGAGACCCTGCTCGTAGAGCTGCTTGCCGAATTGCGCGTCGAGCTGTTCCCTCACCCACTCGACGAAATACGGGGCGGTCTCACCGGTGACAGTTTTGTTTGCGAGCTGCAGCGGATACGCGCGTGCTCGGCTCGCGTCGGCCTCGCTGATCTTTCCCTGCTGGCGCATCAGCTCGATGACCGTATTGCGACGCTGGATTGCGCGCTCGGGGTAGCGAACGGGATTGTAGCGCGCGGGCGCTTTCGGCAACGCTGCGAGGGTCGCGGCTTCGGCGAGGTTCAGATCGCGGACTGATTTTCCGAAGTAGCGCTGGGATGCGGTCTCGACGCCATAAGCGCCGTGGCCCAGGTCGATCTGGTTGAGGTAGAGCTCGAGGATTTTTTTCTTGTCGTACTTGGCCTCGATCGCGCGGGCGACTTTCGCTTCCTTGATTTTTCGGATGATGCTTTTTTCACGCGAGATCTTCTCGGGGAAGACGTTGCGCGCGAGCTGCATCGTTATGGTGGAAAACCCCTGCGAGTAACCATGGATGGGAGATCGCAGGATGACGCTGGCGGCGCGATGCCAGTCGATGCCTGAGTGCTGGTAGAAGCGTTTGTCCTCTGTGCTGATGAAGGCGTCCTGCACCATTTTCGGGATCTCGTCGATCTTGACGAGAGTCCGGCGCTCGAGTCCCAGCTCGGCGATGAACCGCCCGTCGATCGCGTAGAGCTTCGAAGTCTGGTGGGGCGTGTACTCGCTGAGTACTTCGATCGATGGACACTGATTGCCGCGGCATATCAGTGCCCAGATGCCGTACAAGGACCCAGCGCCAACGGCAACGAGAAACGTGACCGTAAGCAGCACCGCTCTGACGAGAGTCGGGTGGCGCTTCCAGAATGAGATCTTGCTGTCGATAACGGAGGGGGATGGGGCCATGCGCAGAGAAAAAAGATAACTGTGATACACCGAAGGTGACACCGTGGCCGGGCGTCCCTATCTTCACCGCATGAGCGCGAAGATTTCACTGCTGGAAGAGCTGTCGTGGCGCGGAATGGTCTATCAACACACGGACGGATTGCGGGACGCACTCGCAACGGGTCCTCTGAGCGCGTACGCGGGCTTCGATCCGACGGCGTCGAGCCTTCACGTGGGGCATCTCGTACCGGTGATGGTACTTGCACATCTCCAGCGCTCCGGACACAGACCAGTCGTGCTGGTCGGCGGCGGTACAGGCATGATCGGCGATCCGAGCGGAAAGACGACCGAGCGCCCGTTGTTGTCCGCGGAAGAAATCGAGGCCAATGCGCAATCGATCGGAAAGCAGCTCGAGCAATTTCTGGATTTCAGCGGGCCGCGCGGCGCTCTCATGCGCGACAACGCGGCGTGGCTGCGCCCGCTCAAGGCCGTCGATTTCATGCGCGACGTCGGGAAGCACTTCACCATCAACTACATGCTGGCCAAGGATTCGGTGCAGTCGCGCATAGAGGGCGGAATATCGTTCACCGAATTTTCGTACATGCTGCTGCAGGCCTACGATTTTCTGGAGCTGAATCGACGGGAAGGTGTGACTCTGCAGATCGGCGGCAGCGATCAATGGGGAAACATCACCGCAGGTCTGGAGCTGATTCGCCGGGTGGCGGGAGAAACGGCGCACGCGCTGACGATGCCGCTGGTAACGACCGCGAGCGGATCCAAGTTCGGGAAAACCGAAGCGGGCGCGGTGTGGCTCGATCCGGTGCGCACGTCTCCCTACAAGTTCTATCAGTACTGGATCAATGTAGATGATCGGGACGTTGGCAAATATCTGCGACTGTTCACGCTGATGGCGCGTCCGGAGATCGAAGCGCTCGAACGATTGGTTGAGACAGCGCCGGAGAAGCGGGGGGCGCAGCAGGCACTCGCGGGCAACCTGACCGGACGCGTGCACGGAGACGAAGCGGCGCGAGTAGCCGAGGAGGTTTCGAGGGTTCTGTTCGGCAAGGCGGATCCGACGACGCTGTCGGAGAGCGTGCTGCGCGCGCTCAGCGAGGAGGTGCCGTTCACGCAATCTGCTACGGTTCCAGGACTGGCCGATGCTCTTGTGGGGTTGAAGCTCGTCGCTTCGAAGAGCGCGGCACGCAGGCTGATAGAGCAGGGCGGCGTTTACGTAAATGGCGAGCGAGCGAGAGTGGACACGGACCTTACGGCGGTGCCGCCGCTTCGCGGCGGATACCATCTGCTCCGGAAAGGGGCGAGAGAGTACGGGCTCGTGCGGGAAGCGGGAAGCGGGAAGCGGGAAGCGGGAGGCGGGAAGCGGGACGCGGGAAGCGGGAAGCGGGAAGCGGGAGGCGGGAAGCGGGACGCGGGAAGCGGGAAGCGAATCGAGGGCTCGGACTAACGGCATCGAGAATCGCGGATTGATTGAGGACCGAGGGCTCGGACTACTCAGGATGGTCCTCGATGGTCCACGTCCTCGGCCCTGCTTTAATCAGTCCGCAATTAGCAATGCACAGATCCGAGGCCTCGGTCCTCAAGCGTTTCCCGCCTTCCCAATTCCCGCTTCCCGCTTCCCGCTTCCCGCTTCCCGCTCACGCAAATCCAAACGCGTGCCCGCTCGTCTATAGAGTGGGCCGTCGTATCACCATCAAGGTCCTCACTGTCGAAGCGAGGCTTACGTGCTGTTCATGGTTATCGAGAAGTACCGCGATGGGGACCCGAAACCGGTGTATCGCCGGTTCAGGGAGAAGGGACGCATGTGCCCGCCGGGAGCGCGATACCTGTCCAGCTGGGTGACGACGGATTTCGAGCGCTGTTATCAGATGATGGACTGCGACGATCGGCAGCTGCTCGATGAGTGGATGGCGAACTGGAGCGACATCGTCGAGTTCGAGGTAATTCCGGTGATCACATCCGAGAAGGCGGTTGCGGCCATTGCGCCGCATCTGTAGGCGGGAAGCGGGAAGCGGGAAGCGGGAAGCGGGAAGCGGGAAGCGGGAAGCGGGAAGCGGGAAGCGGGAAGCGGGAAGCGG
>JBOHTB010000068.1:0-35154 GCA_050733435.1 Gemmatimonadaceae bacterium | reverse complement strand
GCTACACACTCCTGGAGATCGTAGTAGCGCTCCTTGTCTTCACGATCGGCGCGCTCGCGCTTGCTGGCTCCAGCGCCTTCGTTGCACGAAGCATGGGGACCGATGCGGCTCGCGAACATGCAGCGCTGATCGCCATGGGCAGGGTCGAGATCCTGAAGTCGGAGTGCGAGACGGCGCGAAGTGGGTCAGAGCTCGTCGATGGGATTCGTTCAGGGTGGCGAGTCACTCGTGACCCGTCCCGCCTCACTATCGAGGAGTCGGTCGCCTTCGCGTCCGCGCACGGCCCGCTCAGCCTCACGTATACGTCTCTCTACTGGTGCGCCGCATGACGAAGCACCGTGTCGGCTGGTCCCTCATCGAGCTAGTGACCGTCCTGGCGATTGCCGGACTCGCCTCGGGTACAGTCGTCTCCACGATAACGAGGCAGCAGAAGTTCTATCGTGGCGCTGCGGATCTACGATCAGCACGCGAAAACGTGCGCGACGCCCTCGAAGTCCTTTCGACCGATATCACGGGGATGGCGGCTGCGGATACGATCGGGCTACGTGCCGATTCCGCGATGGAGTTTTTCGCGGGAATCGGAGCGTCGGTCGTGTGCAGCGTGTCTTCCAACGAAGTTGGATTGCCCGGATATCACGCATCCGGCAACTCTTTGAGCGCTTTCCTGGTTGAGCCCGACACGGGCGACGTCGCCTTATTCTACATCAATTCGGGGACCGACACTTCGCGGTGGGAGCCGTACCGAATAGCCGCGTTTGCCTCGCGCACGCTGGGGTCGAGTTGTCCAGTGTCGACGGGGTTCTCAACGGAAGCCGATGTCGATTCGTCGTTAAGCGGCTACGTCGTAACGCTTGTCGGTCCTTTGCGCGCCGACTTACTCACGCCTGGTGCGCCGGTTCGGTTCGCGCGACGAGGAAGGTACAGCTTGTATCACGCCGGAGATGGGGCCTGGTATCTGGGCTATCGCCGCTGCAACGCGGTCGGCGCGTCCGTCTGCGGCGGTATTCAGCCACTGAGCGGGCCGTACAGAGGTTACAGCTCCGACCCTCGCGCAACCGGCCTTCTCTTCGAGTATTTCGACGCTGCTGGACGCCGCATCGATCTCGCGGGCTCGTCACTGGCGCTCGGCCGGATAGATGTAACGGCCAGGGGCGCGATCGTGCACGCGCCGATGGCTTCCGAGCAGAGGACCATCTCTGATTCGGCGATTATTTCGATCGCGCTGCGCAATCGGGCCCGCGAGTGAAGCGTGCGCGCCCCGGATTCGCTTTGATCGCGGCGCTCCTGGCGATCGCTATTATCGGAGCCCTCGTTGCAGGAGTCTTGTTCGCAACCACAGAGGACACAAAGGCCGGCGCCACCAGCGTCGCACGCGACCTCGCGTTGATCGCCGCCGAATCAGCGGTGGCGCGCGTTGTTGCGGACGCGCGGATGGATCTTCCTACGGAGGTCGGCGTGTCCTCGACGACCTCGAGCGTACGCGACGAATCGGGCATCAAAGTTCTCGTCTACATCACGCGACTTGATTCGGCGGTTTACTCCATCGTCGCTGATGCGCAGCCGGATCCCTTCCATTCAGGAGCGCGCCGGCGCGTCGACTTATTGGTGACTGTGCGCGCAGCCGCGGACGGGTCGCTGACAGTCACGCCGATTCCCGAGAGACCGTGGTCGGAGCTTTTCTAAGACCGTGCCACTGGATCGTTACTTTCTCGTCATTTGAATCGTGTCTTAGTTCGAACGATTGGTGACGGACCTCACAGGCAGTAGTGCCACGCGGTTGGTCTCCACTCTCTTGTATTCATTCACCAAGGGCCGCGATGGCGTTATTTGGCCGCAAGAAGACTACCGTAGGGCTCGACATCGGATCCGGCCTAGTGAAGGTCGCCGTCGTCGATCACTCGAAGTCTGCCCCAGAGCTGGTCAAGGTTGCGATCACTCCGCTTCCCGACGACGCGATCGTCGAAGGCGAAGTGATGGACCCGCACCTCGTCTCGGACGTCATTCGCACAACCATTGAGTCGGTAGGCGCCAGCACCAAGGCGGTTATCGCCGCCGTCGGCGGTCGCGATGTGATCATCAAGCGCATCAAGACCGAGCGCGTAAAGGAGCAGCAGGCGCGCGAGCTAATGCGCTGGGAGGCGGAACAGCACGTCCCCGATGTCGATTCAGTGGAGCTCGATTTCCAGATCCTCGATGGCGACGGCGATGGACGCGATGAAATGAGCGTCCTTCTGGTTGCCGCCAAGCGAGATCTCGTCGAGGCCAAGCTGCGAATTCTCGCCGAGGCGGGCATCACGCCCAGTTCTATGGATGTGGACGCCTTTGCGTTGCACAACGCATTCGAGATCAACTATCCCGCCGCGATGAGCGGCGCCGTCGGCCTGGTGAACATCGGCCACGAAGTGACCAACATCAACATTCTCGACGACGGTGTTCCGATTCTCACCCGCGACCTTCCGGTGGGCACGCGCCGCATCCGAGAAGATCTTCAGCGCGAGCACGGTTTGTCGGCTCCAGACGCAGAAGCATTGATCAGAGGCTACGACCGGTCGCCGCAGCTCGATGCGGTGATCATGGCACGCACCGAAGAAATAGCTACCGGACTCGAGCGGGCGCTCGCCTTCCTGGCCACGTCGCTGAAGGGCGATGGACAGATGAAGGCGGTTTACACCTGCGGTGGCGGATCACGTACGCCTGGACTTACCGAATCACTTGGCCAGCGGTTGCGCAAACCGGTGGAGCTCGCGAATCCTCTCGCCACCATGTCGGTGCGGGAAGGTGCGCTGGAGTCGCTCGTGACCGACGAGGTCGCGCCGCTTCTCATGCTCTCGATCGGGCTCGCCCTACGTAAGAACTGACCGCGGAGCACTGACTATATGATCGAGATCAATCTCCTACCTGGGGACGGCAAGAAGAAGCGCCGGGCAAAGACAACGAGCGGCGTGACCTTCCGATTCCAGCCAGCGCAATGGTTCGCCGGCATTACTCAGAAGATCACCGACAAGTATCTCCTTGGCGCGATCGGCGCCGCGGGTGTCTCGGGTCTCCTCATAGCCTTCATGTTCATCCACCAGACCGCGCAGGCCAGCGGGCTCGAGGAGCGTGAGATGAAGGCCATCAAGGATTCCGCGCAATTCACCGCGGTTCTCGATGCCAAGATCAGAGCGGAAGCAACGAGAGATTCGCTCTATCAGCAGATAGCGATCATCAAGTCGATCGACGATTCGCGCTATATGTGGTCCCATCTGATGTACGAGATCTCCAATGCCTTGCCGCAGTACACCTGGCTCACCGAGATAACGCAGACGAGCGCCCCGCGCAGTGCGGCCGCAGCGGATACCACGAAGAAGATCGCAGCAAACGACACCGCCAAGAAATCCACCAAGTCGCCGCGCGAGCAAACCCTCGAGCGCGACCGCGCGAAGAAGGCGCATTCCGACTCGCTGGTCGCCGCGACGAAGGACCTGCAGTTCAGGATCGTCGGACACACCGTCGACATTCAAGCGCTAACGCGTTTCATGAAAGCGCTCGAGGCGTCGCCGTTTATCCAGAACGTACAGTTGACGCGTTCCGATCTCGTTCAGGCAGAAGGCAAGGAAGTCACCGAGTTCACGCTACAGGCGGAGACACAGACGCCGCCACCATTCGCGATCAAAACAGTCCCACTCATAGTTTCGGCGGTGCACTAACATGGCTATCGGCGCGAACATGACCAAGCGGGAGCAGACGCTGGCGGGAATTGGTCTCGTCGCGGTGCTGCTGCTCGGCGCTTACTGGTATTTCCTGTACAAACCGAAGGCCGCGGAGCTGACGGTGATCCAGGCGCACGTCGACACCCTCGACAAGAAGAACCAGCAGGCACGCGCCGATATCGCGCAGGGAAGTCTGCAGAAGCTGCGCGCGCAGTCGGCTGAGTACGAACAAAGCCTGAGGGTGATGCGCCAGCTGGTCCCGAGGAGCAACGAAGTACCGGCGCTGCTCGAGGACATATCAACGGCAGCACGGCGAGTCGGACTGGATCTGGCGACGGTTGAACCGATGCCGGTTCTGCCGGGTGAGCAATTCGACACCTATCGCTACAAGCTCGCCGTCATTGGCGGATATCACCCCGTCGGCCAGTTCCTGAGCAACGTCGGCTCGCTCAATCGCATCATCGCGCCCGTGACGATGGCCATCAAGCTCCATCCCATCGCCGACAAGACGAAGGCGCACGTGAAGAAGGGCGAATCACTGATCGACACCGAATTTCAGGTACAGACCTACGTCGCACGCTCGACGCCCTACGTTCCGCCAACCGCGGTGAAATAATGCAGCGCTCAATGACAATCGCAGTGGCTCTCATCGCGGCGCTCGCGAGTGGCGCATCGGCGCAAGCACGCGCGCAGGCGGCTACGAGATCGAAGACGAACGCCGCCGCGAGGATCGCCACCCCGGCCCCGGCGACAACCGCTCCAGCCGCCCTGAAGGCGCCGATACCGACGCCTTTGCCGGCCGACACCGGATCCAAGGTGTTGATCAATCGCGAAGTGTTTCAATACGAGGGCGACGGCCGTCGCGATCCGTTCGTTTCACTACTGACTACAAGTGATTTACGGCCTCTCCTGACCGACCTGAAGCTGGTGGCCGTGGCGTACGATCCGAGAGGCCAGAACTCTGTTGCGGTTTTACGCGACGTTACGTCTAAAGACCAGTACAGAGTGAGGGTCGGTCAGATCATCGGCAGGATGAGGGTCGCGGCCATTCAGGAGAAGGATGTGATTTTCACGATTGAAGAGTTCGGCTACAGCCGTCAGGAAATCCTGCCGTTCGTCGTCGATTCGACCAAAATGAGGCCACGTCAATGAGCTTTCTAAAAGCGCTGCCAGCCGCGGCGCTGCTGTTTCTGCCACCGTCGGCAGCGACCGTCCACTCCGTCAGTGTTGTCCCGTCCTCCGGGAAGACTGAGGTGGTGGTCGGGATCAGCGCCGCGGTAGATGTGCAAAGCCTCACGCTCGACGCTCCCGCACGGGTCGTGATCGACCTGAACGGAGCGACTCTCAGCATGGCCCACCGCCGCTACGACAGGGTTTCGCGCGGCGGCATTACCAACATCCGCTATTCCCAGTTCCGTCCGAACATCGTGCGCATTGTCATCGAAATGGATGCGAAGCACCCCTTCGACGTGAAGAGCAATGATACCGAGGTTCGCGTTACCGTTTCCGGCGGCAAGACAGCTGACTACTCGTCGTGGTCCTCCGAAGAGGATGGCTACGTCGCATCGCCCGCGCCGGCGCGCGCGTCGACTACTACCGTAGCGACGGCCGCCAGAAAGCCGCAAACGCAAACGGTGAAGCCGCAGGCACAGGCCGTCGCGACGACAACGCCCGTGAAAACGGACACACCGAAGGTAGTCGCGCAGGTCGAATCGCAGTCTACACAGAGCTATCAGCAGGATGATCAACCGCCCGCACCGATACTGACGGCTGCACCCGTGAGAGCAGTCCGGGCCGCAAGCTTGCCGCCCGTCGCCCTCTTCTCGCAGGCGCAGCAGTCACAACAGCCTATCATCAACGTCACCTTCCAGGACACGGATATCCGCGACGTCATCGCGTCGTTTGCTGCTTTCTCGGGCCGGACGATCGTCGTTGGAAAGGACGTGACCGGAACCGTCACCGCCGAGATTCGCAATCAACCCTGGGACGTCGCGCTGCGCGCCGTTCTGCAGGGTCAGGGTCTCGCTGCTTCCGAGGACGCGATTTCCGGAATCATCACAGTCGACAGCTACGCCAACATTCTGAACCGTCAGGCCTCCGAGCCGCTGCAGACGCAGCTCGTATCGATCAACTACGCGCGCGCCACGGCGCTCGTTCCGACTATTCAGTCATTGCTCCAGAAGGATTGCCCACAGGTTCCGACCAGCGGAAACGTCACCAACAACAACGCTCGTCCCCAGTGCATCGCGCGTGGACTCGTTGCGGCGGACAGTACGACCAACACGCTAATCATCACCGAGACCGCGTCACGCCTCGCTGACGTCCTGCAGTACGTGCACAATCTCGACATTCGCACGCCACAGGTTGGCATCAAGGCGAAGATCATCTTCGTCAACAGAACCAACATCGAGGATATCGGACTCTCGTACGACCTTGGCACCGGAACGGATCAGTTCTTCAGCCAGCTCGTCAAGCGTCCCGATCCTTCGACCCTCAAGCCGATCGATACCAACGGCGACGGTGTTCCTGACGCCCTTGGTGGCGGCACGCCCTTCAATGGCGACCGCATCCTCCTCGGCGGCAACGCACTTTCGGCGATTGCAAATGCAAATGCCCGCGTAATCAATCCCGCGCTGCAAGTCGTCTTCTCGACCGCGCTCGGCAAGTTCCAGCTCACCAGCTTCCTCGACGCTCTCCAGGAAGTTCGTCTCGCCGATCTTCAGGCGGAGCCGAGCATCGTGACGCTGGACAATAGACAGGCATCGATCCAGGTCGGTCAGGAAATTCCGATCAGAGTGCTCGATGCGAACACAGCAAATCTGAACGGCGCTGCGGGTGCCAGCACGGTTCCGCGCGCAACCGTTCAGCTGAAGGAAGTCGGTATCATCCTGACTGTTACTCCGCACATCACCAACAACAGACAGATCCTTTTGCTGCTCCACGCCGAGAACTCGGACGCCGAGCTCGCGTCTTCGGACGTTGGCTTCATCTTCGGCAAGCAATCCGGCGACACGCAGCTTCTCGTCAACGACGGTGAAACCGCTGTGATCGGTGGACTCACGGTTACGCAGACCACCAACTCCAAGTCGGGAATTCCGCTGCTTGTCGACCTGCCGCTGATTGGCAGACTATTCGGCGAGACGCGCACCGATGACGAAAAACGTGACCTCCTCATTCTAGTGACCCCGCACATCATCGACGACGGCGCGGCCATGCCAGGCCCGTCCTCGAATCCGATGCCACCAGCCACCCGTTAAAGGTGACTCGCATGCATATCTCATTTACCGGCGCCGCGCGCCGCGGACTCGTGTTCGCGGCTGCAGCGGCGTGCATAACAGCTGGATTCCTGGCGTGCACGGACAGCACGTCGATCGATCCGCAGCGCGACCGCATTCCGCCCACGTTGACGCTAACGCCGGTCGGGAATCTCGCCGATACCGTTATTGGCTTTACCACTGAGGCCAAGGACAACCTCGGTCTGAAGACCGTTCACGTCCAGGCGATCGGCGCGGTCGGACTCGTTTACGACACGCTCTTCACCACCGCTGTCACGGATTTCCAAATCCCCTTCACTCTTTTCGCGTCGCGCTCGGTTCCTCCGGGCACACCGGTGACGATAACTGCAACCGCGATGGACGGAGCCGGGAACAGTTCGGGAGTCGACACTCTCATACTGGCCACTGGCAACGTGCCGCCTCCGATTGTGAAAGTTCTCAGCCCGTTCTCCGGTAGCTCCGCGGTGTTGGGTAAGTCGATCGTTGTGACGGTGATGGGAAACTCAGGCATCAAAGTGCGCTCGCTCGGTCTCACCACGACTGGCCCTGTGGTCCGTGCGGACTCCGTTCTCTATTCGAGTCCATTGTTCGATTCACTGACCATGCAGGACACTGTCGCCATTCCTGCGAACGCGGCGGCGGGCACGTTAACGATCACGCCTTTCCTCAGGGATTCTCTCGGGCAGCGCGCGGTCGGTCCGAGTATCACGATCAACGTACAGACTGCGGCGCAGATCAACTCTGTTCCAGTCGTAAATCAGTATTGTGTGGGTAACTCGGCGTTCGATAACGCGTGTGGACACCTCGTGCGCGTAGAGGTGGGCGACAGCATGCACGTCGAAGCGGACGATCCGAGCGGCATCGGCCAGCTTGGTTACGAGGTTCGCAGCACGCCCGGCGGGGCCATTGATGACTCCGCAACGTTCATATCGAGCGGCCAGCTGACGTTCCAGCCCCACACTTTCGCAATGAAGCTTCCGTATACGACGTTCCCAACGACCGCATACGTCCAGGTGTTCGCGCGAAACACGAACGGCATCCGTGCTTACGCCAAGCTGGCGAGCGGCGCGGACCGCGTGGACACAGTGACCGTGGTCGCGGGCGTTACCCGACCGTTGCCGGTGTCCGGAGGCGTCAGTAACGGACTCGTTGCCGACGCGATGTATCATCCGGGCAAGGACAGGCTGTACATGACCAACATCAACGCGGGCCGCGTCGAGGTGTTCGATCTCGCGACCCTTAGCTTTCTGCCGGGAGTCAACGTTGGTTCCAGACCGTGGGGAATCGCCGGATGGCCAGCAGACCCCGCGACGGGAGCCATGCTTGATACGCTGCTCGTGGCGAACTCGGGCGGCACCAGTATCAGTTATGTCTCGCTCGATGGCGGCTCAGGCGATACTCCTTTCGAGAGATCGCGTTACCAGCTGCCAAACATAATCGCGTTCACGATCACCACGACGACATCTGGGACCAGTGGTCTGCCGATTCAGGTCGCAACCAAGTACGACTTCAGCGATCGGCCGCAATATCTTGCGGCAACCTGCAGGCCTGTAGGAGGAGCCTGCGGAGATGTCATTCTCGCATACTCGACGACCCCGACTCCTGGACAGTCGGTTCCATTCGAATTCAATAATGGAACACTTCGTTGGGAAGACCTGACCAATCAGACCTCACACTTTTTCTTCGAACAAGCGATCGGCCAAAGCGCTGCGCGGTCAGACACCCTCGAGGTCATCCGTTTTGACGGGAACACTGGTGCCGCGACGACGCTCGTCCCGTACACGACTGGTAGCCCCACATCGACGGTGATCGATATCAGCAGGCTCGGATTCCGGGACACGACGTTTGTGCGTGGCTCGGGCAATTTCCAGCGCGCAATATTTGGCGAAGGCGGAGCGGTGAATGGCAGCCGCGCCATGACTTACGATGTCAGCAAAGGCAGTGACCCTGCCCGTCCGTGGATTGACTTGGGCGTTTCGCCCGCGTCGGACGTATCCGACTTCATCGCCAACGCATTCTCGAAGGTTCAGGGCGTGGCAATCAATCGCGATGGCTCTCTCGTTGCGATCAGGGGAGACTCAACGTATCTGCTCAACGGGACGCTGCGTCTTCAGGGCGTGCTTCCGACGAGCGCCGGTGATGCCGGTCTGGACTTTCACCCGTCAAACGATGCGACGATGTTCCCGCTCCTCAGCCGTCTTATTTTCGCGGCCTCGTCGCAGCCATTGATCGATGTGTACGACACCTTCTGCTACCAGAAAGTCGCGACGATACAGATTCGCGATCCGATCATCGGGCCGGTCAAGGCGGCGCTGCGTCCCAACGGCCAACTCGTGCTGGTGGGCGCCACGGCGCGAGGGGTTGTCATCGCAAGCCTTCCGAATACGTTTACCACGACCTGCATGTAGTTTTCCCGCAGGACGCGGGTAAGGAGTTTGAACGAGCCCGGTCGCGTGCCGGGCTCGTTTATTTTTGGGAGATCCATGCTGCGATTTACCACCGCCGGCGAATCTCACGGAATTGCGCTCGTATCCATCCTCGAAGGGATGGTGGCTGGCTTGCCCCTCGTTGCGGCCGACGTGGACGCCGAGCTTGCACGCCGCCAGCAGGGCTACGGCCGCGGCAGGCGCATGAAGATCGAGTCTGACCACGCCGAGCTGCTTTCCGGGGTCAGGGCGGGCGAGACAATCGGCTCTCCAATCGCAATGCTGATCCACAACCGCGATTGGAAGAACTGGCAGGAGATAATGGATCCAGCCCCCCGCGAGGGCGATCCCGAGCGCAAGCGCGTAGTCACACGTCCGCGCCCCGGGCACGCAGATCTCTCAGGCATGCTCAAGTACGGTCGGGAAGACGCCCGTGACGTGCTCGAGCGTGCATCAGCCCGTGAGACCACGGCACGCGTTGCAGCCGGCGCAATCTGCAAGCGATTCCTGCGCGAGTTCGACGTGACCATCGGCAGCCACATCGTTCACCTTGGCGGCGTCGACGCGAAGAGACCCGAAAAAATGCCGCCTGATCTGAACGCAGCATCCGATTCGTCCCCACTTCGCACCCTGGATGCGGAAGTCGAGGCCGAGATCATCGCGCGGATCGATGCGGCGAAAGCCGAAGGCAATACACTCGGCGGAATCGCAGAAGTGATCTGCGATGGTGTGCCGGTCGGGCTTGGCTCCCATGTTTCGTGGGATAGAAAGCTCGATGGCAGGCTCGCCGCCGCATTGATGTCGATTCCCGCAGTCAAGGCGGTTGAGATCGGCCTGGGGGTCGAAGGCGCGCGCAGAAAAGGATCCGAGGTCCACGACGAGATCGATCCCGACGAGAAGAATCTCAAGACTGGAGGCGTGCGACGACGAAGCAACCGCGCCGGCGGACTCGAGGGTGGAATCACCAACGGCGAGCAGATCGTGCTCAGGGCGGCGATGAAGCCAATCAGCACCTTGATGCGTCCGCTTGCGACCGTCGAGATGAAGACCGGGGAGCCGGCGCAAGCGGTTGCGGAACGAAGTGATGTCACGGCGGTTCCCGCGATGGGGGTAATCGCGGAGGCAATGACAGCATTCGTCCTCGCGCAGGCGTTCATCGAGAAATTTGGCGGGGACTCGCTCGGCGAGACCCGCCGCAACTACGATGGTTACATTGCCTCGCTCGGCGAACGGAGGGGCAGCTAAGGCGTTGGCCCCGCACCTGATTATCGTTGGACTGCCGGGAGTTGGTAAGACGACCATCGGCAAAGCAGCGGCACGGCGCCTGGGACGCACTTTTCTTGACTTCGATCGCGAGATCGAGCGAAGAGCAGGAATGGAAGTGCGTGAAATTTTTCGGGTGATGGGAGAGCAGCACTTTCGCGGACTGGAGCTCGAGCTCTCTCGTGAGCTCAGCGCTCAGGAAGGAATGGTGCTCTCACCAGGCGGTGGATGGATAACGCAAAGAGATTCTGTCGAACTTTTGCGTTCGACTGGACGTATCATATACCTTAGAGCGTCACCCGAGGCCGTTGCTCGCCGACTTCGACGAGTGGAGACGAGACCGCTACTCGCTGGACGGGATCCCGTGGTGGCACTAAGAGAGCTGTACGAAAAAAGAAGGACGCTTTACGAGACTGCGGACATAGTCCTGGATACGGAAAGGCTTGTCAGAAAACAACTTATTGCAAAAGTCGTCGAGCTTGCCTCGACTATCGAATAAAAATCAGACGACGAACATGGACGAGAGAGCTCCAGGTCAGACCACTTTTCGGGTGATGGGCCCGCACGAGAGGGGACGTTTTGCCCCGGAGGCATGGGGCCACTTGCTCTCGCTCAACGGCTCGGGCGCCATCAACGGGGTCGAGCTCGAGCACATCATCGAGCGTGCGTTGGTACAGTTCGAGGGGCGAATCGCGCTCGACGATCTCCGCGGACTGCTCGAAGGAACGGGCCTGGAAGACTCGTCCGGAAACGGCGACAACATAACGGTGCACTAGAATGGCGAAAGCCAAGACTACTAAAAGAAAGACTGCGGCAAAGCGCGCGACAAAGGCTGTCGGAACGGCGAAAGCCCGGAAGACCGCGACACGGGCCGAGGACGACGGTGCCGCTCACGAACCGGGCACTACTTCGCTCGTCATCGTGGAGTCGCCGGCAAAGGCGAAGACCATCGGCAAATACCTCGGACGCGGCTACAGAGTGCGCGCGACCATCGGACACGTGCGCGACCTGCCCGAAAAGAAAATGGGAATCGACATCGAGAACGGCTTTGAGCCGGAATACGTGACGATTCCCGGAAAAGAAAAGACCGTCGCAGAATTGAAAACCGCCGCACGGGACTCGCGCGAGATCTTTCTTGCGACCGACCCGGACCGCGAAGGTGAAGCGATCGCCTGGCACGTCGCGAATCAGATCAGGTCGAAGAACGGCGCTCCAATCCGGCGCGTCCTCTTTCACGAGATAACGCGCGATGCCGTGCAGAGCGCCATCGCCAACGCCGGCAAAATCGACGAGCACAAAGTCGATGCGCAGCAGGCGCGTCGCGTCCTGGACCGTCTCGTCGGCTACAAGGCCAGCCCGGTGCTCTGGAAAACCGTCAAGAAGGGAATCTCGGCTGGGCGCGTTCAGACAGTCGCGCTGCGACTACTCGTCGAGAGAGAGCGTGAGATCCGCGCGTTCAAGCCGGTGGAATACTGGACGGTCGAAGCTCTCCTGGAGAAGGACAAGCAGCAATTCACCGCAAAGCTCCATCTTCTCGACGGAAAGAAGCCGGTCATTAGCAACGAAAATGAAGCCAACGAGATTCTTTCCGCGCTAAAAGCGCGGAAAACGTTCGAGGTCACTGAAGTAAAGCGCCGCGAGAGGCGGAAAAATCCAGCTGCGCCGTTCACTACGAGCACAATGCAGCAGGACGCCGCGAAAAAACTTGGCTTCGGCTCGAAGCGGACGATGCGTCTGGCGCAGGATCTCTACGAGGGAATAGAAATAGGTCAGGAAGGTGGAGTCGGTCTCATCACGTACATGCGCACCGATTCAACGCGCGTCGCTGCGTCCGCCGCCGATCAGGCGCGCGATTACATCAAGCTGTTGTACGGCCGGGAATATTTGCCCGATGCGCCGCGTCTTTACTCCGACGGCAAGAGCAAGAACGCTCAGGACGCGCACGAATCGGTTCGGCCGACAGATCCGACTCGACGGCCCGAGCACATCCGGAAGTATCTCAAGGAAGATCAGTACCGGCTGTACGAGCTGATTTGGCAGCGCTTCATGGCGTCGCAAATGACTCCCGCAGTGTTTGATACGACGACAGTCGATTTCGACCTTGGCCGTTTCCTTTTCAGAGCCACTGGCAGCGTCGTCAAATTCGACGGCTATCAGAGGCTTTACAAGGAGTCGCGCGAAGCCGAAGAGGGGAAAGCTCTCGAGGAAGAGCAGGGACTTCCGGCAGTCGAGAAAGGCGAGAACATCCCCGTCAAGTCGATCACTCCGTCGCAGCACTTCACCGAGCCGCCTCCGCGCTACTCCGAAGCGAGTCTGGTGAAAGAATTGGAGCGACTCGGCATCGGCCGTCCGTCCACCTACGCATCGATCGTGTCGACATTGGTCGACCGGCGCTACGCCGAGCTCGAGCAACGTCGCTTTTTCCCGACGCAATTGGGTGAGCAGGTCGAGAAAGTGATGGTGAAGAGCTTTCCGGACGTCTTCAACGTGCAGTTCACGTCGCACATGGAAAGCGATCTCGACAAAGTCGAAGACGGCAACGTGAACTGGCGCAAGATGCTGGGTGATTTCTATGGACCTTTCGCTGCTTCCGTGAAGGGAGCGGACATCGAGGCCTTGATCGGTGAGGCGCACGATCTGTCAGCGATCGCGACCGAGCGCTGCCCCGACTGCGGAGGAAAGCTCGTTCCGCGCGGCGGATTCTTCGGGCCGTTTCTCGCCTGCGAGAACCATCCGAAGGAATGCAAGTACACGCGTCCGCTGCGTGGAGATCGAAAGCCCGCACAGCCAACGAACGAGATCTGTCACGAGTGCGGCGCGCCGATGGTTATTCGCCACGGTCGCTCCGGGGAATTTCTGGGTTGCAGCAAATTCCCGAAGTGCCGCGGAACGAGATCGATGCCAACCGGCGTAAAGTGTCCGAAGGATGCTGGAGACATCGCCGTGCGCCGATCCAAGAAACGCGGCAAGGCGTTTTACGGATGCTCCAATTACCCCAAGTGCGATTTCGTTGTGTGGGACAAGCCGGTAGCTGAAGTGTGTCCCGAGTGTGGCTACGTGGGCGCTGAAGCAAAATTCACCAAGACGCGCGGCGACTACCGCCGCTGCATCAAGTGCGCGAATGAGTGGGACGTCGCGCCTACTCCCGAAGCCGTGGCGGTGTGAAGCGGCGGGAGGCGGGAAGCGAAAGGCGGGAAGCGTCAATTACCGTCGTTGGAGGCGGGCTTGCCGGGTCGGAAGCGGCCTGGCAGCTGGCCTCCCGAGGCTTCCATGTAACTCTGCACGAGATGCGCCCGGTGGTAACGACCCCTGCGCACAAGACTGATCGCCTCGCCGAGCTGGTGTGCTCGAACACTTTCAAGAGCACGGAGCTCACCAACGCGCACGGTCTTCTCAAGGCCGAGATGCGTCTTCTCGGCTCCCTCATTCTCGAGGCAGCGGATGAAGCCCGCGTAGCCGCCGGAAGCGCGCTGGCCGTCGACCGCGACGTCTTCTCAACGTTGGTGACTGATCGCATCGCCGCAGAGCCAAGGATAGAAGTGGTGCGCAGCGAGAAGACAAACCTTTCTGCGCCGGCAATCATCGCTACCGGCCCACTTACGTCCGATAATCTCGCCGGCGCCATTCGTGCCAGACTCGGCGTCGGAGCATTGGCATTCTACGATGCGATCGCACCGATCGTTGCGCGCGAATCCATCGATGACTCACAGGTGTTTCGCGGTTCGCGTTACGGGAAAGAAACGATGGAGGGAGCCGAGGAAGGCGGGGCGTATCTCAATTGTCCGATGACGCGCGAGGAGTACGAATCCTTTCTCGACGCGCTCATTTCGGCCGACCAGTATCACGGCCACGATTTCGACGAAGCGCCCTATTTCGAGGGCTGCATGCCTGTGGAAGTGATGGCTCAGCGCGGACGCGAGACGCTGCGATTCGGACCGCTCAAACCGGTAGGGCTCAGAGATCCCCGGACGGGAAGGGAAGCGTTCGCCGTCGTGCAGCTTCGCCAGGAAGATCGAGCGGGCAGGATGTGGAATCTCGTCGGATTCCAGACGCGGCTCCGCATTCCCGAGCAGCAGCGGGTGCTGCGAATGATTCCGGGGCTCGAGCAGGCCGAGTTCCTCAGGTACGGCTCGATCCATCGCAATTCTTACCTGAACTCGCCGGCCGCGCTCAGTGCGCATCTTTCGGCGCGCGACGAGCCATCGCTCTTGTTCGCAGGGCAAATCACCGGCGTCGAGGGCTACACGGAGAGCTCAGCGACCGGCCTGCTCGCGGGGATCAACCTCTCTCGCATTCTCTGCGGAGATGAGCCCGTGGTACCGCCGCCAACGACGATGCTAGGCGCACTATATCGCTACGTGACGAGCGCGGATCCGAAACATTTCCAGCCAATGAACGCGAACTTCGGTCTGCTCGACGATCTGGATCACGTCGTCCGCGACAAGAAACGGAAGCGTGAGCTGTTCGCCGAGCGTTCGCTGGCAGACATGAAGACGTGGATCGAGGCGACCGGAGTCCTCGAACCGCAGATCGCCTCGGCGTCGTGATTAGCGCCGACGCGCCTGAGTATGCGTTGTGATTAAAGCCGACGCTCCCGCGCCGCCCTCGGAATTCGACGCCGTTGAGGAGTTTCTCATCCATCTGGAAAAAGAGCGCGACGTCTCTCCGAATACGCTCGTCGCCTACAGACGCGATCTCGACGAATTCGTCGGATTTCTGGGCAGCTACTACGGTGTCAGAGAATGGTCGTGGCAGGGGATCGATCGCCTCACGATTCGCGGATTTCTCGCGCACCTGACGCGAAAGAAGCTGAATAAGAGATCGATCGCGCGCGCCCTGTCTGCCGTGCGGAGCTTCTATCGTTATTTGCATCGGACAGAGCAGGTCGAGGCCAATCCGGCGCGAGGTGTGAACACGCCGAAGCGGGACAAACATCTCCCGGGATATCTCGATCGCGCTCAGATCGAGCTGCTCTTTCAGTCGGCTGGCTTGCGCGCCCAGGAGGGACGTTTCTCCGATGTCCGGAACTCGGCGATGCTCGAGCTCTTCTACTCGACGGGCATGCGCCTGTCCGAGCTGCGAGGGATCAACCGGGGAGACATCGATCTGCTCTCGCAACAGGTGAAGGTGCGCGGCAAGGGAAGAAAGGAACGGATCATTCCTGTCGGCGATCACGCGCAGCTCGCGCTCCGCAACTACGAGTCGAAACGCGACGAGCTGCTCCGCGACATTGGCGCCGGCGGCGATCGAACAGCGTTTTTCCTCAGCAGCCGCGGGAAGCGGATTTCCGTGCGAGCGATCCAGAATGCGGTGAAGGGCTTTCTGGATAAATTCGACGAGAGCTCAGGATTGTCGACTCACTCGTTGCGCCATACTTTTGCGACGCATTTGCTGGACGCAGGAGCGGATCTCAGGGCCGTGCAGGAGCTCCTTGGCCACGCTTCGATCTCGACGACGCAGATCTACACGCACACGAGCATCGAAAGGCTCAAGGAAGTGTATCAGAAGGCTCACCCTCGCGCTTAACGAGGAGAAAGGATGCCGGAGAAGCGCCACCACTGGATCGTGCGCGTCACACATTGGGTGAACGTAGTCGCGATCGTCATCATGGTCGGCAGCGGCCTCCGAATCTTCAACGCGTACCCGGCATTCGCGCGGAAGGGCGAGATCTTCTGCTGTTACCCGTTCGAACATAAAGCGATTCCCGCCTGGCTCACCTTCGGCGGCTGGCTCGCGGGCGCGCGCAACTGGCACTTCGCGATGATGTGGGTGCTCGTCGTCAACGGTCTCATTTATCTGACCTTCGTGTACCTCCACGGCGAGTGGCGCGATCTGGTGCCGAGGAAGGGTGACATTCGCGACAGTGTGCAGATGGTGAAGTTCTACCTGTTCGTGAGGAAGAATCATCCGCACCAGGGGAAGAACAACGCACTTCAGAAAACCGCGTACTTCCTGCTGCCCTGGGCTGCCGCGTTCGCGGTGATAACCGGCATCGCGATCTGGAAGCCCGTGCAGCTCGCCCCACTAACAAACCTCCTTGGCGGATACGTCTGGGCGCGGTACTGGCACTTCATCGCGATGCTCGTCATCGTGGTCCTGAGCGTCATTCACGTCTTCATGGTGTTCGCGGTCGATCCCTACTCGATTCCTTCGATGATCACGGGCAACTACGACGAGCGTCATTCCCCTGAGGCGCGGAACGCGCGCCCGTTCTATCATCTTTTTCCGCGCCGAAAAACCAGTGTGCCGACAGCGGAACCGACGGGAAATTCGACGGCATGAAGTCCGACGGCATGAAGTCCGACGGCATGAAGTCCGATGGTGTGAAGTCCGACGAGCCTGGCATTCCACCCGACGGCGGACGCCGTGATTTTCTGGCAAGGGCCGCTGCGATCTCCGCTGTGTTCCTGGCGGCCTGCAATTCTCGCGGGCCAAAGGCCGCGACAAGACTTCTCAAGTACGCAGAGCGAAAGAATCGGATCATCGAGCGGGGACTTTTCCGCCACACCTCGATGGACGTCGTTCAGCGTGGAGCGCACGACTCCGGGAACATGCTGCCGAGCTACTATATCGCCCGCACGGTGCCGGTCTGGGACGAGAGCGTGGGTGGCAAGTGGGTCCTCGAGGTCAGCGGACTCGTCGCAAACCCTGTGCGGCTCACGCTCGACGATCTGCAGCGGCTACCACAGGTATCCAACAGAGTCAATCATTACTGCGTCGAGGGATGGACCGCGGTCGAAACGTGGACGGGCGTTCCGTTCAACGAGCTCGCGAAACTTGTGAGGCCCACCCCGGACGCACGCTTCGTCGACTTCCAATCGTTCGACGACGGCTTCCACGAGAGCTGGGACATCGAGAGCGCCATGCACAAGCAGACGGTCGTCGCTTACGGCCTCGACGGAAAATTGCTCGAGCCTGCTCACGGCGCACCCGCCCGAGTGTATTCGCCGGTCAAACTTGGCTACAAGAACACGAAATACCTCACTCGCATCGTGTTCATGCCGAAGATGAACGGCGGCTACTGGAGCGATATGGGTTACGAGTGGTACGGAGGCGTATGAGCGGGCCGATTCTCTACCTGATTCGATTTCCCTTCGACGGCGTCTGATTCAGACGGGAATTCTTTTCGCCGGCGCCCTTGCCGCGTCGAGCGGGGCCGCGAAACAGCAGCACTTCCTTCAGGTACTTGCGGTTCATTATCGCACCGAGAATCAGGAGAACGGCGCCGGCAAGGACACTGATCGTTCCCCACCTCCACGTATCCCGTCCGATCAGCGCGGCGGCCATGCAGAAAGTACCCAGCGCGACCATCGTTTGGCCGGCCTTCTGTGGCACCGCGCGCGTGCGACGTCTTCGTTCACGAAGCGGGGCTACACCGCCTGCCTGCCACGCATCCAGAAGGATGG
This sequence comes from Gemmatimonadaceae bacterium, assembly GCA_050733435.1. Classification (GTDB taxonomy): domain Bacteria; phylum Gemmatimonadota; class Gemmatimonadetes; order Gemmatimonadales; family Gemmatimonadaceae; genus UBA4720. Next base: position 17,092 of record JBOHTB010000068.1, on the reverse strand, counting down.
TGAGGCCAAAGAGGGCGATTAGCACTCCCAGGAGTATCGGGAACTGTTCCAATCTCATTGAGGCTCAGGAATGCAAGAAGGGGGCGCGCTGTTAATTTGAAACGATGAAGAGTCAGCTCGAGCGGGTGCGATCGACCACGATACTGGCCGTGCGCCGCGACGGTCAGGTTGCGCTTGGTGGCGACGGGCAGGTGACGGTCGGCCAGACCGTGATGAAATCCAACGCGCAAAAAGTCAGAACTCTGCGCGGTGGCAAATTGCTGGCGGGCTTTGCCGGCGCGGCGGCCGACGCGTTTACACTCTTCGAGAAATTCGAGGAGAAGCTGGAGAAGTACCCATCGAACCTGCCGCGGGCGGCCGTCGAGTTGGCAAAAGATTGGCGCAGCGACCGCGTGCTGAGGCGGCTCGAAGCCCTCCTCGCGGTCACCGACCGCGATCACGGTTTCATCATCTCGGGCACGGGTGACATAATCGAGCCGGACGACGGAATACTCGCGATTGGGTCAGGTGGCTCGTACGCCCTTTCAGCGGCGCGCGCCCTGATAGAGAACACCGATCTGCCGGCGCGCGACGTCGTGCGCAAAGGTCTCGAGATTGCCGCCGAGATCTGCGTGTACACGAACGCCAACATCACGATTCTGGAGCCGACCTAATGGCGTCGGCGCGGACGCAGGAGGCACTCGAACGGCTTGCCGGATTGACTCCCAAACAGATCGTGGAAGAGCTCGATCGTTACATCGTAGGTCAAGCGGACGCAAAGAAAGCGGTCGCGATCGCGCTTCGAAATCGCTGGCGCAGGCAACGCGCCCCCGAGAAGATTCGCGATGAGATCTCACCGAACAACATCATCCTCGTCGGTCCCACTGGCGTCGGAAAGACCGAGATCGCTCGCAGGCTCGCCCGCCTCGCCGGCGCGCCGTTCGTGAAAGTGGAGGCGTCCAAGTTTACCGAGGTTGGCTACGTTGGGCGCGACGTCGAGTCGATGGTTCGCGATCTGGTCGAGAGCGCGATCAACATGGTGCGCGGCGAGCGCGAAGGCGAAGTGCAGGAAATTGCGGAACAACGGGCGGAAGAGCGTTTGCTCGATCTTCTGCTGCCGGTTCCACCCGACGTCAAACGCTCCGCACCAGCGCCCTCGGCCGCGGCCGGAGGTGCGCATCTTTTCGTCGTGTCTCCCGGGGGAGCAGTCTCGAGTGAGAGCGACGCGTCCGAAGTTCGCTACAAGCGCACGCGCGAAAAGCTCAAGCAGCTTCTGCTCGAAGGACAAATGGAGGAGCGTGAGATCGAGATCGAGGTCACCCAGCCCGCGCCAGTGATGTTTGACATGATGGTGCCGCAGGGCGCTCCCGAAGGGATGGACAACATCTCCGAGATGCTCCAGGACATAATGCCCAAGCGCAAGAAGAAGCGAACCGTGAAAGTCTCCGAGGCGCGCCGCATTCTGCGCGGCGAAGAGCTGGAGAAGTTGATAAACAAGGAGGACGTGACCGCTGACGCACTCGAACGAGTGCAGACGATGGGCATCATTTTTCTCGACGAGATCGATAAGATTGCGGGCCAGCGCGGTACACATACTGGCGGCCCGGACGTTTCACGCGAAGGCGTGCAGCGAGATCTGCTGCCGATCGTCGAAGGCTCCAACGTGCAGACCAAGCACGGTATGGTGAAGACCGATCACGTATTGTTCGTCGCCGCCGGCGCATTTCACGTCGCCAAGCCGAGCGATCTGATACCGGAGCTGCAGGGGAGATTTCCAATTCGCGTGGAGCTGCAGTCGCTCACCGAAGCGGACTTCGTGCGCATCATGACCGAGCCGGAAAACGCACTCACCAAGCAGTACTCAGCGCTGGTTGAAGCCGAGGGCGCGAAGCTCGAGTTCACTGCAGATGGCGTGGCCGAGATCGCCAGAATCGCGGCGCATGTGAACGAGCGCATGGAAAACATCGGCGCGCGCAGACTGCACACGGTGATGACGACGCTGCTCGAGGAAGTCCTGTTCGGTCTGCCGGACACGGGCGCAAAGACCGTTCGGGTGGATGCGGAGCTCGTACGCTCCAGGCTAAAAACCATAGCGGACGACGAGGATCTGCGGCGCTACATCCTCTGAGCTCTGCGTCTTCTTCGCGCGATGAGCGTCGCGTACGCTCCGGCATTTATCGCCAGTACAAGAGTCCCAAGCGCCAGTTGGTCATGACGAGTCAGTCCCTGCGGATACAAGGTGCGCAGGAGATAGTGCTCGACGAAACCGCCGGTGTAGCCGACCTCACCTGCCCTCGCGCGCAGCCAGTTCTCGAGCGGCGTGAGCGGACAGATCCAGCCGCTGTATTCGATAAGTACGCCCCAAACGGCGGCGGGGATGTGCGCCCACGCGAGTCGAGGCCAACGCAGGACCAGCAATCCACCGAGTACGACGAAGAGAACGAACGCGAAGTGGATACTAAGGACGATGCTCGCAAGGAAGCGGAGCATACGCAGTACTTACTTCGCGGCGCGGACCGCGGGGAGTCTCATCTTCTTCAGCAGCGCGCGGAACCGGGGCTCACCCTGCAGAGAATCGACCACCGGATGGACGGCCAGATAGGCGGACCAGCCGCGTCGCTCATCGAGGGCTCGCTCGCACCAGTCGATAGCGTTCTCGGTGTCGCCTAGTCCGATGTAGATGGTTGCGAGCTCGACCGGCGAGACATAGTCGTGTTTCCGCTTTTCGAGGAGCTCTTCCCGGACCTGCGCTGCCAGACGCGCATCTCCCGCGCGAGCCATCGAGAATGCGAGTGTGACTTTCGTGAAAGTCGTCTCAGGCCTTGTCAGCTCGAGAGATTCCCGCAGCACTCGCTCTGCTTCCTCGTATTCACCCGCAACGGTGAGGATCAGGCCCTGCACCCGGTAGCTCTCGTCGGACGTGGGATTCATGGCGATCGCGCGATCCAGATGATACCGCGCCTGCTCCAGTTTTCGCGCGTACAAATAGCAGTATCCGAGACTTCGGCGAATTCCAATCGAGGCAGGATCGTTTTCCTGCGCCGTGTGCGCCTCCAGGAGTGATTCCTCGAACCGGCCCTGCGACGCGAGCAGGAATGCGTACCACTGGTGAGCGGTGGCGTATTGTCGATCGAGCTCGATTGCGCGCCTGAATTGCTTTTCCGCGCTCTCCCAGTCCCAGTCGTAGATGAACAAGCTCCACGCGAGGGAGGCGTGCGCTTCGGCGAGTGAATCATCCAGCTCCATCGCTTTTCGGGCGTAGAACTTGGCTTTCTCGAAGCCCTCATGGACGGGCACGTTCCGGTAATCGATGTGGAGCGCGTACGAGTCTGCGAGACCGGTGTACGCCAGCGCGTAACCCGGGTCCTTCGCGATCGCCTCCTCGAAGTAGCGGATGCCTTCGGTGACGCCTTCCTGCGTCCGCTTGTTCCACGCGTAGCGTCCGCGCAGATACATGCCGTACGCCTGAACGCTGCCGGTGTGCCGAGTGCTTGTCGGTGTCAGATCACCGAATGACGTTGCCCGCAGAGTGTTGACGATCGTGCGCGCGATCTCATCCTGAATCGCGAACATGTCGTCGAAGGTGCGGTCGAAGCGCTGCGACCAGACGAGACGCCCGTCATCGGCGGAGGTAAGCTGCGCCGTTATGCGCAGGTTCTGCCCCGAGCGGCGCACCGTTCCCTCGAGGACATCGGTTGCCGATAGAAGCGCACCGATAGCTCGAACGTCCTGCTGCTTGCCCTTCAGCGCGAACACCGATGTCCGCGACGCGACGCGCAACCCTTCCACCTTCGCCAATGCGTCAATCAATTCATCGGTGATTCCGTCGCTCAGATATTCGTTGTCAGGGTCAGGGCTGGCATTGACGAACGGAAGAACCGCGATGGTCCGCGTCGTCGCCACGAAATGCGTGTTGGACTCTTTGCTGGCTTGCGACAGCGTCGTCGTGAACTCTGTGATGGTCGCGTATCGCTCCGCAGGATCCTTTGCCAACGCCCTTTCGATCGTCCGCTCCACACCAGCGGGCACGTTGGGCCGAATCGATCTCAGTGGCCGCGGTCGCTCGGTTACCTGCTTCGCGATCGTTGCGCGCGCACTGACGCCGTGAAACGGAGGCTCGCCCGTGAGCATCTCGTACACGACACAAGCGAGACTGTAGACGTCTCCGGCGGTGCCGAGATTCGTCTCGCCGGCCGCCTGCTCGGGGCTCATGTATTCGGGCGTGCCGATCGCGATGCCGCCCAGAGTCAGCGCTGGCATGCCAGGAGTCACGGAGACGTGCGCGATCCCGAAGTCCGCGAGCAGCGCGTGGTCGTCAGCGAAGAGAATGTTCTCCGGCTTGACGTCGCGGTGGACGAAACCACTGCGGTGTGCGTAGTCGAGTGCGACTCCGATCTCCGATGCAATCCGGACGGCGTCGGGAAGAGCCATCTGCCTCTGGCGGCTCAGACGGTCGCGGAGTGATCCACCCTCCACGTACGGCGAGACGTAATAGAGCGACCCATCTGCCTCGCCCGAGTCAATCAGCGGTACGATGTGAGGATGCGCCAGTCGCGCAGCGATGCCGATCTCGCGTAGAAATCGTTCCGCTCCGACCGACGCACCGAACTCAGGCTTGAGCACCTTGATCGCCACCTTTCGGCGGTGCTTGCGCTCCTCTGCGAGGTGAACGGTCGCCATTCCGCCTTCGCCGAGTACGCGCTCAATCGTGTAGCGGTCCCCGAAAGACGGCACGCGCGGAGACATGGCCGGCACAACGGGCGCAATGGGCGGAATGGTCGTGTTCCCCATGCGGCCAATATAGCTTTGGCTAACCTCCGCGCTTGAAGAACTGCACTGCGCGCTCGTGCTTTTTCGCGGCTGCCAGGCTCTTGAACGTGCCCAGATTTTTTCTCTTGCCCGTCCTCGAGCTTTTCTTCTTCGAGTACAGCCGGTACTCGCCGGATTTCAGCTTGCGGATCATCGCTTGCCCTCCCAATCAGCTTTTGCCTGTAGTCCCCTCTCCGGCTAGAATCCTGCCACCGTCCTCCTTGTAGCCGGTGCGAACGAGATGTGGCGCAGCGTACGGAGCCTGTCGCATCTCGAGCGTGGGCACGCGCAGGCGCCAGTCGTCGACAATCCAGGCTCCAGAAGGCAGCCGCTTGAAATGCGTGAAGCCGCCCGCATTGAAGCGGCTCATTGCGCCCGCGTTGGCAAAGCTGAAGACGATCTCCCGCAGCTCCGAAGTTGCCTCGTCGACCCAAAGCACTCCGGTGATGTCCGGAATGTGATGAGTCGGTGAGGGCTCGAACGCGACTCCTATCTCTCCCTTATGCTCAGGATCGCGCACGAGTCGAAAACAGTGCGACGCCGCGAACTGATCCGAGAGCAGCACGGTCTCGTCGGGCCCGAAATAACTCCAGCCGACGTGTTCGTCCCCTATCACATATCCCTGGGACGCGAGCTGCTCAGACGAGATGGCGGCGAAAGGGCGGCGGGTGCCGATCGTGAAAAACGTCGTATCGGCCGCGAGCTCGACGCCGTCTTCCGATAACGATCGATGGAATATCTCGGCGCGACCCACGCCGGCGAGATCCTGTGTGGTTATCTGACTCGAGCGGAGCGCCTTCTCCACCTCGTCCCATACCAGCGAAAGCGTCTGCGCATTCGGATCGTTCCGCTTGCACTGCGATCTGGAATTGACGACGATGCTCTGCAGGACAACCCGTGGGCTCTCGACCTGTAGCACGAGCTCCCCCGCGTGTGGCAGCGACACCGCCGGTGAGACGAATGGCAGAAACCCAATCCGCCTTACGCGCACCCGGTAGCTTCCGGGCGGAGCGCGGAGCACTCGGGTGCCAAGCTCTCCGGTAAGTCCTTCGACGACGACGCTGTCGTGCGCGTCGAGAAGGGCGACCAATGCTCCGCTGGCGGGGACGTCCGCGCCCGTTTCCAGCCTGATTCTCAGATCCGAAGTGTTCTGCGCCAGAGCACTCGGCGCCGCGATGGCCACAACGGCGACTGACACTATCGCGACAAGAATCCGCGCCACGTCAGCTCCCGCGCGCGATTCTGAAAACGCTGTTGCCCGCGAGAACGTACAGCTCGCCAGCCGCGTCGAATCCGAAAGACGTCACGGCGCTCATCGTCAGACCCCAGTCCCTCTTATCGACCGCGGCTCCGTTCGAGTACCTGAAGCTGCGCAGAAATCCTTCGCAGTAATCCGAATAGAAGTAATGGCCGACGATTTCCGGAAGCGCGCTTCCGCGATAAACGTATCCGCCAGTAATCGAGCAGGCGCCATTCGTGTGGTCGTAGGCGATAACAGGCGCAGTCAGTCCCGTCTGACTGCACGTCGCGGCATTGTAGCAGCTCTGGCCCTCGGTGATGTTCCAGCCGTAATTGAGGCCGCCCGAATTCGCGGGCTGGACGTCCACCTCCTCGTGGAGATCCTGCCCGACGTCCGCGATGTATAGAAGACCGGTTGGCCTGTCGAATGCGTATCGCCACGGGTTTCTCAATCCCTTTGCCCAGATCTCGCCTCTGCGACCGCTCTGCCCGACGAACGGGTTATTGGACGGGATCGCGTAAGGATCGCCGTTGTCGACGTCGACGCGGAGAAGCGACGCCAGAAGCGCGTCGTAGTTCTGGCCGTTCATGAAGGGATCGCCGCCACCGCCGCCATCGCCCAGGCCAGCGTAGAGCATTCCGTCCGGGCCGAAGGTGAGTAGCCCGCCGTTGTGATTGGGCTGGGAAGAATGCGAAACCGTGAGAATCAGCTTCGAGCTATTCGGGTCGGCCGCGTCGGCGCTCGTCGCCGTGAAGCGCTCGATCCGAATGTCGCCATTCGTCTGCGTTGTGAAGTAGACGTAGAAAAAGTGATTCGTCGCGTACTGCGGGTGAAACGCAACGCTCAACAGGCCTCGCTCACCGCCGCTCAACACTCTGCTCGAGATGTCGAGGAACGGCGCCGCCTGAAGCACGCCATCGCGAACTATGCGAATGGTGCCCGCCTGCTCGACGACGAAGATCCGCCCATCGTTCAGCGGCTGGGTGAGGAAGACCGGACTCGACAATCCCGTCGACACGAACGGTTCGAGCTTGAGCGTGAAACCGGCCGGGATTGGTCCGGGCCCCGTCGAATCGGAGTGGCAGCCGGCCAGGGCGAGCACGACGGCACTCGAGAGGATTAAAGAGGATCTCACGCTATTAGTATATTTCGCGCGCACAACAACACCATACACGTTTCGCGCATCTCACATGCCCCGTAAGAAGACGACCGAGCGCCCACACCGCGATCTGCTCCAGATTCCCGATTTTTCCGCGCGCGAGCTAGACCGGCTCTTTGCACTCGCCGAGTCGATGCGAAAAGGCGCCTACAGGAAGAAGCCGCTCGCCGGTAAATCCCTCGCCATGATTTTCATGAAATCCTCGACGCGCACGCGCGTGTCCTTCGAGGTCGGAACGTGGCAGCTGGGCGGACACGCTCTTTTCCTGTCGCCGCGCGATGTACAGCTCGGACGCGGCGAGCCCATTGCCGATACCGCGCGCGTGCTCTCGCGCTACGTCGATGGAATAATGATCCGCACCTTCGCGCACGCCGAGGTCGAAGAGCTGGCTCAGTTCGCATCGGTCCCGATAATCAACGGACTGACGGACCTCGTGCATCCTTGTCAGGTTCTCGCCGACCTGCTCACCATCAGGCAACACCTTGGCGGCTACAAGGGAAAGCGCGTTGCCTGGATCGGCGACGGAAACAACATGGCCAACTCGTGGATCAATGCCGCCTACGTCCTCGGCTTCGAGCTGACGCTCGCGTGTCCCGAGGGGTACGACCCCAATCAGGAGATTCTCCGCCGCGCCCAGTCAAAGGCTAAGGTGCGTCTCGTCCGCGATCCGGCCGAGGCCGCAAAGGAGGCCGACGTGGTCAACACCGATGTGTGGGCATCGATGGGTCAGGAAGAGGAGCAGGCCATCCGGGAGAAAGCGTTCAGAGACTATAAGGTGGACGCGTCGCTCATGAAGCGCGCGAAGAAATCCGCGATTTTTCTGCATTGCCTTCCTGCCCACCGCGGCGAGGAAGTGACGGCCGATGTGATCGACGGGCCGCAATCGAGAGTGTGGGACGAGGCGGAGAATCGCCTCCACATCCAGAAGGCAATCATGGCCGTTCTGATGGGCGGGGAGAGGCTCTAGGGGCCCTCGCCCGGTCACAAATTTGCCTTTTGCAAGTCATTCTGCGCAAACAGGTTAGGCCGCTTCACTGCACGCTAATTACTGTTGAGCTTCGGGCCGAATAATCCTATATTAGGCGACCCTCATTTCGAGAGTCACGGATGGTTCGCAGCACCGGGTTCGCACGCTCACTCAGGATGCTACAGGCATGGTCGATCGGCGCCACATTTGTGATCGCCGTCGTTTCCTGCTCAGATAGCACCACAGCCCCGAATGGCTTCGTGGGCGACCCGGCGTCCGGCGCATTCAGCGTCGCGGCGTTCCACTACTCGGACTCACTCAAGCGCGCCACCGCTATAGCCAACGCCAGCGCGGTCAGTCCGTCCGACGGCGCGGCGAGCAGCGTCCGCGGCACCAACGAGATGTCCTCTGTCTTGGCCGTCCCGACATATTCGGTCTTCCCGGTTGCCTTCGTCCCAGAAGTAATGCCTGCAACGGCTACGAAGCTGAGCGCCCAGGACGACGCGATCAACAACAACATCGGTATTGGGTTCACCTTCAAGTTCTTCGCGAACAACTACAACATCGTTCACATCTCGTCGAACGGTTTTCTTGGCTTTACCAACTCGATTCGCGACGGCTTTGCAGGTGGAACCATTCCGAACGCGCTCGACGCGCCGTACAACAATCTCATCGCGCTCGCGTGGACCGACCTCAATCCGTCGGCCGCCGGCGCATCGTACTCGTACGCCCTGATAGGCACTTCACCGAACAGAAAATTCGTCGTTCAGTGGTCCAACGTACCCGAATACGATCTTGGCTCGAACCCGATCGCTGGCAAGATGCCGGCGTCGCCCCCTGGTCACGTCACCGGCCAGATAGTGCTGTCTGAAACATCGAACGACATCACGCTCTACACGGCCTACAACGACATCACGAGCAGCTTCCACCCAGTCACTCAGGGAATCGAAAATTCCAGCGGCACCGAGGCCGCATTCCTTGACGGCAGGGTTCAGGCGCATTTTGTCACGCCGCTGGTGAATGACGGCGTTCGGTTCTCCTTCTCGCACATCAATCAGCCGCCCGTTGTCGTGGCACCGCCCAATCTCACCGTCAACACCGACGCGGGCGTATGCTCGTCTTCGGTCAAGCCGGGATCGCCGACGGTTTCCGACGACGCTCCGGGAGCGACCGTGACGGGCGTCCGCAACGACGGGCTCGCCCTCGATGCCGCTTACCCGGCTCGCGTCACGACAATTGATTGGACAGCCACGGATGTGGGTGGCCTGACTGGCCACGCTGCCTCGGTTGTGACAGTCAGCGACAAGGAAGCGCCAAGCCTCCACGCACCCGACGCAGTTTCGACTGTCACCGATCGCGGTCTGAACACCGCGACCGTCCTTCTCAGCGCCCCTGTCGCTAGCGACAACTGCGGCAGCGTGACCGTGGTTGGATCACGAAGCGACGCGAAGCCGCTCTCGAGCGGTTTCCCGGTCGGCGAGACGATCGTGACCTGGAAAGCAACCGATGTCGCCGGCAATTCCAGCAGCGTGACTCAGAGCATCAACGTCTCGGGCAATCAACCGCCCGTGATTGCGAGCGCGCCCGACATCGATGCCAATACCGACGCAAGCGTCTGCACCGCGAACGTTAGCCCGAGTCCCGTCGTTACGGACGACGCCGATGGTGTCGTCCTCACCGGAGTAAGGAGCGACGGGCGCAAGGTCAGCGACCCGTATCCAAAAGGCCTGACCACGATTGCGTGGACCGCGAAGGATGCGGGCGGCCTCACGGCGAACGCGACCCAAAAAGTCAAGATCCGCGACAGGGAGAAGCCGTCGATTACCGCGCCTGCCAACAAGTCGGAAAACAATACCGGCTTTGCGATGGCGACCATCTCGGTCGGTACCGCGAGCGCCGCGGACAACTGCATCACCGTCACAGTCGAAGGTAAGCGCAGCGATGGAGCGTCACTTTCCGCGCCGTACCCCATCGGCACGACGACCATTACCTGGTCGGCAGTCGACGGCTCGCAGAACTCCAACAGCGCCACCCAGACTGTGACTATCGCCGACATGGCTCCGCCCACTATCGACGTTCCGGCCGCAATGATCGTGAACGCGACGCTGCCGAGCGGTGCCGCGGTGGACTACAAGGTCAATGCGTCGGACAACGTGGGTGTCGACTACTTCATGTGCTCGCCCGCGACCGGCAGCATGTTCGCGATCGGCAAAACGACCGTCGGCTGCACCGCGCGTGATGGTGCGGGCAACCAGGCGACCGCGAGCTTCGACGTGACGGTCCTCGGCGCGCAGGACCAGATCGGAAACCTGATTGCGAAAATATCGGCGATGGATCTGCAGCCGGGCGTCGCGAATCCTCTGCTGGCGCAGCTCAACACCGCCTATCGGAGCCCGGGTAACGGATCGCACGTGGCCTGCGTCAAAATGGGCGACTTCATCAAATTGTTTGAAGGGCCGAAGAGCCGCTTTCCCATGACCAAGGCTCAGGCTCAAGTCGTCGACGACGCAAGGCGTATCATGGCGGTCCTGGGCTGCTAAAAACAGGAGCCGAAAACGAGGCTCCTGTGGTCACAAACCTGGCTTTCGAAACTGTTCTGTGAGAAGGGGTTAGGCCCGCAGAACGAGGCGTAACTCCTGTTGAGCTTAGGGCAGGTGGTCGTCTTTTACGTAGCCCTCTTCATGAGAGACTACGATGCGCCGTTCTACCGCGTTATCAGCCCTAAACCTGATCAGAGTGTCCTCCGCCAGCGTCGCAATCCTGGCCGGAATTCTCTCGTGCTCGGATAACACGGCCCCGAAAGCGCAGGCCGCATTCGACCCGAGTCCCGCGAAGCAGGCCTACTGGGATTCAGTCCTTGTCGGATCTTTCAACGCATCGAGCAACCTCGTAGCGAGCGGCTCCGCCGTTCGCGTTGGTATCGTTCCGTCGTCGATTGTCGGCCAGTCCGCAAATCTTGACGCCGGCTCCGGTCCATCCTATACGAAGGCGGCTGTCGACTTCGCACCCGAAGCAGACCCGGTCAACGCTCTTCCCACAGCGAGTCTCCCGTTGGTCAACGGCGGTGACGACGGAAGGATCGTCGACCTGCCAATCGGTTTTGATTTCAACTTCTACGGCAACACCTACAGCAAGCTCAATCTTTACCTCAACGGCTTCGTAACCTTCGGGCCGGCTGTTGCGGGTGACTTCTATCAAGTCGCGTCGCTCGGCGGCATTCCGTCAACGAGCGATCCGAACAACATGATCGCGTTTGCGTGGAGCGACTGGGTCCCCGGCAACGTTCCCGGAAGCATGACTTACGAAACCCGCGGCTCGGCGCCAAATCGCAGATTCGTGGTCCAGTTGAAGGGCGTCCCGGAATCGGGTGGCAGCGGCAATCTTACCGCGCAGCTCGTGCTGTCCGAGGGATCGAACGACATAACGATGTACGTCACGCACCTCAACATCACGAACGGCGCGAATCGCGTCACACAGGGCATTGAGAACGCGGGTGGAACCGAAGCCACGTTCGACAGCGTGATGACGGGCGGGGGTCTGAGTCCTCGCGTGCGCGGTTTCTTCAGTCTCACGAACGACGCGCTGAGGTTCTCACCGGCGAACGTCGCGGTTAATCAGCCGCCCGTTGTCGTGCCTCCGGCGAATTTTACCGTCAGCACCGATGCGGGCGTCTGCAAGGCGACTGTTAATATCGGTGTCGCCAGTGTAAGCGATGACGCTCCGGGCAGCACCGTCGCGGGCGTACGCAGCGATGCGGCCGCGCTCGACGCCGCCTATCCAAAGGGTGTCACGACCGTCACCTGGACTGCGACCGACGCTGGCGGACTAACTGCCAGCGCGAATCAGATCGTCACTGTATCGGACAAGGAGAATCCATCCGTTCGTGCGCCGGCCTCGATCGTGGTCGGCAACGATCCTGGGCAAGCCTCCGCTTCTGTCCCGGTAGGTAGTGCCGACGCTCAAGACAACTGTCAGACCGTAAGCGTTTCTGGATCGAGAGGCGATGGCGGCGCTCTTCAGGGGATCTATCCTGTCGGCGTGACCACCATCACCTGGACGGCAACCGATGCGTCCGGCAACACTGCGTCAGCGACGCAGTACGTAACCGTACGCGACCAGGAAGCGCCGAGTCTTACCGTGCCGGGCGACTTGGCATTGAACGCAACTTCGCCCAGCGGTGCTGCGGTGACGTTTGCGGTAAGCGCCGTCGATAACGTCGGCGTGACTGTCGTGTCCTGCACGCCCGCCTCGGGAAGCAATTTCCCGATTGGCAATACGCTCGTGACATGTGTAGTCAGCGACGCGGCCGGCAACAAGTCGACGAAGACATTCAATGTCAGCGTCGCCGCTGCTCCGCCTCAGCTCGGAAGTCTGTTGCAGTACCTGCTGTCGCTGAACCTGCCGAATGGTGTGAACAATCCGCTGGTGAACCAGCTCATTGCTGTGGGGGATGGCTCGGTTCCGCAGGCCTGCACCAAGATGGGCGACTTTGTCTCTATGCTGGGCAAGAAGGGGAGCGGCGTCGCGGACGCTGACTACTCGTACATGCTCAACGAGGCAACGCGTATCATGAACGTCATGAGCTGCCCCGCGATCTCGTCGTCGGGTCAGTCGATGGTTAAGCGCCGCGCTCCAGTCGGGCGCTAACTGAACTCACTCGGTTCTCGTCTCGGACCGATGAAGTAATAGCATCTCGATTTTGATAGCAAAGAGGGGCACGTTCTCAGGAACGTGCCCCTCTTTGCATCAGGGCATGTCTTCTGCACATCAAAAATGCATGGCGACCTCCAAAAAAATCGACGAGCTGTACGACCTTATCAAAGGCATCGAGACCGCGATGTTCACCACTCGGCAAACCAACGGCCACCTCGTATCACGACCGATGGCGACGCAGGAGCGGATCGAAGGAGCGGATCTCTGGTTCGTCACCGATGCAACAACGCACAAGCTGGACGACCTGACGGTGGACCCGCACGTCAACTGCTCCTACTACAACAACCGCACTCACGAATGGGTCTCGGTGTCCGGTGTCGCGCGCGTTTCGAAGAATCGAACCCGGATCCGACAACTATATAAAGAGGACTGGAAGGTCTGGCTCGGTGACCAGGGTGGAGACAAGGATGGCGGTCCAACTGACCCGCGCATCGCTCTCATTCTCGTCGACGCGGATTACGCGTCGTACATGAAGGTCAACAAGTCTCGTCCCGTCGTACTCTTCGAGGCACTCAAGGGTATGGTCACCGGCTCTCGGCCCACGACCGGTCAGGTGAGAGAAGTCACGGGAGCAGAATTGATGGATTAGGCAGGAGTTTATCACGCGATTCTGCCAATTTGTCACGGCGCCCCTCGAAAAAGAGGGGCGCTTCGCGCATATTGGGGTCAGTCTCTCACCCCGCTCCAAGCCTCAAAAATGACCGAAGCAGCTACCAGTCCGACCGCCGGGCAGACTGCCCGCGGGACGGCTTCAGCGGGTCCGGAAAAGCCACTCAAGCGGACCCCTCTCTACGACGTCCACGCGGCCCTCGGCGCCAAGATCGTCCCGTTCGCGGGATTCGAGATGCCGGTCCAGTATCCAACGGGAATCACGGCCGAACACAAGGCGGTGCGAGAGAAAGCTGGGTTGTTCGACGTCAGTCACATGGGTGAGTTCATCGTACGCGGTCCCCAGGCGGTCGACTTCGTGAATTACGTGACGACGAACGACGTCGCCTCGCTCCAGCCGGGACAGGCCCAGTACTCGACGATTCTCCGAGAAGACGGGACGATCGTCGACGACTGCCTGGTCTATCGCTCCGCCGATCGCGTGCTCATGGTCGTGAACGGATCCAACATCGACAAGGATTTCGCGCACATCTCGCGGTTCGTCGGGAAATTCGACGTGACGCTGGAGAACATCAGCGACCAGATCGCACTGCTCGCCCTACAAGGGCCCGACGCGGCGCGCATTCTACAGCAGCACACCGATGTCGATCTCTCGAAGATCAAGTACTACGAGTTCACGACGGGCACAGTCGCCGGCGTCGACAAAGTCTACATCTCGCGGACGGGATACACGGGTGAAGATGGCTTCGAGCTCTACTTCGCGGCCGAGAGCGCCGCAAAAATCTGGAACGCTCTCACCGCTTCGGGAGAAGTCACGCCCGCCGGACTCGGCGCACGCGATTCGCTGCGCCTGGAGATGGGGATGGCGCTCTACGGCAACGATCTCGACGACACCACCACTCCCCTCGAAGCATCGCTCGGCTGGCTCGTGAAAATGAAAAAAGGAAATTTTGTCGGACGTGACGCGCTCCTCGCGCAGCGTGACGCGGGCCCCAAGCGAAAGCTCGTTGGATTCACGACTCGCGAAAGGTCGTTTCCGCGGCACGGCTATCCGGTGTTCGTGAATGGTGAGCCGAGTGGGGAAGTGCGGAGCGGGACGATGAGTCCAACGCTGGGGATTCCGATCGGCACCGCGTACGTGCCGCCCGAGGCGACCGCTGAGGGCTCGCCAATCGAGATCGAGATACGCGGAAAGAGAGTTCCGGCTGTCGTTCAGAAGATGCCTTTCTATAAGAACGGCAGCAGGCTGTGACCGAACGGCCGTCAACATCGCGAAGGCGCGCGAGCGAACGGAGACGCGAATGCGTGTAGCGGTGATCACCGTCTCCGATTCAGTCGTGCGCGGCGAAAGGCAGGATGCTTCCGGTGCCATGATCACCGGTTGGGCGAAGGCGCGGAATCATGAAGTCGTGTCGGCGACGTCGTGCGCGGATGAAACCGTGGACATCGTTCGTGCGCTCGTTCGTGTGTCCGACGCAGAGAACGCCGAGCTGGTCCTGACTACGGGGGGCACCGGACTTTCACCGCGCGACGTTACGCCCGAGGCGACGCGCGCGGTGATCGATCGGGAAGCCGAAGGAATCGCGGAGAGAATCAGAGTGCTCGCGCTGCCGAATTTCGCGCGCGCGGCGCTCGGGCGGGGAATCGCGGGCGTGCGCGGACAGACCCTGATCATCAATCTGCCGGGCTCGCCTGGAGGCGTGCGCGATGCCCTCGAGGGAATCGATCCGATCATCCAGCACGCGTGCGACGTGTTGAGTGGCAGAGTGACGGAGCACGCCAAGTGAGGTCAATCGAGCCCGCATTTACAGCGCGTCAACGTTCAATAGGCGCACCGTGAAGGTTCTCATCACGCTCACGGACGTCGAGCCGGCGGTGCGTCTAAACGCCGTTCTCGAGGCGGAGGGAACGCAGACGACAGTCGTCTCGCCGCTCGACGATTTGCGCGGCGAGATCAGGAAGTTCAAACCCGACCTGATCGTTCTCACGGGCGGACTCGCCGATGCAGCGACGCTACACACTGTGCGCGAAGAGCTATGGAACGGCACGGCACTGATCGGGCTCGCGGAAGTCGAAGACCCGGAGCTGCGGGAGCGACTGCGCACGATCGGATTCGTGAATGTCTTCACCAAGCCGATGTCGTCCGACGAATTGCACCTGGCGGTTCGGCGGGTAATGGATCGCAAGCGCCTCACGGATGCGACCGGTTTGATTGGACAATCGGAAGCGATCAATGAAGTGCTGCTCAAGATCGAGCAGATCGCGCCGGTGTCGAGCACGGTGATAATCGAGGGCGAGAGCGGAACTGGTAAGGAGCTGGTTGCGAACGCAATCCACCGACTGAGTCCGCGGCGCGGAAAGCCGTTCATCGCCGTGAATGCCGGGGCTTTGCCGGAGACGCTGATCGAGAGCGAATTGTTCGGGCACGAAAAGGGCGCGTTCACGGGCGCGGCCGAGCGGAGGATCGGAAGGTTCGAGCTGGCGGACACGGGGACGCTGTTTCTGGACGAGATCGGCGAGATTCCCCCGTCGACGCAGGTCAAGCTGCTGCGCGTGCTCGAGGAAAGAAAACTGACGCGCGTCGGAGGGACGGCCCAGATCCCGATCGACGTGAGAGTGGTGGCGGCGACAAATCGTCCGCTCAGGGAGACCGTGGAAGAGGGAAGCTTCCGGACCGATCTGTATTATCGGCTCAACGTCCTGAGCATCTATCTGCCGCCGCTCAGAGAGCGCCGCGACGACATCCCGCTTCTGGTGCGCAGGTTCATCAAGGAATTCTCGTCGCAGCACGACCGTCCGTTTCACGGAATCTCGGCGGACGCGATGCAGATTCTCATGAATTATCCGTGGCCGGGCAACGTGCGCGAGCTCAGGAATCTGATCGAGAGCATGGTGGTGCTGGCGCCGGGGAGAGAGATAGGACCGGAGGACATTCCGCGCGCGATCAGAGAGGGTGGAGGGGCGAGGTTTCTGCCGGTGCACGTGGGTCCGGTGGTGCGGGGCGCGGTTGGCGCGGAGGGAAGGGAGCTCGAGTTTCTCGTGCGGAGCATGCTGGAGCTGCGGCTGCAGGTGGAGGAGCTTCGGCGGCGGCTCGATGACGAGCGTCGCGACGGGAGAGCGTGGGTCGGAGAGGTTCAGCCCGCGCCGGCGATTGGGTCGGGCGCGATCAGCGCCGCGATCGAAGCGCCGAATCAGCCGCTGCCGCCGACGACTGTAACGATTGCACCGGGAATGACGATGGCGGACATCGAGAGAGCGGCGATCGAAGCGGCGCTGCGTGATACGCGCGGAAATCGCAGAAAGGCGGCGGAGATGCTCGACATCGGGGAGCGCACGCTCTATCGGAAGCTGCGCGATTATGGGATTGCACCCGAGGAGCTCGCCGTAAATCGCTGAAATTTCGGAAACGATTTGGCCCGATTTCAGTCTTGTTATATCATGGCGCCGAATTCAGCGAAGGCTCAGCATCCCATCCGAGTAATCAAAGTCGATAGCCGCGACTACATGGTCTCGCTCCAGGTAGGCTACGACGGAGTAGAGCACCTTGGCCGGCTCTGGTTTTCGGACATTGGTGACGCCGAGCTGTCGTTTCAGGATCACGGGGCGATTCCGGGGG
>JBOHTB010000067.1:0-3109 GCA_050733435.1 Gemmatimonadaceae bacterium | reverse complement strand
AAACTCGACGACGACGCGCGCGAGATGATCGCTCGCGAGGCCGATGGCGACGCCCGTCGCGCGCTAACGGTGCTGGAGGCTGCGGCCGATCACGTTGGAGAACAAGGGGAAATCACCGCGCAGCTCGCGCGCGATGCGATGCAAAAGCGATTCGCGCACCACGACAAATCCGGCGAAGTCCACTTCAACATGCTGTCCGCGTATCACAAGTCCCTGCGCGGCAGCGATCCGCAAGCCGCGCTCTACTGGATGGCGCGGATGATCGAGGGCGGTGAAGATCCGATGACAATCTTTCGGCGATCGATTGCGATGGCCGCGGAGGACATCGGTCTCGCCGACCCTCAAGCATTACAGCTGGCTGTCGCCGCGCGTGATGCGTTCCACATGCTGGGGCCGCCGGAAGGTTTTCTGCCGCTCGCGGAGATGGTGATCTACCTCGCGACGGCGCCCAAGTCGAACGCGTCGTACCGCGGCTTGAGCGCCGCACTCGAAGCCGCGCGCGAGACTCTCGCCGCGCAGGTTCCCATGCACATCCGGAACGCCCCCACGCGCCTCATGAAAGAGCTCGGCTACCACGAAGGCTATCAGTACGCCCATTCGGTCCCGGAGGCATACATCCCGCAAGAGTACCTGCCGGAGGAATTGCGCGGCAGCGTCTTCTACGAGCCTGGACCCTACGGATTCGAGAAGGAAGTCGCGAAACGCCTCCAGTGGTGGGCAGATCTCAAGGCCAAAGTGTCCACGCCGGCGTCCACGGAGGGTGACAAACGGACGCATGGGAGTGGCGCGGGAGGCGGGGAAAACAACGAAGCTTCGCCACAGCGAACGCTGCACGAAGCCAATAACGAAAGTCCGACGACGAGGTCGGGCGACAGCAAGGAGAAATAGTATGCGCAAGATGATCAACCGCAGAACTGCAGTCGCAGCGCTGGTCGTGGCAGTAGCGGCGGCTTGGGGGATGGCGGCGTGCGCGACACTCGGACGCGCCGGATTCGCGGAGCCGATCGTGACCTTCAAGGATCTCCGCGTGCGCGGACTCGGCCTGAGCGGCGGGTCGCTCGACGCCTATCTCAGTATCTACAACCCGAACGGATTCAGGCTCGACGCGACGCGACTCACCTACAACGTGCTCGTCGGGCAGAACCAGCTCGGGACGGGCGCTCTCGATTCACGCTTCACCGTTCAGAACAACGATTCGACGACGGTCCGGATTCCGATAGATTTCACCTATTCCGGAATCGGCGCGGCCGCGCGGCAGATGATGCAGAGCGGGTCGGTGCCGTACACGATCAGCGGCGACGTGACGGTGGCGACACCAATCGGCAACTTCACTCGTCCATATACGGGGACCGGTAGATTTTCAGCATTTGGTGGCGCACAGAATTCGGGCAGGTAAACCCCGGAGAGAATTAATCGAGCTGCACCGCGCGAGCGAGGGATACTCGTCCGGGCGCGCTGCGTCACCCAGCGCGCCTCTCGACCTCTCCTTGTATACCAGTGAGAATGAGACGTTGCAGTTGCACCTTCCGGCTGGCATTGTCGATGTCAATGCCGACTAGGCTGCCATCTGCGCCATAGTCGAGGACGATGCCATCTGCAACTTCACGACTCTCTACGCTCGGATGTTCCGACAAATCGATATAGAGTGAGTCAGTCTCAGAATAATATGCGAGCTTCATGCTCTGAATCCTCGATCCGGAAACGCGTTGTGGATCGTGAGCTGGTCTTCAAGCGTCACCACTCGAAGATACCGACCCTGCAGCTCTGTCACCACGCCCCAGAACCGGTAGCGGTTATTCTCCTGCCGTTCAACTCGAACAGGCCGTTGGATCACGGCGAGGCACCATTCTCGCCGCAGATAGGGTCGCTTCCGGAGCACCTCGCGTTCGAAATACTCTGTGAACTGATACGGCGGCATGGTCGAAAACAGCTCGATGCCGCCGGATTGTTGACATCCTTACCACGCGAACAACTCCTTTCGCGGCCAATCCATAACCGCAAGGATTCATGGAACTAGAGCAAGAAGACTGTCTTGCCGCGACGCCGGACGGTAATGGCTGACATACTTGTTACGGGTGCCGCTGGTTTCATCGGGTATCACGTCGCCCGCCGATTGATGGATCGCGGCGACAGAGTGATCGGGCTCGACAACCTGAACGACTACTACGACGTCAGTCTCAAGGAAGCCAGACTCAAAGAGCTGAAGAAATATCCCGCGTTCCATTTCTCGAAGCTCGATCTCGCGGACGAGTCCGGCGTGAACAAGCTGTTCAAGAACGAGAAGCCCGAACGCGTCGTTCACCTCGCCGCACAGGCGGGCGTTCGATATTCGCTAACTAATCCGCACGCGTACGTCTCGAGCAATCTCGTTGGATTTCTGAACATTCTCGAGGCTTGTCGTCACAACAAGATCGCGCACCTAGTGTACGCGTCGTCGAGCTCGGTGTACGGAGCGAACACGAAGATGCCGTTCTCCGTCCACGACAACGTCGACCACCCCGTCAGCCTTTACGCGGCGACCAAGAAGGCGAACGAGCTGATGGCGCACTCGTACAGCCATCTTTATCGCATGCCGGTGACGGGCCTCAGATTTTTCACTGTGTACGGACCATGGGGCCGTCCGGACATGGCGCTCTTTCTTTTCACCCGCGCGATTCTGGAAGGGAAGCCAATCGATGTGTTCAATCACGGCAAGATGCGCCGAGACTTCACGTACATCGACGACATCGTGGAAGGCGTTGTTCGCGTCACTGATATCATTCCGACGGCGAATCCCGATTGGAGCGGCGACGAACCCGATCCGGGGACGAGCAAAGCACCCTACAGGATCTACAACATCGGAAATAACCAACCCGTCGAGCTACTCGACATGATTGGTGCTCTCGAGAAACACCTCGGCCGCACCGCCGAAAAAAGATTGCTGCCGATGCAGCCTGGTGACGTGCCGGCGACCTACGCCGACGTGGAAGCGCTAACCGAAGCGACAGGATTCTCGCCCGATACGCCACTAGATGTCGGAATTGGCAAGTTCGTCGAATGGTACCGGGAGTATTATGGAGTAAGAGATTGACGTCGCCGACTGCCCCGCTGGCCGCTGGCCGCTCAAGCC
>JBOHTB010000066.1:0-4033 GCA_050733435.1 Gemmatimonadaceae bacterium | reverse complement strand
CTTCCGAAGGACGCCGCATTTCAGGACCTCAAGCTTTCCATCAACGGTGAGATGGTCTCTGGTGAAACGATGAATGCCGATCGCGCTCGGCAGATCTATGAGGAGATAGTTCGACGCCAGCGCGACCCAGCGCTGCTCGAGTGGATGGGTTACGGTCTGTTTCGCGCGAGAATTTTTCCGATTGCACCGGGCGAAGAGAAGAAGGTCGTGCTTCGCTTCCAGAGTGTAGCAGAGCGTGAAGGCGATGCCCTGAGAGTGGACTATTTCAGAGGCGTTGGGACGAATCAATGGGCAACCAATCAGGACGCGCAGGCCCGGACCTCATTCGTTCTGAGCTATCCCTCCGATCCGATGTATGGAACGGCCTATTCACCAACGAACTCGATCGTCGAGCAAAGCACGCGAGACGAGGCAGATCGCTCGAACGATGACTCCGGGGACCGGAGCTTTGCGTCGAACAGTCGGCGGTCCATGCGCCACTTCGAAATAAGGGATGCGCGTGGAGAGCTGACTCTTCTCATTCCTGTACGGCGCTCGAGCAGCGCCGCGGTGACGATGCTTGCGAATGCTCCCGGAAATGAGGATGGTTTTGCGCTCATCACGCTGTCACCGCCAGCAGTGCGCCCTGCTGCGATTCCGCGTGATCTGACCTTCGTGATCGATGTATCGGGGTCGATGGGTGGGCAGAAAATCGAACAGGCGCGAGCGGCGGGGAAGCAGCTGCTTCAGAGTCTGTCACCGATGGATCGCTTCCGGCTCATCGATTTCTCGAGCGACGTTCGCACCTTCCGTGACGACTTCTCAGTAGCGAGCAGTGAGAATATCCGTGCGGCCGATCGCTATCTCGATCAGCTCGAGGCGGAGGGATCGACGAACATCTCGGGCGCGCTGGACGAGGCACTTTCTTCGCGCGTGCAGGATGGGAGACTTCCCATCATCCTCTTCCTGACGGACGGCCAACCGACTGTCGGAGAGCGCGATGCATCTGTCATCGCGGCGAATGTGGCCAAGGAGCGTGGACCGCGCCGGTTGTTCACATTCGGAGTCGGAGCCGATCTCAACATCTCGCTCATCGAGCAGCTTGCTCTGGAAGGGCGCGGCACTGCGAGCTTCGTTCGTCCGGAGGAATCGGTCGAGCGCGCTGTTGGCATTGTTGCGAGCCGTCTGACGAGTCCGCTCGTGACGGATGTCCGTGTTCGCGCCGACGGTGTACGACTTCTCAAGATGCACCCTTCAGGACCGATGGACATATTTGCGGGTGAGGATCTCGTTATCCTGGCGCGCTACGACGGGAGCGGCGATGCGGTGCTGCGCTTCGACGGTCGGACTACCTCTGGTCCGGTGACCTGGACGAGCAAGGTGAACTTCCCCGATCGCACGCGAGAGAATCCGTTTGTCGCGAGACTTTGGGCAACGCAGCGGATCGGATATCTCAGCGCTGAGAAGCGCAAACACGGCGGTTCCCAGGAGATCGATGACGAGATCCGAAGCCTCGGCGATCAATTCGGTATTCCGACGGAGTTTTCGTCGTATCTGGTGGTCGAGCCGGGGATGAATCGGCAGCCGATGATAGGGCTTTCAGGCAGCGTCGGTGGCGTTACCAATGGCGTCGTCTTGACTGGCGTAGCGACTGCGGCTCCTGTTTCCGTGATGTCGGCGCCCGTCCAGTTCGAAGCGGCGAAGACCGCGGCTGCGCAACGTTCCGTGACGAACTTGTCCGCGGCCGATGCTGTGTCCGGCGCGAGGAACGATGCGAATGTCCGGCGCTCGGGCAACGTGACGTTCGTCCTGAGAGACAGTGTGTGGACCGACGTTCGATACAAGAAATCGGGTACTGTGCTGCGCGTGAAGCCGTACTCGGACGCGTACTTCAAACTGCTCGAGCTGCAGCCTGATCTCCGCGAAGCTTTGGCGGTTGGAGAACGCGCTATAGTGGTGGGCCGCGACATGGCAATCGAGGTTACGCCGTCCGGAGTCGAGCGGCTTACGGATCGCGACCTCGCGACATTGCGGGATCGCTGGTGAATCGGTGACGGACGTCGAGCGACTCTTCCGAACGTACAACGCCGCGTTGGTTCGATATCTGACGCGGCGGCTCGGAGATCGCGACTGGGCCGAAGAAGTTGCCCAGGAGACGTTCGTGCGCGCGCTAAGGCAGACTTCCATTCAGAATGAGCGCGCGTGGCTGTTTGCGGTTGCCACGAATCTCGTTCGGGATGAAGCGAGGAAGGATATGAGACGTCGAAAGCATCTCGCGCTTCTGGCGGAGGAGGAGCGCGACTCGATGGTCGAGCCCGAGGAAACGACGCTCGAGCGCGCACAGGAGGCAGCGATGGCGCGCAAGGCTGTGGACGCTCTTGCTGAGCGGGACAGGCTCGCGCTGTTGATGCGTGAGGAAGGGCTCGATTACAACGAAATCGCCGAGGCATTGGAGCTCTCGCCCGGCTCGGTTGGGACGACATTGTCGCGTGCCCGGCGCCGG
The DNA here is from genome assembly GCA_050733435.1 of Gemmatimonadaceae bacterium. Lineage (GTDB taxonomy): Bacteria > Gemmatimonadota > Gemmatimonadetes > Gemmatimonadales > Gemmatimonadaceae > UBA4720. The sequence goes on along the minus strand of JBOHTB010000066.1, from coordinate 1,551 downwards.
TTGGTTGAGAGTTACGAAACTTTGCAGAAGGCCCGGGAAGAGAGAGAAAAAAATGCAGCATCCTGACGAAGGAACTATTCACTCGTGGCTCGACGGCGCGCTGAGCCCGGAAGAAGCGGCGCGGATGGAAGCTCACGTGAATGAATGTCCGCAGTGCGCCGCAGCGGTGGCGGAGGCGCGGGGGTTCATCGCGGCGTCGTCCCGAATTCTGACGGCGCTCGACAATGTTCCCACAGGAGTGGTGCCGGCGGGAAGCGGGAAGCGGGAGACGGGAAGCGGGAAGCGGGAAGCGGGAAGCGGGACGCGGGAAGCGGCAGGCGGGGTGGTAGCCCGAAGTCCGATGACCAGAAACTGGATGTACTGGCGAGCAGCGGCCGCGGTGCTGGTGATTGCGATTGGCACTGTCGTAGTGCGCAGAGAGGAAAGCAATACGTCTCAGAATTATGCGATAATCGAGACGGCGGATACGAATCCGGTAGCGAAGTTTGCGGTGCCAGAGACGGTATTGGCGAGGAAGTCAGTTCCGCCGAGTGTTGCGCAGGGCGCTGTGACCAGGGGCATGCAGAGCGCTCCGCCTCGGGCGCAGCCAAATGGTCGCATTGAGCCGAGTGTTGCTGGAGGTAAGGCTGGAGCGCCAGAGATAAGCCGGTCGAAGATTGGAGTAGCGGACGCGACTCGACCCAGAGGTGAGTCAGAAGCGAGTCGACCAAGAATCGAAGCAGGGCCCGGAACGGCCGGGGGAACGACAAGTTCGCTCCTGGCGGCCTCAAAGCCGAGCGTGACGACATCACCGAACGCGCCGCTAAATGGGATCCTTCCGGATGTGCACGGAGTTACGATCAGCGGCGTAACCTCGGGTGTCGTAGTGTTCGGCCAACCGGAGGTTCGAGCTCTCAGCAGCCGACGAGTAATCGGCGCAAATCGCAGCGTGTACGAGGTTGCGCCCGGAGACACCGTAGTGCTAACCGAGGCACTGCCGGTTCAATTCGATCAGGTCGTCGTCACTGGAGCGGCGGCGGCAAGACCAGTGGCAACTACATCGATGGCGACCGCGACAGCTAGGGCAAATGCGCAAACACCGCAGTCGGCGCCGCCAGCGAGCGCGAATGCGCAGACCTCACAGCCCGCCCCGGCAGCTACCGCGGATACGCTGAGCTCGCGGCCAGCCCCACCCAAAGGTGCGGCGAAACAAGACGCGCCGAGTGGTGTCAACACGATAGCCTGGACCGATTCGAAGACGGGACACGCGATGCAGCTCTCGGGACATCACACGCCCGAGGAACTCCAGGCGATCAGACAAAAGATCGAGAGCGCGCGCGCCGCGGAAAGTGCCGCAAAGAAAACCCCGTGAGGTTCAATCGGCGGTAGGTCCGCCCTCAGTCGCCATCCCCATCGAGTGGTAGCCCTTGTCGACATAGAGAATGGTGCCCGTAATTCCGCTCGCCAAAGGACTCGAGAGAAAAGCCGCAGTATTACCAACTTCCTCGGCCTGCAGCGGATCGGTGAGGGGAGAATTCCCGGCGCAGTACTGCACCATCTTCTCGATGATTC
>JBOHTB010000065.1:0-29260 GCA_050733435.1 Gemmatimonadaceae bacterium | reverse complement strand
GCGCACGGACGCTGGCTGGCGCATTATCCGGAGGTCCGACGCGGACTGAAACGGGGATTCACCTTCTATAGGCATCATCCCGGCGAATCATTCGCCGACAGCGGCATCGCGTCAGAGCGGCTACTTGTCGCAGCCAGCCCGGAGGACGCGCTCTCGGACTCCCACTGGCTGCGAGCTGATGTCGATCAGCACTTCGTCTGGCAGGCAATTGATGAGGGAGTCGACTATCGGGACAACACGGAAATAACCGCCGCAGATCTCAGCACGACTTCCACGCGTCTGACTGGAGCCAGAAATGGTGTTTCCTTTGAGCTCGAGGCGGGATTCGTCATCGATGCTTCGGGGCCCGGCGGATTTCTGGCGCGTCAACTCTCTATTCCTTCCGGCCTCGCACGGACCCAGACGCGCTCGGCGATCGTCTTCAGTCACTTCGACGGCGTAAAGCTGATGGGCGACGTTGTCCCGGGGCTTCCGGAGGGTCCATACGCCGACGATTGGGCGGCCGTACATCATCTGATCGACGAAGGGTGGATGTATTCGCTTCGCTTCGACGACGGTGTGACGAGCGCCGGATTTCTGCTGACGCCTCGCGGGCGGCCGGCCATGAACGCCGGCGGGGACGTGGACGCGGTTTCGCTCTGGCGTGCGTTGCTCGAGCGCTACCCGACGCTTGCTTGCGCGTTCGCGGACGCAAAACCGCTCATGCCGATCGCGTTTCGAGCACAGATCCAGCACCGGCTCCTGAAAGCCGCCGGCGATCGCTGGGCGATGATGCCACATACTTACGCGTTTGTAGATCCGCTCTTCTCTACGGGGATTGCATGGAGCCTTCGCGCTGTCGAGAGATTGGCGCTCGCCTTCGAGGCTGCTGCGAATGGAGCGCGCATTCCGGATCGCCACACGCTTTCTCGCTACGACGCGGCCTTGAGCAGGGAGGCCGACCAGATAGATCTCGTCGTTGCGGGAGCATACGAGTCAATGGCGCACTTTGATTTGTTTGCCGCGCAGGCGATGCTCTATTTCGCAACCGTATCGTTTGCCGAGGCCAGGCAGAGACTGCAGCCGAGCGATTCGGCGGCGTGGAAGGGATTTCTCGGCGTCGGCGACTCTGTATTGGAGCCTCTCGCAATCGAGAGTTTGCGACGGCTCCGCGCGATCACCGGATCGAGCGGAAGAGTAGAGACCGACGAGCAGCGTCAAGAATTCGCGGATTGGATGGCGCGCTCGATCGCCCTCCGGAACATCGCAGGTCTCGCCGATCCGGCTCGAGGGAATATGTACGCGGTAGACTTCGATGCTCTGATAAACAGGCACCAGTTGTTGGGAATGAGTCGCGCCGAGATTCTCGAGAGGATCCCGGCTCTCCGAGGGAATCCGCTGCCGTCCGGCGTCACCGAGAGACTGGCCTGATACCGAATGAGTCTTGCTGTGCGGTCCTCGCAGCCGCATCCTACACGCAACCCGTGATCACCTACGACTAAGCCCAAACAAGGACAGGGAATGCCGCAGCCGACGCTCAAGAATCAGCGGACGATCATCTCAAATGAGAGGGTGATCATCAGGAATCAGGAAAAGATTCTCAACAATCAGGTTCGACTGTCGGTGGTCGTCGGCAATCAGGAGAGAATCCTGCGCAATCAGACGGTGATTATCAGGAACCAGAAGAAGATTCTGGCCGATCATTCCCGGATGCTGTCAAAGCACTCTCCTGCGTCGCGTCGATGACCAGGTCCACGGCCCCCGTGTAAGAGCGCCAGCGCGCGACCTCTTCAGCCAGGGCGTGCCTTCCCGCCGTGGTGAGCTCGTAGTACCTCGCTATCCTGTTGTTCTCCGTGGTCCGCCAATAGGACGTGACCCAACCGCGATTGTCGAATCTGTGCAGCGCGGGATACAGCGAGCCTTGTCCGATCCGGAACGCGCCACGTGACATATTCCGGATCCGATCGCTGATTCCCCACCCGTGCGCCGCCTTGATGGAGAGCGCCTTGAGGATGAGCATGTCGAGCGTTCCCTGTATGACGTCTGCAGACGATCGCAATTGCGCGCTCCTGTCGGAGTGAAAGGGGAGTATTCACGACAAATACTTCTTGCGCAAGAGCGGGACGTGTCCCAGATTTGCGCGCGGTTTCGGTCCTCAGGGTTTTCCCGTCCTTTTTTCCGGAAATCAATGCGTCGATTTCGCGACGTGATCGCGGGCTTGCTGGTCGTGGTTCCCGGAGTTCTGGCCGCCCAGGCATCGGTGCGCGACACGATTCTCGTCAGGGCATCTGCGGAAGCTCCAGCGCATCGTACGCTGCCCGTATGGCTCGACATGGGCGGGCAGCTCCGCGCCCGGGCCGAGTCCTACTCGGGTGGTGGATTCAAGCCGGATAACTCCGATCAGTACGTATTGACCCGAGTCCTACTCCACGCGCGCGTTCAACCCACTCGCTCAACGTCCTTGCTCGTAGAGGGCATGGACGCGCGGGGACCATGGAAAAACAAAACCCCAGTCGGTCCGCCATTTCGCGACTACGCCGATCTCAGGCAGGCCTATCTCCAGGTGGGCGCTGACAAAGATCCCCAGATGCTTCGCGCTGGCCGGCTCGAGCTAGGCTTCGGCGACGGACGGTTGGTCGGCGCGCTCCCATGGGCGAACACGGCGCGAACTTTTGACGGCGCACGATACGCCATCAGTGGCGAGAGCTACCGCATCGATGCATTTGCATCGTCGGTAGTGAGAGTCGAGCAGGACAGATTCGACAGGAACGTTCCGGGCAACAATTTCTACGGTGTGTACGGGAGTCTTTCCAGACTGTTTCCACGATCCGCCGTCGAGCCGTTCTTTTTCTGGCGGAGACAATCCGGACTCACCACCGAGCTCGGCCAACGCGGGACGATGAACTTTGGAACGCTCGGCCTGCGTGCGGCGGGCAAGCTCCCTTCCAGCTTCGATTACGACCTGCAGATGGCCGCACAGCGCGGCTCGCTCGGAGACGAGTCGATCGGCGCCTGGGCAGGGCATTGGCTTCTCGGATATACGCTCGCTGGTGTGGCGCTCACCCCCCGGGTGTTCAGCGAATACAACCAGGCCTCCGGCGACGGCAATCCAGCGGACAACAAAAAGGGCACTTTCGACCAGCTCTATCCGACCGGGCACGACAAGTATGGCCTCACCGACCTCGTCGGTTGGCAGAACATGAAGCACGTACGGAGCGGGCTCGATATCGCGATGGCAAAGCACTGGACCGCTACCACACGGTACAGTCGCTACTGGTTAGCGGACGCGCACGACGCATTGTACACGGGAGGCGGCGCCGTTCTGGCGAGGTCTGCAACCGGAGTCGCGGGCACCGATGTGGGTCAGGAAGTGGATCTCATCACTTCCGCGAGTCTCCGCCAAGGGCTCGGTGTTTCGGGCATCGGACGATTTCTGCCCGGCACATTTCTCAGGAATACCACACCAGGGAAACCCTATACATATCCCTACGCCATGGTGACTTACGACTTCTGATGCCCGAGCCACCGGCCTGTTTATCACGAATCAGAGTCGATTCAAGCTTGACGGTTTTGCGCCCAGACCATATCGTGGCTCACCCCCTCCCACCTGCTAACGGACCAGGAGAATTAATGGCGGTCTCCACTGCTGGTATTCAGCCGATCACTGCCCATTCGACGCCCAGCTTCTCAGAGAAGCTCAATTCCACCTGGCATAAACCGGCGCTGCTGGGGTTCATGGCGATCGTGCTGTTCCACTGGGCAGAACACATCATCCAGGCGTATCAGTTCTGGGGTCTCCACTGGAGCCGCGCCAAATCGATGGGTCTCCTCGGCATGTATTATCCCTGGCTCATGCGGACCGAGACGCTACACTACGGATTCGCTCTCGTCATGTTGATTGGCTTGTGGGTGCTGCGCAAAGGATTCACCGGCGTTTCGTACAAATGGTGGATGATCGCCTTCTGGATCCAGTTCTGGCACCACTTCGAGCACGCCATCCTATTCTATCAGGCGCAAACCCATCACTATTGGTTCGGCGGCGCCGCCCCGACGAGCATCGGGCAGATCTGGTTTCCGCGCATAGAGCTGCATTTGTTCTACAACGCGGTGGTGTTCATTCCAATGGTGATCGGGATGTACTACCACATGTATCCGCCGGCGACCGAAACCGCCCGTCCGATGTGCGCGTGCGCGCGGCACCTGGCTCCGATCGCGGCCGCCGCCTAACGAGCTCGGTCGGCTGCAGCCAGCGGGGGTCGTGCCCCGCTCGAAGTTCCAGTCCTGGGTGATCTCCGTAGGTCCAGCCACTTGGCTACCGGACCCACGATCGCGAGAGCCATGAACGCCGGCGCGGCGTTGAACGCCACTGGCATCATCAGTCCGCGATCGGCGGCAAAACGGATCAGAGTCTCGGTAACTGCGATCACGACTGCGACCATTATCTGCTTCCGGCGCCCACGCACCACTGTGCGCGGATCCGTGATCATGAAGAAGACGAACAACTGATACATCGGTCCGGTAATAGGCGCGATCTCAGGCAGAACCGGCATTCCGAGCGCCGTCGCGCGCGCCGTGTTCAGCACCAGGAAGCTCGCGACATAGGTTAGCGTGATGTGCAGCACTCCAACCCTTGCCGCGATGACGAGCCCAAAAATCCAGATCACCAGATTTGTCGTCAGGTCGTTACCGAACTGGTGACTGAGCACGGAGACTCGGTCGGGGGCCGCGAGCAGAAGTGCGGTGATCGCGAAGTTCGTCGGGTTCCAGAGATGGTTGCCGCGATATCTCAGAACGTACTTCGATGAGATCGCGAGAAAGCCGCCGAGCACGAAAGGCCAAAGCGCGCCGCCCTGCGGCTTGATGAGCAGCGTCAGGCTGATGCCGCTGATGTAGGCGCTGAGAAGGTTGACCACCTTGCCGCGGTCGAACCACGACAACACCGCCTCGGTCCCCGTACAGACGGCGAGCGCGAGCAGGAGTCTGTCGTAGCCTCCTACCATATTGTAGCGAAGCTGCGCGGCGGCCAGCACCAGCGTGATAAGAAACGCGATGAGATAGCGCGGGTCGATAGTGCTTCCGCGCTGCCACGCACGTGTGAGTGCGTTGCGGTCCGCGTCAGTCCGCGCGTCGCGAGTTACGTCGCTCATCGGCTCACGCTGTCGAGCTTGCCATTGTCAGCGCTCCGGCTCAGTGACGGTGACAATGCGATCGATCGGTGGACGCTGGAGCACCTGCTGCGTTCCCGATGGCCAGTGGATCACGATGCGATCCACCCATTCTTTGGGTCCAAGCCCAAAATGCAGGCGTCGGTCGTTCTCGCTCGCGAAGCCCGAGCCTCCGTCCACGACTCGTCGCTGCGTGAGGTCGCCCGACTCCAGCACTGCCTCGGCGCCGATAGCACTGCGATTGCTTCGCGTGCCGACGAGCTTGAGCTCGATCCAGTGATTGGAGCTGTCGGGATAGTCCCGATACAAAAGTGCAGGCTGGTTCTGATTGGCGACGATGACGTCCACGGCTCCTCGGTTCTCAAGATCGGCCAGTGCGACCGCGCGACCGTCATACAAATCGGTGACGCCAACTTTCTTTGCGACGTCGAGCCAACCGGCGACGCCGCGATTCAGGTACACTCGGGATGGCTCATATCCCGAAAGACTCGCGTTTCCGAAAGCCGGCCACGTCGCCGCGTCCTCGAAGAATCTTCCATTTGCACCGGCGATTTTGGACATCGCGTACCAGTAACTCTTCTGACGGTCGGCGGAGATAAATCCGTTCGCAACGAACAATTCATTGGCGCCATCGTTGTTGAGATCTCCGAATTGCGCGCCCCACGCCCAGCCGGCGTCGGCGATCGCGCCTTCAGCGACGTTCCGAAAGCGCTTCGACTCGTCCATCTCGTTTTCGCGCAGATTGTTGTTCTGAAACAGGTAGCCACGCTCCGAGATGTTCGTGACGAACGCATCGAGCTTCCCGCGATTGAAGGCGTCGCCCAAAGCCACGGCCATCCCGCTCTTCGACTCGCTCTCGAGACCCGCGGTGGTGAGAACGAACCGGCGGCCGTGATCGTTGAGATAGAGCTCCTCCGGGCCGTAGTCGTTTGCGAGATAAATATCCGGCCACCCATCGTCGTTAAAATCCGCCGACGCCGCCGCGAGTGTCCAGCGCGTGCTGCCGACGCCGAGCCTGTCGGTGACGTCCTCGAACTTGCCGCCGCCGAGGTTGTGGAAGAGATGATTCTTGCCGCCGTTGGTCGCGAACTCGAAGCTGTTGTGCATGATCTGGGTAGTCTTGAGGTGCCACAGATCTATGTCGTTCCGGAAGTAAGCTGTGACGTAGAGGTCGAGCAGGCCGTCGCGATCGTAATCGAGCCAGATCGCACCGTTGCTGTTCATCCACTGATGAAGGCCGGCCTTCTCGGTAACGTCCTCGAAATGGTGACCGTCGACGTTTCTGAACAGCGCTAGATACCCGTATCGATAAACGAGCACATCCTCTCGGCCATCGTTGTCGAAGTCGCCCCACACCGCGCCCATCGAGACTCCGTCTCCAGCCCGATTGAGATCGGCGAGACCGGCGCTCGCGGCAACCTCTTCGAAGGTGCCGTCGCCGCGATTTCGATAGAGGGCGTTCGGCTGACCGAAGCGGCTGTTGGTGAAATAGAGATCGGGCCTTCCATCGCCGTCGAAATCGGTCACTGAAACCGAAGCTCCGACAGCGGCGACGTGCGGCTCTATTCCGGCGATCTTTGGATCGAAGGACGGACGGTGGTGGACGAAATGAATTCCAGCCGCGGCGGTCTCGTCCCGCAGCACGAATCCGGGGTGCGCGGCATCAGTGGCTGAGCGGCTTGGCCCGCGATCGAGGCGCATGGCGAGCAGTATCGCCGCGAGAAACGGAACGGCGATGATGGCGCGACGAACTTCGGGGCGTGGTCGAGTGATCACGAGTAGAGTATACCCTCTAGCCGGCGGCTTGAACCAAAGGGAGAGCCGAATGTGTCCGCGACTCCGAGAACAGCCAACCGATGAGCGCTCCAAAGATAAAGTTCGATGACACTGTCTCTGCGAGGTGAGCCATTCGCACTGGCTCGGGCATGTATGGGTTGGGAAGCAGAAGCTGCGCATTCATCACCACGGCGAACAGCAACCCGATTGCGAGAGCGATTTCCTGCCATTCCCCTTTCATCATCCGAATTACCGGCAATGCCAACGCGACCCAGCACATCGCGCGCGCGATCTGGAGTGGAAAGAGCCAGGGCGTGCTGTGGAGGACTTGCCTCATCTGACCGAAAAAACTGCCCGGATCGATGCCACCGTAATACTCGCGCACTGCTGGATTTCGCCAGGCGACAAAATAGCCAAAGGTGAAGTAAAGAATCAGATACGCGGCCGCGATGACAATGAGTTTCCCTGTCCATTCCCCAGCAGTCAGACGCAATGGCGAATCTGATTCGGTATCAGCCGACTGCGGCTTCGATTTGCCGAGAATTAGAACCGCGAGGATTGAAAACGGAGCCGCGGTCAGTGCACCGAATAAGAACAGGCGTGGCACCATTCCCGGCGGAAGACGAGTAAGGAAGACCGCGGATTCGATTTGCGGCATGAACGTCGCGACGCCGTAGAAAACGAAAAAGATCGTCGCTGCCAATCGCCAGCCCGACCAACGCGAGCGAAGGATGAGATAAGTCAGAACGCATACTTGCAGCAGGCACACAAGCAGAAGAAGTAGCGTGGCCGAGCTGGCCGACTCCGATGTTTGAGACCCACCGAGACCAACGGCTGCCGCTGCGACTGCGAAGCAGACGAATAAAACCATCGTCAAAGCAATCACTCTTGTAACGACGAATGTCACGGCCGCGATGTCTTCCTCGCCACGATTCGCGTGTCGTATTCGCGGAGGTAGCGCTGGTGCGCGGAGTCAGTCGGGTAGGCATCTGTTGACTGATATGGATACGCCTGCACGCCATGGTAGGGCAGTGGTCCCACTGTTGTCCCGAACGCTGTGTTCAAGTCGGAGTCCTTGATCCAGCCGTCGGTATACAACAGAAAATCGCGCTTCCAACCTTTGGGCAGCGACTGCGCCGAGCTCGCATCGAACTGCAGTGTCGCCTCGTCTCCGGGACCCATGATGACGTACATGTCGTCCGGTTGCCGGAGTAGCGGCAACACATCGCCGAAGCGGGTGAAGGCTCCGTCGATTGGCCGCCACGGCGATTCCTTCGTCACGTCGTCGTACGCAAACCAGTACGGTCCGTAGCGGCCGCCCTTCCGATACATCCGCGAAAATCCGCGGAAATGCAGATCGGCTGAGACTGGTGCCAATGTCGTGGTTTTGACCGGACTCTTGTCGAGTGCCCGCGCGACGAACGCCTGGTCCCAGTAAATCTGCATGTTGGTGCGAATGCGCACGTGATGATCCGCGGTCGGAAATTTCCCGGCGAGATCGACGATAAGTGTCTTGTTCTTGCCCGACGGAAACCCGATGTTCGCGATCGCAGTTTGCCACCTACCATTCGCATCCCGCACTTCCAGGGATGGCGAAGCGACTTTGATCGACGACTGCTGGGAGAGCGCCACGTTGATGCTCGCATCGGTTGGATAGATCCAGCCGCGCAGGAAGAGGAAAGTCCCAGGCTGTCCAACAGATTCGCCGAGGTCGAGAACGAGGTCGTGCGGCTCGACGACGCCCTGATAGCGGGTAGGCGTGAAATTGGAGACGTAGACGTCGTCGCTCTCGCGCAGCGCGGCGGAAACGTCGTTCCCTTGTCCGTCGACTGCGGAGCGGACCGGGTAACGCTTGGCGACCTGAAAAAGCTGAAGCTTCACGGGTCCAGGTGGTACGAAGCGCTCGTCAACGAATACGTCCGCTGAATCGGGATGGTCGACAGCGACGAGCTTCACTTCGTCGGCGTACGCCGTTTCCCAGAGCTCCTCGGTGAGCTGAAGCACGTAGCGACCGTCGCGAGGTGCGAGCGCGTCTCCGGGAATGCGAAGATATTCCTGCGATGCGCCGGCGGCGGCGAAAGCGCTCGCACCGCCCATCAGGCCCATCGGCATGCCGAGCGCACTACGCCACATCGCGTCGGTGACGAATCGAAAGCGCTTACCATCCCAGGCGTAGGCGAGCGCGCACGATCCTTTGAGCATCTCGCGCTCGACTACGTCCTGGTCGGATCCCGGGAAGTAGATGGTCTGTGGAACGCCGTTCGGCCACTCGATCCGCACCACATCCGCCTTCAGATGCGAGCCCAGCCCAAAGTGCGTCACTCGGCCGGTCGCCACCCGTGTCTGATAAATCTCGCCAGACCTGAGCTCGACCCTCGAGCCGATCCCGAAAGCGTTGTTCTTCCCGCTCCCGTCGCGGAGGGCCTTGAGCTCAACGTTCACAGCGAGATTACTGTTCCCGGCTTCGTTGCGAAGGAGCCGCGGCGCACCGTTGGCGTCGGTTACGAACACGTCTTCGTCGCCATCTTCGTCGACGTCGGAGACGGCGATTGTACCAGCGGCGCCAGCTCGAACGGCAGCTGGAATTACGGTGGAGCGATCGATGAACCTTCCCGTACCGTCGTTGCGGAACAGAAAAATGGTGCGGGACGCGTTGCCAGTTCCGAAAGGGGTCGCTGTCACGAGTAGATCGAGCGACCCATCGTTATCGTAGTCGAGAAAAGTCGCTGCCGACGGCGATGCGGATCCAAGCGCGTTCAGAATTGCAGCCGAGCGATCATCGCGCGTGAAGGTGCCGTCGCCTTTGTTGAGCCAGAGGGCGGAGCCGTTCCCGTTCGACCCAGCCACGAACAAATCGAAGTACCCGTCGTTGTTGTAATCGCCGACAGCTGCTGCTCCGGAGGAGGAGCCTGTGATGCCGCTTGCCGGTGTCACGTCGGTGAACCGTTGCGCACCTCCATTGTGAAAGAGCGTTCCGCCGCTATGCGCATTGGTGATGAAGACGTCGGTCCTGCCATCGCCATCGAAGTCGGCGAACACCGCGTCGCGCTCATCGCCGCTTCCGCTGAGACCGTATGCCGCGGTCACATCAGTGAAAGTCCCGTCGAGATTGTTCCGGTAAAGGGTGCGTTGGCCGTTGCCGATTAGAAGGAGGTCGAGGTCGCCGTCGTGATCGAGATCGGCGAAGATCGCCTTGCGCGCGCCTTTGATGTTCGCGATTCCCGCCTTGGCGCTGACGTCGATGAAAGTGCCATCGCCCTTGTTGCGGAAAAGATGACCGGTGCCGTCGCCACCGATGGCGAAGAGATCGAGCCAGCCATCGTTGTCGTAATCCACAAAGGTGGCGAAGGTTGCGCCATCGGGAAGAGAGATTCCGGATCGATCTGTTGCTTCCCGCGCAAAGCCTGCCTGAATGCGATAGAGGTGCGCGGCCGATTTCCGGAGCGACGGCGACCACGTCGAAACGAACAGATCATCGGTGCCATCGCCGTCGACATCGCCGGTGGCAAGCGCGGTGCCAGCGCTCGGTTGCGTCGAGGCCGTCGAGGAACCAGAAGCAGTCGACGAACCCGAGAGGCGCGTCGACCCCTGTGCATTCCCGCTCTCTCCGCTTCCGAGACCCGCGTCGCTCGTGGCGTCCGTGAATTTTGCCAGATCAACGGTCGCGCTCGCACGCACTCCGCGGAGGGTAATGAACGATTTCGGCGCGAACGTAAGAATTGCTCGTCCGGGTATCGGCCCGTCGGTCCATTTCACGGCCTCGAGCGACGCCTGGTAGGGCGCCGTGACTTCAACGAGCGCCATGAAGCGGTCGAGTGTCGTCCGCGCCTGCGCGAGTTTTCCCGCTCGCAGAACCTGAATCGCACTATCGAGATAGGACAGGGCCTCCTTCGGAAGCGCCGGCGGAACTCGTCTCACTTCCTCGAGCTGCTCGACCGCGCTGTCGGCTTCACCGCGTCGGACGAAAACGTCGACGAGATCCAGTCGCGGGACGAGATTTGCCGGTGCAACCGCGAGTACGTCGCGCAGACGTGCCTCGTACCTGTTTGCGGACGCGCTGTCCCGCACCAGCGAGTCCAGCTGGGCGAGTGCGTAAAGGACGTGTGCATTGCCTGTGGTGTCACGACGCAGCTTCTCCAGCATTGCTCGCGCGTCGGTCGGGCGCCCCGTGAGCGAATAGAGCCGCGCGAGTGCCAGACCAACCTCCGTGCTGCCCGGGTCGAGCTCGCGCGCGCGAAGCAGCTGCCTCTCCGCGTCTGAGTATCGACCCGCCTGAAGGTAAGTGAGGCCCAGGTCGGCGTACCCGAGTGGATCGTCGGGCGCCAGGTCGGTGAGCTTCTTGAACTCACTTTCTGCCTCGGGAAGCTGGTTTCGCTGGAGATAACTGAGGCCGAGCATGCGTGCCGTGTAGAGGTCCTCGACCGATGCGGGTTTCTCCCGGCATCCAGCCGACGCGACAACCAGCAATGCCGCCGCGTAAAACGCGCAGCTGCGCCAGCTTATTAGGGTCATGCACGCCTGCGAGGAGACTGAGATTGTAGTCGTGAGGGAAGAAGGTGGGATTGTCGTCCTGGGAGACGGAGTTTCTCGCCCAGGAAGAGACTGAAATTGTAGCGCGACAACCGGGGATGCAACGAATACAGTCATACGTATTCCGCCGAGGCTAGTTCTTCTCCACATTCGGAGTCGACCAGGACAAAGGATTATGCGCGCGCCAGTAACTGCGGTACTCACCACTGCGATCATCGGACTCGCCTGCAGCTCACCGCGACCGGAGTCGCCACAACTCAATCCTGCTGCCGGAACGCGCGTCGTTGGCTATCTGGCTTCGTGGGGAGTCACATCGAAGGGAACCCGCATCGCCGATCTGCCCGCGCGCGATCTCACGCACATCTTCTACGCGTTCGGCAACGTCGAAGAAGATGGCACCGCGGGTGTCGACAATCCCGGCACGAACTTCGAAGAGCTCGCACGACTCAAGGCGCGGAACCCGCACCTCAAGCTGTCGATGTCGATCGGCGGCTGGGGCGGATCCGGGCGATTCTCGAACATCGCGCTCACCGATTCGAGCCGCCGGAAATTCGTCGCGTCGGCGATCGATCTCTTCATCCGTCAGCGCCCGGGACTCTTCGACGGCATCGACGTCGATTGGGAGTTTCCCGTTGCCGGCGGAATGGAAGGGAATGCCGAGCGCCCGGAGGACAAGGAGAACTTCACTCTGTTCCTCGCCGAGCTGCGGCGAGAGCTGGATGCGCAGGGAGCAATCGATCACAAGCACTATGAGCTGACCATCGCGGCGTCGGCACGCCCGCAGGAAATCGCCAACATCGAGATCTCGCGCATTGAGCCGTTGCTCGATTTCATCAACGTGATGACGTACGACTATCACTCCTCTCCGGGCACCACCAACTTCAACGCGCCTCTTTACGCGGCGAACGGTGATCCGACGCCGAGGCTCAACATCGATGTGACGATGCACGCATTTCTCGACGCCGGTGTCCCGCCCGCCAAGCTCCTCCTCGGGATTCCCTTTTACGGTCATGGCTACGGGAGCGTCCCGAACGTCGACAATGGGCTCTTCCAGCGCGGAACGGCAAAGCCAGCCGATTGGAAGACTGGAGACGGTGACTGGAGAGTGCTGTCGCGAACGCGTCTCGTCGATCCTCGATACGTGAGACACTGGGAGCCCGCAGCGCAGGTTCCGTGGCTGTACGATTCGACGAGCGGAACGTGGGTCAGTTATGACGATCCGCAGTCCGTGACGGCGAAAGTGCGATACGTGCGCGAGCACAACCTCGGTGGCATTGTGATCTGGGAGCTCGGCGGGGATGACGGCAGGCTGATGCGCGCCATTGTGGGGAGGTAGACGAGACTGAAACTGCGGTACCCGGAATCTGGTACCGGGTACCAGGTACCGCCTGCAGTCGTTCGGAATCCCTCTGAGATTCCAGGTATACTTCCTCGATGCACGTCCACCAGACTCGGTCTCTCTTCGCACGACTCAAGGCGAGACCGGAAGATCTTCCGCTCCACGAGGATGTCCGCTGGCTCGCCGCCGCACTCGGCCGGGTCATCCAGCGACTGGAAGGTCAGGAAGCTTTCGAAATCGTCGAAGAGCTCCGCGTCGCGACCCGAGCGCGGCGACACGGAGAGAAAGGCGCGCCTTCGCTGGAAGAGCTTCTTCGGAAAATCGACAATCTCCCAATCGAGCAATGCGCCATGGCGGCGCGCGCGTTCACTCTTTTTTTTCTTCTCATCAATACAGCGGAGCAAACCCACCGGGTACGGCGACGCAACGCGTACTTCGGAAAGGGGGTGAGTGCACCGCAACCGGCTTCGGTGCGCTGGTCGATGCGCAGACTCCGCGAGATGGGACGCACTGCCGAAGAGGTCGAGACCGCGATGCTCGCGCTGGATGTGCGTCCAGTTCTTACAGCGCATCCCACCGAGTCCACACGTCGCACCCTGCTAGGCCTTCAGGCTCGGGTCGCGGACAAGCTGCTCGCGCACGAGCGCGCGTCCGCTGACGAGGCGAGACTTCTCGAGCAGGAGCTGGAGGGAGAAGTCGAGCTGCTCTGGCTGACGAGCGAAGTCCGCCAGGATCGGCCGTCGGTTCTCGACGAAGTAAGCTCCGCCCTTTGGTATCTGGAGACGCGTCTGCTCGACGCGGGAGAGCACGTTCACTCCGCGCTTGCGATTTCATTCGAGGAAGAATTCGGGAGATCCGCTGAAGCGTTCCGGCTTGCGGTGCCACTTCGATGGGGGACGTGGGTCGGCGGGGACCGCGATGGAAATCCGTATGTCACCCCCGACATCACCGTCGCCACCGCTCGACGCGCGAGTCACGTCATACTCGGGAGATACGAAGAGACGCTCGACGATCTCGTGCGACGGCTGTCGCTATCGGTGGAGTTCGCGCCGCGCACTCAGGCGCTGGCAAAGTCGATCGAACGCGATCGCGCGCTTCTTCCGAACGTATGGAAGACGAATCGCAAGAGAAACGCAGACGAGCCGCTTCGACTCAAACTGAGCTTCATGGCGGCGCGAATCGATGCGACGAGGCGCCTGGTCGCATCGCGCGACGCGGGGCGAGAGCGGCAGGAACGCGCCGCGTACTCCAACGTTGCCGCGTTTGCAGGCGATCTGATGCTCGTGCGCGAGTACCTCGCGGGCGCGGGCGCCGCCGAAACGTGTCGCACCACGCTCGATCCGTTCATCGCCAGCGTTCGCGCGCACGGATTTCATGGCTTCATGATGGACGTGCGCGATCACTCCGAGGTGCACGCCGCGGCAGTCGATGAAATGATGAGCATTTCAGGCTTCACGCGCGGCGATGGCGATGATCTCAGACGGGTGTTGCTAGGCAAGTGGCCACTCGCAAGAATCGAGGGTCGGGTCTCCAATGAAACGCAGCAGGTGGTCGACACCTTCCGCTCGATCGCGACGATTCAGAAAGAGGCGGGCGAGGCGGCTGCATCGACTTACATAGTGTCGATGACGCACTCACCTGACGATCTTCTGCGCGTACTGCTTCTCGCGACGGAAGCCGGTCTGGTGAACCTCGCCGCGGATGAACCGATCTCACATCTCGACGTCGTTCCGCTCTTCGAGACACTCGATGACCTCGACCACGCGCCGTTCGTGATGGGCGCCTTGCTCGACGATCCGGCGTACGTTCGACAGCTCGACGCCCGTGGACGAAAACAGGAAGTAATGATCGGTTACTCCGACTCGGGAAAGGACGCCGGAATCATCGCGTCTTCGTGGGCTCTGTATCGCGCCCAGGAATCGCTCTCGGATTTGTTCGCTGACGCCGGTGTGGAGCTCAGATTATTCCACGGCCGTGGTGGGAGCGTTGGACGCGGCGGCGGATCGCCTGTCTACCGCGCTCTCGCGGCTCTACCTCCGGGTACGACGAACGGTCGCATCAAGATCACCGAGCAGGGCGAGATCATCTCCCAGCAGTTCGGGCTGCTGCCAGTCGCGGAGCGGAGCGTCGAAGTCACTACGGCCGGAACTCTGCTCCACGAGTTCAGCGATTGGCGCGCGGAGCTCGATCCGCACGAAGTCGTCGAATTCCGTGAAGTCGTGGACAGACTCGCCGAGCGATCGCACGAGGTCTATCGACAGCTGGTGCACGAGAACGACGCGCTGTTCGAGCTCTTTCGCGTCGCAACGCCAATCGACGAGCTGGCGAATGCGCGGTTTGGATCGCGGCCCGCATACAGGCCAGGCGCGACCAAAGGCGTCGAGGGAATTCGCGCGATTCCGTGGGGATTCGGCTGGACCCAGATCCGTCTGATGCTCACCGGATGGCTCGGCGTCGGAACAGCGCTCGGCGAAGAGATCCATTCGCGCGCGTCACTCGCGAGGCTCCAGAAAATGGCGCGTCTCTGGCCATTCGTCGATGATCTCCTGGCGAAGGTGGAGATGGTCTGCGCCAAGACCGATATCGAGATTGCGCGCGCCTACGTGAGCCATCTCGGCGGAGACAAGGCGCTGTTTGAGAAACTCGTTGGCGAGTTCGCGCGCGCTGTCGACGCCCTCCTCTTAATCAGGGGGCATCGGGAACTCCTCGATGACAGCCCCGTGCTTCAGGCAGCGATCGCGTTGCGCAATCCGTACGTCGACCCTTTGTCGCTGCTCCAGATCTCTCTGCTGGGTAGAAAGCGGCGGGAGCGGAAGGCCGACGCGACTTCGAAAGAACGGATCGACGATGCTCTTGCTACGACGCTCAGCGGAATCGCGCAGGGATTGCGCAACACGGGCTAGGGCAGCACGTCAGCGCGGATCAGGAGATGCTGGGAAAACCCGGCCGCTATTTCAGGAGCTCGCGCGCTTTCTCCGCGATGGTCTGATAGCATTCGCACGAGACTTTCTTCAGTCCTTCAGCGTCGACAATCGAGACCCTGCCGTAACGGTGCTCGATGAGCCCTTGTCGCTCGAGTGCTCCAATTGCGACAGTCACGCCGGGCCGGCGGACGGCCAGCATTTGCGACAAGAGCTCTTGCGTGAGACTGAAGTCCTTGCGACCAACAGCATCGGCCGTGATGAGGAGCCACCTCGCGCAGCGTTGCTCGATCAGGTGGATTCCGTTGCACGCGGCGGTCTGAGCAATCACCTCGTTTGTGAATTGCGCGTACCGGTGCAGGCTGGACCGGAATTGCGGAGCAGTGTCTACGAGCGAGTGGAAGTCGCTCGTAGACAGCTCGTAGAATTCGCCTTCGATCTGGCAAACACCTTTGAAGCGCGCAACGGATACTCCGTGAAAGAGGGGCATTCCGAGAAAACCCTCGTGTCCGACAGTCATCGCCTCGAGTTGGGTGCCATCCTTCAGCAGGGTCAGAAGGGAGCCCATGGCGGAAACAGGGAAGAGCACGCGCTCGAACGGGTCGTTGGGCTCGAATAGAACCTCGCGAAGGGAGGCGCTCACCCGCTTCGCACGCTGTTCGAATGCCGCGCGCTCATTCGCTGGAAGAGCTGCAATGAGGCTGTTATCGGCGAGGGATGGAGCGCTGGTGCCGTCTCCACCGGCGAGACCCGCCAAACGGGCTCTTGGATTCATCGACCTTGGGTTAGCGTAAGAAACGCCAGAAGGTCGCGAACGCAGAACTGCCCGTAGCGATCTGGATTGTATTACGCACGCTACCTGTTGCAGGTACTCGGCGCAATGGGAAACACCGAAGGAAATAGTTTGGCCAAACTTTGGCGCGCTGAGCGAATCCGGCCCGGATTGTGCGGCAACGCACAATCACATTCGCCGCGCAGTAACTTTGGAATCTGACGATCAAGATTACGCGGACCCCGCGACCGCCGAACTACACGCCCTTCGCGAGAAAGCCGTCCGCGAAGAGATAGCAGGGCGTCTCCGCGAAGTGTGTGCGCATCTCACGGAAGAGGAATTCACGCGGCTCGTCGAACAAATGGCCGAGCGAAAAGTGCGGGAAGAGCGGCGCCCAGTCTGGTAGGTGAAGGTCAGAACTCGGCTCGAAGCTCCTGCGACCCGCTGACTCCGTCCGCCTGCTTCGCGGGGAAATCTGCGCGGTAGAATTCCTCGATATACACGCTTACCAATCTTGCGAGGAAATCATTTCGATCCGGAGCCGGCGGAATGTGAGCCCTTGTCGCGGCCTCGACGACAGCAAGCTTGAACGCAATCAGAAAATCTTCCGGCGCATATCGCTGTCTTTCCGGTGCTCGACAGATCTCACGGATCACGCCGCGAAGTTCTGCGCTAACGGTCTTCCTCGCTCTGCCGGCACCAAGGGACTTCTCGAGAAGTGCGACGTGCGCGGCCGGAAGCCGCCACCGGGAAGGCTGCACATCTCCGTTTTCCGAGTGCATAAACAATGACCGTTTGCCGTTCGAGTATGCAGACTGAGAATACATCCTAAGTGTTTCTTGGAATCGCGCAAGTCCCTATGCGACAATAGTTTACACCGTCGCAACCGTACGGAAGCGTACTTTTTTGTTTAACCGTACAATCGCGCAAAAAAGGCCCGGCGATTTTGCCGGGCCTTCTGAAAACTCTGAGAAGATCGTATAAACGCTGAGCCGGCGACGTTTTGGTGGCGGCGCGCTCGCTCGGCGGCTACAGTATGTCCGCCACGAAAATGCTCGAACCACTCGCTGAGATTCTGGCTGCGCCACCCGCGCAGGCGCCCGCGCTCGTACGCGGTACGGAAATGCTCAGGGTCGCGTCCGCTTCCCAGCGCGCCGCCATTGAAGCCGAGCCACAACCTTTGCTCGTTCGGGCGGGACCGGGCGCCGGAAAGACTTTTTGTCTGATCGAGCGCATCCGATTCCTCATCGAGGAGCGCAACTTCGATCCTGCTCGTATTTGCGTTTTCACTTTCACGAACAAAGCGGCCGGCGAGATCGCCGCGCGCCTGGACGGCGAGCTCGGCGAGCGCGTCGAAGCAGTCAAACGCGGAACGATCCATTCGTTCTGTTCAGAGCTCTTGCGGGAGCTCGGCGAACACGTCGGGCTGAGCGATGGGTTTGGGATCGCTGACGAGGCGTACCAGCATTTGCTGCTGCGTCGGCTCAAGGTTCCCAAGAGGATGCACAAGAGCGTTCTCGAAGCATTTGCGCGCTATCGCTTTCGCGGCGAGGCACTGGGACACCGCTACGAGAAATACTATGACGCATATCGCCGTGCGATCGGCGAAAAAAACGTCATCGATTTCGATGGCTTGCTCCTCAAGACCGCGGAGCTGCTGCGAAACGTGTCAGTGGCGGCTGCTGTTCGGGGGCGCTGGGACGTCGTGCTTGTCGACGAGTTTCAGGATCTGAACCCCGTTCAGTACGCGATCATCAACGAGCTCGCGCGCGACCACCGGCACGTGTTCGCTGTCGGCGACGACGAACAGTCCGTCTATTCGTGGACCGGAGCTGACCCGATGCTCTTCGCGCGGTTCACGAACGACTTCGGGATCGTGGGTGCCGATCGCCTGCACAACATCCAGGAGAACAAGCGTTGCCCGCGCGAAGTTCTGTCGCGCGCGAGACGTCTGATATCGCTCAACGAGCAATTCTTCAAGGACCGGACACCACAGGACACGAATGTCGAGTCGAAATTTCGGGTGGACGCGCTCGCTTTCGCGGATGACGAGGCCGAAGCAGCCTGGATCATCGACGACGTGAAGCGAGATCACTCCGAGTATGCTCCGGAATTGAAGTGGGGCGATGTGGGGCTGCTGTACAGGACGCACAAGATCGGAAGCACTCTCGAGGCAGCGTTCCTGAACTCCGGAATTCCGTGCTGTCTGGCTCATGGTCGAGCGCTTGCCGACGATCCGGTCGTCGCATACGTACTTGCCGCGCTCCGCGTGATTGCGAATCCGAAGGACGAGATACATCAGGAGAGCTTCTACCAATTGGTGCTTCCGGACGCGCTGGTGAACGATGCGCGGGCTCGCGCGGAAGAGGCGGGAACTGGTATCATCGAGCAGCTGGAGCGGATGGCGCGAGACCTTCCTCGCGCTCACGGCGACGCGAAAAAGATCTGGCGTGCGACATACGCGCTCAGAAATCTCGAAGCCCTCTCGCGCAATCATACCGGGCTGAGGCCGCTCGTCGAGGAGATCCTTTCAGAGAGGGTTGGCGAGTACCAGACAGTTCTCGAGGAGCATCACGAGGAGCTGAGCGATCCCGCCACGCATGACGAGGTGGCGCAGCTCGCGAAAAAACTTTCGGCGGCGATCGACGCCGGAAGGCCGGTGTGGATTTCGCGACTCGGCGGCATCGGCATTCCGGCTGCGAAAATCCTGAACCACATGGGTGTGCGCTCGATCGAAGTCGGCGGCGCTCCGTCGGTGGATGCAGTCCGCCTGGATCCGAGCGGGCTGCCCACGCTTGGATTCGCGCTCGGGCTGTTCAAGACGGCGCAGCTCATTTGCACGCGTCGCTTCAGGAACACCTTCCGCGATTTCACAGTCGTCGATCTCGAGACCACCGACAAGGACGTCGAGCGCGCAGAGATTGTCGAGATTGCCGCAGTGCGGGTGCGCCACGGCAGAATCGTCGACGAGTATCACACCTTCGTCAAACCCCGAGTGCCGATTACGGCCGGCGCGCTGCGTGCGCACGGGATCTCGGAAGCCGATGTGGCGAACGCGCCCTGCTTCGAGGCGATGTGGACGCCTTTCCGCGATTTCTGCGGGTCGGACGTTCTGGTTGCGCACAACGGCTACGAGTTCGACTTCCCGATCCTGCGGAGAATGGCGGCGAAGCTGCCGCGCGGAGCCGATTTCTCCACTTACGACACGCTGCCTCTCGCCCGGACCCTTCACGCGACGAGCAGGAAGCTGCCACATCTCGCACGTCGCTACGGAATCAATGCCGGACAGTCGCACCGAGCGCTCGACGACTGTCGCACCCTCGCGAAGCTCTTTCCGGCTCTGGGCGCGACAAAGGTCGAGTACGCGCGCAAGACGTCTCTGGTGAATCTCCTCGACCAGCTTGGTGTGGCTCTCGCGCTCAGCGATGGGGATTCGCTTTGTGACGAAGCACGAAAGTTCTTCGAGTTCTCGCGCGCGCGCTCGCTTGGTGGGCATTCAGACTGCCTCGAGTTTTATCGGGCTGAACGAGAGCAATGCGGCGACGCATCGCTGCCCGATATCGACGAGCTCATAGCCCTCCTTGGCGGACAGGCGATGTTGGAGAGGATTCGATCTGAACGATCGGCCGACGAGCGATATCCCGAGACGATGGCCCGTCTGCGGCGGCTCATCGAGGCGTGCGCAAAGGGTCTTTTGCCTGCTCAGATCTGCGCGTTTCTCGAGCGCGCGGTGCTGTCGAAGCAGGACGGGATCGATTTGTCGCGCGACCGCGTGAACCTTCTCACTCTGCACTCGACGAAGGGGCTCGAGTTCTCTCGCGTCTACATTGTGGGAGTCGAGGACGAGCAGTTCATCCCGATGCCGCCGAGCGGAACGATCGCGAAAATCGAGCTCGAGGAAGCGCGGCGACTATTGTACGTAGGAATGACGAGGACAAAGGATCGCCTGGTTATGACGACCGCGAAGTCGCGCGCAGGCAAGACAACTGGTGGACGCAGATTCCTCGACGAGATGGAGCTCACCCCGACATGAGTCCAGACCGGGCGGCGTGGCGGGTGCAGGTCGGCGCCGAGACCACGAGTGCAGTGTTCGAGGCGGCGGACGGCGAGAGCGGAACGGTCTTTATCTGCGCGCACGGAGCCGGTGGAAACATGGACGATCGCGGCGTCGTTCAGACCGCGAGCGCTCTTCGCAAGCGAGGGCTCGGCGTCGTTCGCTTCAACTTCCTGTACAAGGAAAAGAAATCGGGACGGCCCGATCCGATGCCCCGTCTCAAGGAATGCATCACCGCGGTGGTGGCAAAGACGCGCGAAACGGTAGCTCCAAAGCGCATCATCATTGGCGGACGGTCGATGGGGGGACGGGCCGCATCGATGCTGGCCGCCGAAGGATTCGATTGTGACGGGCTTTTCCTGCTGGCTTATCCGCTCCACCCGCCAGGGAAACCTGATCAGCTCAGGGACGCACATCTCCCGGCTATCGAGGTTCCTGTAGTTTGCTTCAATGGCACCCGGGATCCTTTCTGCACGCCGGCCCTGATGGAGGCCGTTCTGAAAAGAGTCACTACGACGTGGGAGATGCATTGGATCGAGGGCGCGGATCACAGCTTTCACGTTCTAAAGTCTTCCGGTCGAACTGATCCGCAGGTGCTGGATGAGATCGCCGACAAGGGCGTGAACTGGGTCGCGAGACACGTCGGGATCTGAGTAGCGAAATGTCGAGATCTGAGTCGTCTGATGCCGCGCTGCCAGCCACCGCTGTCGATCAAGTGCCAGGCGCGCCGCCGACTGATCCTGGCGACGCACTGGCCGGTGCTCCGGCGCGATCCGACCGACGCAAGTACGATCGCTCGATAATCGACGGACCGCTCGGTCGCGCCGTCTGGAAGCTCGCGTGGCCGACGATGCTGACGAACGTCATCGGCGGTCTGCAGGGAATGGTCGATCAGGCGCTCGTTGGGAATCTCATCGGGTACAAGGCCAACGCCGCGATCGGCGTGAGCTCTCAGATTTTCATCATCGTCATCATCTTCATCTCGTCCCTGTTCACGGGCATGAGCGTGCTCGTTTCGCGATTTGCGGGCGCCGGCGACCACGACAAGGTGGATCGCACTGTCTATCAGGCTTTCATTTCGGCGATCGGACTGTCGCTTTTCATCATGGCTCCGATCGGCTATTTCGCTTCGCCGGCGCTGCTCGATTTCGTCAACGCTGCGCCCGCGGTGAAGGCGGAAGCCCTGCCGTTCCTTCGCATCATGTTCCTCTTCAGCAGCGGAATGCTGGTGTTCTTCATGCTGGGCGGCGCACTGCGCTCGGCCGGCGACGCGCGAACGCCAATGGTGCTCGGGATCAGTCTCACCGCAATGAACGTGGTATTCAACATCATTCTCATTCGCGGACTTGGGCCGATTCCGTCGTTCGGGACGAAGGGCGCGGCGATGGGAACCTCCATCGCGTCGGGACTGCTCGCGGTTTACTCGCTCTACAAACTCTGGCATGGCGGGTGGGTTGTCTCGTTCCCTCGCGGACGCGGCTGGGGACCCGACTGGGAGATAATCCGTTCGTTGTTCCGGTTCGGACTTCCAACGGGATTCCAGGGAATCGCGATGAACATTGGCGGCGTCCTGATGCTCTCGTTCATTGGCTCGCTGGCGCAGAGCGCGGCGGCGCAGGCGGCCTTCGCGGTCTGCTACACTCAGCTCTTCTCGCTGATAACGTGGACGGCCTTTGGTCTGATGGGTTCTTCAGCCGCAATCGCGGGACAAAATCTCGGCGCCGGAAAGCCGGATAGATCCGCCGCTGCGGTGCACGTCGCCGCGCGGCTTGCGCTTACGCCGGCCGCCGTTGTCGGAGGTCTGTTTCTTTTTGTCCCGAGACAGCTGCTCGCGATTTTCGGGATGCACGATCCGGTGGTCGTCGGAATCGGAGTGCAGCTACTTCACGTTCTGAGCTTGTCGGGATTCTTCGTCGCGATTGCACTCACTTACACGGGAGGCCTGCAGGGAACGGGCGACACGAGAAGTCCGCTCTACATCTCCATCGTCTCGCAAATGGTCGTCCCGCTTACAATCTGCTTCGTGATCCGGCGGGTGAGTACGCTCGATCCGATCGACATCTGGATCGCGATTCTCATCGGGCACGTGACGCGCTGCGCGCTGAGCGTCCTCCGCTTCAATCAGGGTCGCTGGCGAAACATCGCCGTCGATATCGGCCGAGCTCAGGCCTGACGGAAGGGTCGACCCATTGGCGCGCGTGTTCTTGCGTTTTAGTATGAATACGACACCGATCAGGGAGACAGTATGGCAAGCAGCACGACGACCACTCCAAAATCCACCGCACGTGCAGACGAAAAGCCGTCGAGGACCGAGACGATCCCGGGGCTCGCTGAATTCGAAGCCGTAGCTACGGTTGCGGTAAGAAATATTGACGCCGCCCGGAAATTCTATGAGCAAACGCTGGGGCTCAGGCCGACTCCTGGTCAGGAACAGGGTGTCGTCTCCTACCGAAGTGGAAAGTCGAGTGTCTTCGTCTACCAGTCGCAGTTTGCCGGAACCAACAAAGCGACGGCCGCAACGTGGAACGTCGACGGCGTCGAGAAAGTCGTCGCCGACCTGAAGAAGAAAGGGGTGGCCTTCGAGCATTACGATTTCCCCGGACTCACGCGCAAGGGCGACGTTCACGTTGCCGCGAAGTTCAAGACGGCGTGGTTCAAGGATCCCGACGGAAACATTCTCGCGATCGTGGGGCAATGATCGGTTGTCATTGCGCCCGGCGCGGTCGTTGACAAACATGGCCTGTCCGCTCAGAATGTTTGACACGTGACCGACCCCGCTCGAAAAAATAAAACCGCCGATCTTTCCCACCTCGGCGACTTCACCACTACGCCCCGCGTCATCACCCTCAGCGTGATGGCGATCGTCATTGGGGTGATCGGCGCGTACGTAGCACTGGCGCTGCTGCGGCTCATCGGGCTCTTCACCAACCTCTTTTTCTTCCAGCGGTGGAGCACGGCGCTCGTTTCTCCGGCTGGAAACCACCTCGGGATTTTCGAGGTGCTGGTTCCGGTGATCGGAGCGCTCGTCATCGGGTTGATGGCTCGCTATGGATCGGAGCGCATACGGGGACACGGTATTCCCGAGGCGATCGAGGCGATTCTCATAAACGGGAGCCGCATCGAGCCCCGCGTCGCCGTGCTCAAGCCCATTTCCTCCGCGATCTCGATCGGATCAGGCGGCCCGTTTGGCGCGGAAGGTCCGATCATCATGACCGGAGGAGCGGTCGGATCGCTGATCGCCCAGTTCTTCCACCTAACGAGCGCGGAGCGAAAGACGCTTCTCGTGGCGGGCGCCGCGGCGGGCATGTCGGCGACCTTCGCCGCACCCGTGGCGTCGGTTCTTCTCGCGGTGGAGCTGCTGCTTTTCGAGTGGAAGCCGCGCAGCATGATACCGGTGGCACTCGCGAGCGCAACCGCGGCGGCGGCGCGGCGCTACATCATCGGCATAGGACCACTTTTCCCTGTTCCGCCGCACGCCGCGTTCATCGGACCAACGGGGCTGGCGGGCTGTGTTCTGGCAGGATTGCTCGCGGGCGTGCTATCGATGCTCCTGACTCTCGCCGTCTACGCGTCCGAAGATGCGTTCCAACGCCTTCCGATCCACTGGATGTGGTGGCCGCCCATCGGCGGACTCGTCATCGGAATTGGCGGACTGATCTCGCCACAGGCGCTCGGCGTCGGCTACGACACGATCGGAAGTCTGCTGCAGGGAAATGTTGGACTGCATTTGATCGCGGCAGTTCTCATAGTCAAATCGATCATCTGGGCGGTGTCGCTGGGGTCGGGGACATCGGGCGGCGTTCTCGCGCCGCTGCTCATGATGGGCGGCGCGTTAGGGGGACTCGAGGCGATGGTTCTTCCGGCAGAGGGTGTCGGATTCTGGCCCCTCGTGAGTATGGGCGCGATCCTGGGCGGGACGATGCGATCACCGTTCACCGGCGTCGTGTTCGCGCTCGAGCTGACTCACGATGTCAACATGCTCTTGCCGTTATTGATTGCCGTGACGATCGCGCACGGCTTCACCGTTCTAACGCTTCGCAGATCGATCCTGACCGAGAAGGTTGCGCGCCGAGGCTACCATCTCAGTCGCGAATATGCGGTGGATCCGCTGGAGATTCTGTTCGCGCGAGAGGTGATGCGGTCGAACATCTTCTCGCTCGCAGAGGAAATGCCGCGCGAAGAGGTGGTGACCGCTCTTCGGTTCGACCCGACGAAATCCGTGCAGCGGTTGTTTCCGGTTCTCGACGGCTCGACGCAGCTGACCGGTGTCGTGACGCGCGGAGATCTCGAGCAACTGTTGGCGAAAACGACCGATGGCGCCCAGATCGACCTGAAGCAGATACTGCGGTCGGCGCCGACAGTAGCGCATCCAGACGAGCCGCTGCGCTACGTGGTGCACCGAATGGCGGCGACCGGTCTGACGAGATTTCCGGTCGTCACGCGTGGTGACGACCGGAAGCTCCTTGGCATAATCGCGCTCGACGATCTACTCAAAGCGCGTTCACTCAATCTCGAGGCAGAGCGTCGCCGAGAGCGAGTGCTGTCATTCGGCTTCTTTGCTTTTCCGTTTGCTTTCGGAAAAGAGGAACCGGAGCCAGAGACCCCGGACGAGCCGTAGGAAAACCGGTTCCCGGACTCCGGGTCATCGTTGAAGAGCCGGAGCCGGAAACCTAGTCTGGGCTAGGGCTTGGTGACGGTGAGCCCGCTGACTGTTCCCTCGGTGTTGTGCGCGAAGCGGATTCCGTAAACGCCGTTCGTCGATTTCAGTTTCCCCGCGCCAACGACATCGGATTTCTTGTAAGTCGCGACGACGGTCCCGTTGATGGCGCACGAAACATTGTCTCCCTTGACCGACATCGCGATGTTCTGGGTAACCGGAGATCCAGGTCCGGCGGCCTTGTGGACCGCGGCGTTCGCCTCACCTTCGCGGCCATTCATCTGGAAAGGCGCGGGTCCGAATCCACGAACGATGAAGTTGCCGTTCCCGTAAGCGGCGCAGTAGAGATAAGTCTGATTGTCCGTGCCCAGATCATTTCCGCCGATGAAAATCCCGTAAGGATGCGGATGATCGTTGAGGTTCATGTACTTGGGTTCGGTGAATGTCGCTTTCACGGTGTAGTCGCCGCTCGCGGTATTGGCTGGATTCCAGTACGCGACCGCAGGCCCTGTCGTGACGTGGAGGCTATTTCCCTCGGACGAGAGCTTCGCGTTGGCGAGCGTCTGGCCGCGACGCGCCGCACCTGCATCTATCCTTCCCGTCCAGCCGGCGACGGACACTCCTCCGCCCGCGACCTGACGAGTGGTTTCAACCTGGGCTTTGCTGCTGCAAGCAACGAGAACAAGCGCCGCTACTGGCAGTGTGGAGATGAAAACGCTACGCATGAGGACCTCTATGCTGAAGGAGTCGGATCCAAAAATATATACTCGGAGATGGGAGCCCTGGCCATTGGCCCGTCACTTCTCTCATCGCGCGGGGCTCCTGACGTCTGGCTACCGGGACGGAAGTGTGGCTGCGGATGAAGCCGATTGGGACGGATTTAACGGATGCGACGACACACGAAGATGATCGTCGAACGAGTTTGATGATTTTTTGTTCGCTCGTTTCCGTCAGCTTTTGTGCATGTCTCCCGTTGATTTGATCGAGAAGGAGCTTAGTTGTTCCGTTATCGGGGCTGTCTTCGATGTTTACAACATCCTTGGTTACGGCTTTCTCGAGCATGTGTATCAGAAAGCCATTGAGAGGGAACTCCGGGAGCGCGGACACTCAGTCGCGCGCGAAGTTGCTGTACCCATGTTCTACGGGGAATCCGTAATAGCTGAGCAAAGGCTCGATATGATTGTCGATAACAAGCTCGTGCTTGAAATAATATCGACCCAGGAATTACCGAGGTTTGCTACGAGGCAGCCTTACAACTACCTGCGCGCAACAGATCTCGAGCTCGGTTTGCTGCTACGCTTCGGCCCAATAGCGAAGTTCTACAGATTGGTTCATCTCCATGACAGCACGGTGCACGTCGATACCGGAATGGCGCCCCCCAAAAACAATAATCCGTCGAATCCGGAAACATCCGCCTCATCCGTAGCCAAACTTCTGACTCGGTAGCCAGACGCCAGGAGCCCGGCGCGAGTTAGTACTAGTAATTCGGATTGCCCGCCTTTTCGCTCAATGGAACGATCATGCACTCCTGAGTTCCGTAAGAATCATTGAAAATCGGATACTTTCCCGTCGGAAACATGTCGTTCCCTGCCTTCGCGTACCGGCGAAGGTCGCCGAGCCTCTGACCCGTGAGGTAAAAGTCACGCGCGCGCTGTTCCGCGAGCTCTGCCATCAACGCGGCTCCTGTGAGTGCGACCGCGCCCTCTCCACCGACAGCGCGACGCTGGTTCACGAAGTCGAGCGTGGTCGGGATAGGTCCGTCTGCGTCTGCCAGATCGTATTGTGCCTCGAGGGCCGTCGCGAACTTGATGTCGAAGTTGACGTCGACTCGTTGCGCCGTTCCTGATGCTACCCAGCCGGTGTACATGTAAGGCGTGAGCGGAGTGAAGATGGAGCCGCCGGTCAGACCAAGCTGAGAGCTTGCAGGTTGCGGCACTCGCGGATCGTTGAGCCCGAGAAATTTCGGGTACATGCCCAGTGATGCGCCGGAAGCATGCGTCAGCGCGTTGAGCGGATTGTTTTCGCGGACGGTGTTCGATGAGTAATAGACCAGTTTTTCATAGCCGGCGGGCACTTGCGATGCGTAGGTGCGCGCCAGCGTCAGATCGCCCAGCTTGAGGGCCGCGCGCGCTGCGCCGACTTGCGACATCGAGATGAGATCCTGGGCCGTTGCAGCGTTGGTTCCCGATTTCCCCGCGGTTGCAACCGTGATCGCTTCATCGAATCGCACGATCGCGAGCCGCAGCAGCGAATCGGACGAAATGGGGGCACTCAGGTTCACGGGTGACTCGCACCACCCTTCGCCGAGGAGCACGTACGAGTAGCCTCCATAAGCGAGCACCTGCGCGACGTTGAGATCAGAGCCTGCGGTAGCGCCGATCAATTTCTTGAGCCGATCTGCCGCATCGTCCGCGGACTGCCGCGCTCGCTGCACGTACTCGTACGTCGTCGAGTTGATGGTGTTCAGGTCCCCGAAGTTGTGTTCCGAGAAGTCGCGAACGTCCACATTCGTGTGGTCGGTAAAGGCTTCATCCGATAAAACCGCCGACCATTGCGCGTACTGACCGTACGCGTACTGAAACTCTCCGACAGCGCCGTTCACGATAAGCTGGATCAACGCGGGATCCGTGAGCTGTCCTTCCTGGATGGCTCCCGGATTCTGGACTGAAAGAACGTCGTTGCACGCTCCCATCGCGATCACCAGCGTAGCAAAGCCGATGATTCCGCGAAGGGACTTCCCGGCGGCCGCATTGGGCAAATTCCGTTGGTTATTCATCAGAACCCCACCGCGACCGAGAACGTGTAACTGCGTGTCGGAGGCACCGTCCACGAATCATTGCGATTGAAAGTCGAGATGCCGCCGTTGAAATTCAGCTCGGGATCCGCGCCGCCGTATTTGGTCCACGTTCGCAGGTTATGTCCCGCCAACATCAGCGTGGCGTGGTCCGCGAACCTTGCTACCATCGCCGGCGGAAGATCATAGCTCAGTGACAGATCCCGCAGCTTCACGAAGTCCGCCTTCTGGATGTCGAAGTAATTCTCGGACGCGAACTCTCTCGCCAGCACTTCGTCGGGATCGGCGGCCGGATTCACTGTCGCCCAGGATAGACCGGCGCGATCACGCCGCCAATCCTTGACGTTGAACATGTAGTCGCCGCCTTTGTAGTCGAACAGGCTGTGCAGGCGCAGCTTTTCGAAGAAGATGAAGTCGTTCGAGAAGCCGACCTCTCGGGTCGGGACGGATGGGCCCATGTACACGCTGTTTGGATCGAGGATCGGCTGGCCGGCGGCGTTCTTCACGAGATTCCCGTTGGCGTCATACTGAACGCGCTGCGCCCAGTAACCGGCCAACGGGTAACCTTCCTGATAGCGCTGCACGGGCGCGTAGTCACCGAAGACAATCGGCGCGCGATCGTCCCCGAACGAAACGAGCTTGTTGTGGTTCGTCGAGAGCGTGAGGGTCGTCTCCATGGTGAAAGGTGTGCGCCGCACTGGCGTACCAGTCACAACCACTTCAAATCCACTGTTCGAGATCGTGCCGAGGTTCTGCAGCTGGGTACCGGCAAAGCCAGTCGAGGGTGGGACTGCGACGGGCAGAAGAGCGTCGTGCGTGGTTTTGTTGTAGTACGTCACATCAAATGTGAGCCGCCCACCCGCAAGCGCGCTCTCGAATCCTGTCTCGACTTCGTTGCCGCGCTCCGGCTTCAGATTCGGGTTGCCGACGGAGCCATACCGCAGCGCTGAAGAAGTTCCCGTCGGTCCAGTGACGACCGAGGTCGTATACGAACGTACAGCGTCGAACGGACCAGGCGAGTTGCCGGCCTGACCCCATGCGAAACGCAGGCGCAGCTCGTCGACCGCGGGCAAATGGAAGAACGGCTCCTCGGAGACTACCCACGACAGCGATGCCTTCGGATAGAAGACGCGATTCAGCCGAGAACCGAACGCTGAATTGTTGTCGACGCGAACCGCGCCGGTGAGAAAGAGCCGATCTCGCCACGCCGCCTGCTGTTGAACGTAGAATCCAATCGACTTCTGTGTCGTGTCCTGCTCCCGGCCTGTCGTAA
>JBOHTB010000064.1:0-34870 GCA_050733435.1 Gemmatimonadaceae bacterium | reverse complement strand
GGGGTAACGTTGAGGATTCCGAAGATGTTTGGCCGCTGCGATTTGGACGGCCAGGAGAAACTCACGCCGGTGCTACCTCCGGACCTCCGAATAGAGGCGGCTTGGACGGCTTGGGATGCATTACCGGCGTCGTAAGAGCGGGCGCTGAAGGCGGCGGACTCACAGGGCGTGGAGGCAGAATCTCCCCGCGCGCGAGCGCCGCAACTTCGTCGCCAGTGAGTGTCTCCCGATCGAGCAAAGCTGCCGCGACCGTGTGCAGCAGCTCCATATTCTCCTGGAGCACCTGAGTGGCTCTCGAGTAAGCCTCCTTGATCACGCGGGACACCTCTGAATCGACGAGCTGTGCGGTGCGCTCTGAAACTTCGCGGCGCGTTTGAAGCTCTCGCCCGAGAAAAAGCTCCTGCTCGTTGTCGCCGACTAGTATCGGTCCGATCTCGTCCGAGAGTCCCCACTGAGAGACATATCGGCGTGCAAGACCGGTCGCCTGCTGGATGTCGCTCGCTGCGCCAGTCGTCACGCGGTCACGACCGAACACCAGCTCCTCCGCGACGCGCCCACCATACGCCTTGACCAGATTTGCCTCGAGCTGCTCGCGCGTCACCGATACGCGATCGTCTTCCGGCAGCGTCCACGCGACGCCGAGCGTGCGACCGCGCGGAACGATCGTGACTTTGTGCAGAGGATCGTTGCCCTTCACCTTGATGGCGCAGATTGCGTGACCACTTTCGTGGTACGCCGTGAGCTTCCGCTCCTCGTCCTTCATGACCATCGATTTACGCTCGGCGCCCATCATCACCTTGTCTTTGGCGTCCTCGAGATCGGCCATGTAGACCTTCTCGTGATTGCGCCGGGCGGCGAGCAGTGCACCTTCGTTCACGAGGTTCGCGAGATCCGCTCCCGCCATTCCCGGAGTTCCGCGTGCGAGCGTCGTGACGTCGACGTCGTCAGCAATCGGCTTGTTCCGGATGTGCACGCGGAGAATTCCCTCGCGGCCACGAAGATCTGGCGAATCGACGACGATCTGCCTGTCGAAGCGACCAGGACGCATGAGCGCCGGGTCGAGAACATCGGGTCTATTCGTGGCCGCGATAAGAATCACGCCGTCGTTGGACTCGAATCCGTCCATCTCGACCAGCAGCTGATTGAGCGTCTGCTCTCGCTCGTCATGACCGCCGCCGAGGCCTGCGCCACGGTGACGTCCGACTGCGTCGATCTCGTCGATGAAGATGATGCATGGAGCATGAGCTTTTCCCTGCTCGAACAGATCACGAACTCGGCTCGCGCCCACACCGACGAACATCTCGACAAAGTCCGAGCCGGACATCGAGAAAAATGGCCGGCCGGCTTCTCCGGCGACCGCACGCGCAAGCAGCGTCTTACCGGTCCCTGGAGGTCCGACAAGCAGCGCGCCCTTGGGCAGTCTGCCACCAAGCTTGGTGAACTTCTGCGGGTCCTTGAGGAACTCGATGATCTCCTGAAGCTCGACCTTCGCTTCGTCGGCGCCCGCGACGTCATCAAACGTCACCTTGGGTGTGTCGCCGGTGAGGAGCTTCGCTTTGGATTTTCCGAAGCTGAATGCCTTAGCGCCCCCTGCCTGCATCGATCTGAACAGGAAGAACCAGATTCCGAAGATCAGGAGATACGGGAAGAGACTGATCAGGATCGTCGTGAACGACGGACGGGCATCCTCTGCCTGGATCTGCACACCGTGGTCCCGCAGGCGCGCAACTTCGTCGCTCGAGTTCTCGGTCGGCAAGAGCGACTTGAACTTCTGAACGTAGTGACCCTTTACGGCGACTTTGTTCTTGAACTCCCCGGTGAGAAGACGACCCGCCTGAATCGTCACTTTGTCGACGTTGTTCCTCTGGAGCTCCTGATCGTACTGGCTGTAGGAGATCTCGGGCGTGGCGTCGGACCCCTTCCCGGAAAACTGGATGATCGCGACGGGAACAAGTATGACAAAAACCCAGAACGAGAGCTGCTTCGACAGCTTGCTCCAGTTCGTTGGCTTCTTTGGCGTCTTATTCGGCATTTGTATCGGCATTACTGCAAGCTCGCTATATACGGCAAGTGGCGGAAGTTCTCCGCGTGATCCAACCCATACCCAACCAGAAACTCGTTAGGAGCATCAAAACCAACGAACCTGGCATTGTACTGCAAACCTTCGGCGATCCGCTTATGGAGCAGCGCACAAATCTCGAGTGACCGCGGCTCCCGTTCCTTCAGTATAGACATCAGACGATTGAGTGTCCGGCCGGAATCGATGATATCCTCCACCAGAAGGATGTCTTTGCCCTCCAGCCGCGTTTCCGGGTCATACACCAAATTAACGGAGCCGCTCGAAACCATTCCCTCTCCGTAACTCGAGGCCACCAGGAAATCGACCTGCAGGGGCCGCGCTATTTGTCGCACCAGGTCGCTGAGAAAGATGAAGCTTCCTTTGAGCAAACCAAGCACCAGCAGCTCCCCATTTGGATAGGCCGCGGTGATCTCGCTGCCGAGCTCGGATACTCGCTTCGCGATGGCCGCCTCATCAAAAGCGATCCGTCTAACGGCTCTACCGGAGAGTCTCGGATCCTGTGCGCGTCGGGTCGGGGAGGCGATGCTCGTCACGCGTTCATCTCGGTCGGTTTTCCGGAAGCCCAATCCGGTGTCCGCCAACGACGGAGCAACATGTGGTCGCGTCGCATCACGATCTCGACTCCTCCGGAGAGCTGAATTGAGCCACCAGTAGTTCCCTTGATAGTAAACTCTGCGGCGCGGTGAGTTCCGCGACGGTCCATCACCACGCTGGCGCGCGCCGCGATCGCCGGCCATAGCACGCGCAGGGACTCGGCGTCGTAACCGTCGAGGCTCGATCGGTTGATGCGAAGCTCATCGCCCTGGGGCGACGCCGAAATGACGTTGTTGGCAAGGTCCTCGAGCGAGCGGCGCCAATCGGCCGATTCGCGCGCCAGAGTCAAAAGCTCCTCGCAAAAACCAGGGTTGCGCCGAAGGATCGACGGAAGAATGTCGAGGCGAACCCGGTTGCGGAGGTGCTTTCTGTCGTAGTTGCTGGGGTCTTGTACGAACGGCACGCGATGGCGCTCCGCGTAGTCAGCGAGAGCCGGCCGGCCGAGATTGAGAAAAGGACGCACAACCTCGGACTCAGCATAAAGGCCGGCGAGACCCCTGGGCCCGGCGTCGCGCAAGATGCGCATGAATACGGTCTCGATCTGGTCATCGCGCGTGTGGGCTGTCACCACGCTAGCGCGACGCTTCTCGGCAACCTGCCTGAGGAACTCCCAGCGGCTGCGCCTCCACTCCTCTTCCCGCGTACCAATCGTCGATGCTCGCCCGGTGACGCATAGAAATCCGCATCGAAAGGAATAGCGCGCCACGAGCGCCGCGGCTCTGCCGGCCGCTCTGCCAGTTCCATGATCGAAGGTCGCCACCATGACGCCTCGACGAGCGCGGGGAGAGAGCTGGGAAGCGGCGGTGAGAAGGACCATTGAGTCGAGACCACCGGAAACGGCGAGGACGGAGTGCGAACAACTTGCGAGCGCTTCATTGACCGCGCTTTCCACTCCCGACGCTTCAACCGCCGTGACTGTCATGATACTTTTAATTTACCCATTCCCCACGGAGTTTCGCTTGGAAACGCACGGTCCGCTTGGTACGCTTTGGGTTTCGCTCGGGCTGATAGGCTTCTATCTCGCGCTCATCTGGCTGAACTCGTTGCTGGGAATGTTTCTGACTCCGCTCCTGACGGGCATTCCACTGAGTTGGCTGGTCGATTGGCTCAAGCGGCGGAAGGCTCGCTCGGCGTCGGGCTCGAGTACGGCGCCCGCTAGGTCCGATTCAGAAGCAGAGAATCGGGAGCTCTAACCAGCTACCAGGGATACAGAGCCTGGTAGTACGCGCGATTGCGCAGGATCGTCCGGACATAATCCCTGGTCTCGACAAACGGGATTCGCTCCGTAAAAACCTCAGGATCCGAAGCGCCGGTTTTGGTGGACCACTTCTGGACCCGTGATTCGCCGGCATTGTACGCCGCGAGCGCCCTTACAACCTCCGGATATTTGTGGACGAGCGTCGCCAGATGCGCGGTGCCGAGTTTGATGTTGGTGGCGGCGTCGTAGAGCATGTCAGGATTCCATGGGGAGATCCCTTTGGCGCCGGCGAGCGATTTTCCGACGTCCGGCATCACCTGCATCAGCCCCCGTGCGCCGACCGGCGAGGTAGCCTGAGGATTGAAATTCGATTCCTGCCGTATCAGCGCCGCGACGAGTATTGGATCGAGGCCGTTTTCGCGTGAGCTCGCAATAAGCGTGTCGCGCTCGAGCACAGGAAAGTAAAGCCGGTAGTTGTCCGGGGTGTGGCCAGCGTCGTCGAGCGCGCGCTTGCCGAGGGCGATGGAGCGCGACGCCTGATCACCGCCCGCGAGAACGATCGCCGTCGGAACTACGAGCGCTGGATTTGACAATGCGTCGTGAAAGAGCTTGTCGTCCTCGAAGTCCGCCTCGACATCCATCCCGAGATCCTTCAACGCGGTCACTCGTTCGGTTGCACTGTCGACTGACGGAACTCGCGGGTAACTGGCGGGCGAGCGCTCGCGCGCAACGAGCGTCGTGTCCAGGCGCTTGGCCGCCATTACGGCGTAGTAGCTCAAAGGATCCTCTTTCACCACCCAGCGCCACCGCGCCACGCTCTTTTTCTTGTCCCCCAGTAGAGAGTACGACCTTCCGGCCCAGTAGCCGGCCGCAAGCGCCTCGGTGCTGTTCGAGTCGCGGGCGATGAGAGAATCGAACTCCGCTGCGGCCCCTCGCTTGTCGCCCTGGATATAGGAGATCATTCCCGCTCTGAAGCGCGCGCTCGCCGCCTGTCTGCCCCTTGGGAAGCGTTTGAGAAGCGCCAGGAACGCATCCCGCGCATCCTGGTCCCGATTCTCATCCGTTGCCAGATCGGCTAGGAGAAGCAGTGCGGACGCAGAGCTTGTATCCGTTGGGAATGCCGTCGTGATAGCACGAAGAGTCGCGCGACCTTCCGCGATGTTTCCCATCGCGATCTGCGCGCGCGCTTGCTGATATCTCGCGGCTGCCGCGAGCTTGGGCGGAGCTCGCACCTTGTCGAAGCGCGCGGCCGCATCGGCATACCGTCTCAGCCGGTAGAGTATCGATGCGTAAGAGAACGTGTCGTTTACATCACCGAGCCCGGCACCGATGGCTTTCGAATATCCTGCGGCTGCGCGATCCGGAAGTCCCGACTTCGCAGCCGCGCGCCCGATGGCGAGCTCTTCGGCCGGCGTGGCAGTCGTAAAGACTTTGTCGAACAGGGCGATGGCATCTCGCGTGTTCGCGGAATTGTTGGACGTCGATATGTATGAGACGAGCTGGGTGCGTGCAGCCGCCTTGGATGCGTCGTCGGCTGGCGGCGAAACTCTGAGCCGCAGCGCGTCCAGCTGCGAGCCCAGCGCGGAATAAACCCTGATCGCTCCGGCTATATCGTGGGTGCGCTCTCGCGCAATCGCGTCTGTCCATTGGATTCGATCTCTCGCCACCGCCGTGCGAACCTTGGAGAAGTACGTCGCTCTCGCCGCGCTGTCCGGGGTAACACCGGCCGCACGCAAATAGAGCCAGTCGGATATCTGCGGCAGCTTCGTCGCTGCTTCCTCATACGCTGCGCGGGCCTGGTCCAGACTGTCTGCCCGATCGAGCTCGCGCGCGCGAAACACAAGATTGCGATCCTCCGGTGAGACGACGTGACGCGTAGTGTCGCCCGCGAGAACAGCGGTTGAATCTTTTCGTGTTGGGTGCGAATCCTGACAGGCACTCGAGGAGACGACGAGGGCGAGTAGCGGAATCATTAGCGGAGCTATCGCCAACGTGTGTGGTCTCCGTCGAGCAGCTTGTCCGCCTCTTTCGGGCCCCAGCTGCCGGCCGGATAAGTAGGCAAAGGCGTGTCAGGGTGTTTGTCCCAGTAGTCCAGCACTGGATCGATGATCTCCCATGCCATTTCCACTTCATCACTGCGCGTGAACAACGTGGGGTCGCCGATCATGCAATCGAGCAGCAGCGTCTCGTACGCGGGATGCGCCTCGTTTCCGAAGGCCTCCGCGTAGGTGAAGTCCATGTCGACGGGAGTGATCTCCAGTCCGGGTGTAAGCTCGTGCATTGCCCCGGGCGTCTTGACCTGGAACCGCAGCGAGATCCCTTCGTCAGGCTGAACGCGCAAAGTCAACAGGCTGGGAGCCATTTCTTCGACGGCCTTCTGACCGAAGAGCAGAAACGGCGGAGACTTGAACTGAACCGCGATCTCTGAAATTCGCTTTTCCATGCGCTTCCCTGAGCGCAGATAGAATGGAACTCCGGTCCAGCGCCAGTTGTCGATGGACACTCGCATAGCGGCGAAAGTGGGCGTCGTGGAGTTGGGCGGGACGTCGGGTTCCTGGCGATAACCAGGAACCGTCTTGCCATCGACAGTTCCGCCCGCGTACTGCGCGCGCACCACGGCCGGCTCGCAGTGCTGAATCAGCGGACGCACCGAATGAAGGACCTTGACCTTCTCGTCGCGGACGGAGTCCGCGGTGAAAGAGCTCGGAGGCTCCATCGCAGCGAGCGTGAGCAGCTGCAGCAAGTGATTCTGGAACATGTCGCGGAGGACGCCGGCCTCCTCGTAGTACTTCCCGCGCCCCTCGACACCGACGGATTCAGCAGCGGTGATCTGGATGTGCGCCACGTAATTGCGATTCCAGAGGGGCTCGAAAATCGAATTCGCGAAGCGGAAGACGAGGAGATTCTGCACGCTCTCTTTGCCCAGGTAGTGATCGATGCGATAGATCTGGTGCTCGCCGAACTCGTCGAGGACGAGGCGGTTGAGAGTTTTCGCCGACTCGAGATCGCGACCGAACGGCTTCTCGATCACCACCCGATACCACGGACGCTCCTCGTACGAGTGAGTCCGCTGCGCGAGCTTACTCCCGCACAGATGCTTGAGTGTCGTCTCGAACACGCTCGGAGGAATCGCGAGATAAAAGAGTCTGTTCCGCTCCTGCTCAGCGGATCGGGACTCGATTTCCTGAAGTCGCTGAGTGATCGAGCCGTAGGCATCGTCGCGACTGAAGTCGCCGCTGGCGTAGAATGTCCGCTCGCAAAGCCATTGCCAGACGTTGTCGTCGACCTTGTGGATTTCGTCCGACTCGTCCATCGCCTTGCGCATAAGAGCGCGATAGCCCTCATCATTGTTCGCATCGCGGGCGACCGCGAGTAGCGCGAAGTTCTCCGGTAGGAGCTTCTGCTGCGCCAGATAGTAGATCGCCGGAATCAGCTTTCGCTTCGTGAGGTCGCCCGCACCACCGAAGATGATCATCGTGCAGGGATCGGCTCTGTCGCGGCTTCCGCGTGGACGTGGAGCTCGCATCAGGGGGACAGCGCGCGTTGCCTTCATGATTTCTTTACCGCGTGGCCGCCGAATTCGTTTCGCAGCGCGGCAATCACCTTTGCGGAGAAAGAATCGGATTGGCGCGATCTCAGCCTGGTAAGCAGCGACAGCGTGATGACAGGCGCCGGCACGTTTAGATCGATAGCCTCCTGCACGGTCCAGCGCCCTTCTCCTGAGTCCTCGATGTATCCGCGAAGGTCTTTGAGATCTCCATCCTTCTCGAAGGCCGTTTCGGCCAGCTCGTTGAGCCACGAACGCACTACGCTTCCATGGTTCCAGACGGCGGCGATTTTGTGAAGATCGAGCTTGAATTCCGTCGACGCGTGCAGAATCTCGTAGCCCTCGGCGTAAGCCTGGAGCATGCCGTATTCGATTCCGTTGTGAATCATCTTGACGTAGTGGCCGGATCCAGGTGGTCCCATGTGAGCGTAGCCATCAGGAGGCGCGAGCGTCTTGAAGATCGGCTCGCAAAGCTTGAACGCCTCCGGCGACGCGCCGATCATGAGACAGTAGCCGTTTGCAAGGCCCCAGATTCCGCCGCTCGTGCCCGCGTCCACAAAATGAATTCCCTTCGGCTGGAGCTCCTGCGCCCGACGCAACGAGTCGTGGAAGTTCGAGTTGCCTCCATCGATAATCACGTCACCCTTGGCAAGGCCGGGCAGCAGCGAGGCTATGGTGTCGTCTACCGGACGGCCGGCCGGGACCATGATCCACACGATGCGCGCCGGCTTGAGCTTGGAGGTAACCTCGTTCGTGCTCGCCGCCCCGACAGCGCCGAGCGAGACGATGCGCTGCACCGCGTCCGCGCTCCGATCGTACACGACGACTTCGTGTCCGCCTTTCATCAATCGCTCAGACATGTTGCCGCCCATGCGGCCGAGACCGATCATCGCCAAGCGCATTGCTATGCTCCGGAAAATTCGTGACCGAGGATTCGCCCCAGATCGGAACGCAGTTGTGAGGCCGACTGAAAGAGAACGACTTTCATTCCGAGATTGCGAGCAGGATTGAGATTTTGCTGACGGTCGTCGATGAAGAGCGACGTCTGTGGATCCGCCTGGGCGATTCCAATCGCGCTCTCGTAGAATCGCTGCATCGGCTTGCGGACTCCGAGCCAGCAGGAGGAAAGAAAAGCCTCGAAGATCTCAGAGATGCCGAATGCGCGAATGCGATAGCGGTTCAATTCGTCAGACTCGTTGTTGAGAGTCATGAGCGTATACCGTTGATGCGCGGTGAGCTCGCGTGCGATTCGCACGGTGTCCGAATCCGGAATGCTCTGGGAATACATGAATTCCACGAATTCCTGACGCGAGAAATTCCGCCGCTCGTAAAAGACCGCATTGTCCAGGTATTCCTCGATCGTGATGCGTCCTTCCTCCCAGGCGCTGACTATCTCCTCGTGCCGGCACTGAAACTCTTTCGCATCCAGCCCAAAGCGCTCGGTCGCGCGCGCGCGCTCTTCGCGGTCCCACCCATCGGTGCCGAGCACGCCACCGACGTCGAAGAAAATGTGCCGGATCTCAGTCAATTGATAAGCACAGCCCGCGCCGGAGCGCCATCGCAACCCTCGATCCGGAGCGGCAGGCAAATGAGCTGGTACACGCCCGGCTCTGGTATCGAGAGGTCGAGCCCTTCCAGAATCACGACGGATTTCTCCAGCAAAGTCCGGTGCGTGAGATGGTGACCCGAGTGAAACTGCTCGATCGAGAGGTAGTCGATGCCGACGAGCTCGATGCCCTGCTCGACCAGATACTCCGCTCCGTCAGGCGCGAGATACGTGTAATCCTTCGCGAAATCAGGTCGCGACAACATCGCGGAGTTCCTGGTGTGGAGAAGAACTCTCGTGTGTCCGCCAAAGTCGTGCTCTCGCAAGTCCGCGGCACCGATCGCCATCAACTCGTCCCGAAAGCGAATCACGAGCGCGGGTCCGATCAGTTTCTCGAGTGGAATCCTGTCTACGGTTTGACCGTCGTCGAAGAAATGACGAGCTGCATCGGCGTGAGTTCCCGTGTGCGAGCCGAACCGGATGAAAGAAACGTTGGCACCGGCTCCACGCGCGACCGCTTGCTGGAGCGCGACCTCGATCTCGGGGTTGCCAGGGTACACGAGACCGCCTGTGCGGATCGGTACCGAGATATCGTAGATGCGGCTCACGGCCGGAAAGAAAGCAAACGTCGTGCGCGGTTTAGGATGGCAGGCTCGTCGACTCGCTCGCACTCAGGGTGAACCGCGGTATTGCCGCCTCGAACGATGTTCCGTCCTGCCGCAGCAGACCGTAGTGACCCTCCATCCATCCTTCTCCCGACTTGAGGATGCAGAAGCTCTGATATTCGTGGACCCCGCCGGGCATGATTGTCGGCTGCTCCCCAACGACTCCCTCTCCGATCACTTCCGTGTCAAGACCATCGCCGACAGAATCATGAATCAGCCACCTGCGAGTGAGGAGCTGCGCCGCCATTTGTCCGACATTTTCTATCCGCACGAAATAAGCGAAAACGTAGTGACTCTGCGAGGGCTCCGAGTGATCGCGAAGGTAAACGGGCCGCACAGTCACACGAATCCCTTCCGTCTCCTTGTAGAAGAAGCTGCGGGCAGTCATGACTGCAACTTAGTGACGGATCAAAGAAAGGGGGATCGGCTGAGCCGATCCCCCTCTACCATGCAAAGTCTTTCCTGATGTTTCATGAAGCTCGGAGCTGCGGTGGCTTTACCAGATAACTGGTCTCACGGAATCTGGTCGCACCATCGCATCACCAGGCTTGCATCCAAACGCCGCGGCGAACTGCGGCAGGTTGGAGAGTGGGC
Source organism: Gemmatimonadaceae bacterium (assembly GCA_050733435.1). Lineage (GTDB taxonomy): Bacteria > Gemmatimonadota > Gemmatimonadetes > Gemmatimonadales > Gemmatimonadaceae > UBA4720. Next base: position 24,646 of record JBOHTB010000064.1, on the reverse strand, counting down.
CGTTCGTCCTCCATTCGCCAGGCGAATGCGGGTCGGTGTTGATACGAAGACGCGTCGCCTCCGGAGTCATGTTTCCTCTCCAGATTTGCGCCCAGGCAAGGAAGAACCGCTGCTCCGGCGTGAAGCCATCGATATTGCCCGGCCTGCCCTTCTGAGCCAGAGCTTTCTCGAGCGCCGCGTACGCAATCGACAACCCGCCCAGGTCGGCGAGGTTTTCGCCCAAGGTGAGCTTGCCATTCACGTGCAGGCTGTCGAGTACCGTGTACGCATCGTACTGCGATGCTACGAGGCCCGTGCCGTGCTTGAATTTTTCCAGGTCGGCTGACGACCACCAGTTCTTCAGGTTTCCCTGCGCGTCAAACTGCGCGCCCTGGTCGTCGAACCCGTGCGTCATCTCGTGGCCGATGACCGCGCCCATTCCGCCGTAGTTAACAGCATCGTCCGCGTTCGGGTCGAAGAAAGGAGGCTGCAGGATTCCCGCCGGGAACACGATCTCGTTCATCAGCGGATTGTAGTAGGCATTTACAGTCGACGGTGTCATACCCCATTCGGTGCGGTCGACTGGCTGGCCGATCCGGGCCATGTTTCGATGACGCTCGTAGTGACGAACAGCGAGAACGTTGTCGATGAACGGGCCCTGCTTGATGGTGAGCGTGGAGTAATCACGCCACTTGTCCGGATAGCCGATCTTGTTCGTGAACGCAGCCAGCTTCGTCTCAGCCATCGCCTTGGTCGTGTCGCTCATCCATCCGAGCTTCTCGATGCGATCGTGGAACACAGACTCGAGGTTGCGGACCATCTCCAGCGCCCGCTGTTTCGCCTGCGGCGTGAAATATTGCGCGACATACGCCTGACCGAGTGCGTCGCGAAGTCCGAAGTCGGTGGCGCGGGTGCACCGCTTGACACGCGGCAGCAGCTCTTTCGCGCCGCTGAGGGTGCTTCCGAAGCGGAAATCTTCGTTCACGAACGCGGAGCTCAGGTTCGGTGCCGCAGCGTCGATGACGTGCCAACGCAGGTAAGCCTTCCAATCGTCGACCGGCGCTGATGTCAGCAGGCTGTCCACAGCCTTGAGGAACACCGGATTCTGCACATTGATCGTCGAGATATCCGAGCGACCCTCATCAGCGAAGAACCTCGGCCAGTTGAAGCCGGGTGCCGCCTGCTCGAGCTGGGCCGCCGTCATCTTATTGTAGTTGGCATTCGGGTCGCGAAGCTCAACACGGGTCTTGGCCGGCCTTGCAAGCGCGGTCTCCAGCGAAACTACTCTTTGCGCATCCGTCGAAGCCTGCGCAGAGCTTTCTCCCGCCAGCTCGAACATCTTCGCCACGTGTTCCTGGTACTTGGACCGGATATCGGCGTAGCGCTGCGCGGGATTCAAATAGTAGTCGCGGTCGGGCAGCGAGAGACCGCCCTGACTGATACCCGCAATCACTGAAGTGCTGTTCTTGGCGTCCTGCTGCGCACCAAATCCGAACACCGCACCAAGCCCCATCGACTGCAGACGAGCGATTTCGCCCTCGACCTGCGAGCGATTTTTCAGAGCTGCAGTCCGCGAGAGCTCCGGCCGGAGCGGCTGCGCACCAGCACGTTCCGCTGCCGCAGAATCCATGCAGGTGGAGTAATAAACCGAGAGCTTCTTAAGGTCGGCGTTTGCCTGCGTGTTTCCGTTCGCGGCCGCGGCACGCAAGATGGTCGTCAGGTTGGCCTGATTGTTTTCCTGCAGCTCGTTGAAGCTGCCCCAGCTCGAGTACGCCGCCGGAATCGGATGGGTCTTCACCCAGCCACCGTTTGCGAATTGGTAAAAATCGGTACAAGCCGACACCGATCGGTCGAGATTAGCCGGATCGAGGGGCTTGGTTTGCATCGGGACGGCCGACGTTTGTGCCGCCGCCGAGGTCGCGAGCGCGAAGGTCAAGGCGAGCGCGCGATGGACGAGACGCATGTAGGATGCTCCAAAAAGAGTTCAGGGTTGAATAAAAGGTCTGCGCGCGCCAAGTCCAGACCCATCGGTCATGAGACGCTATTGCGGCGCCTTCTCCGAGGCCGGGATGTTCTCTTTCCGCGCGCAGGAACGCTTCTCCTCTTATTCGCGGGCTTCATGATGGTTCCACGACAGGTCGGAGCGCCGCACCGACAAACGTAGAACTTCTCCAGCTTTTTGTCGTTCCGGCCCGTGCGCTCGTACTGGTAATCGTATGCGAGCTCGGCACCCGGCTCGATCCCGCGCCGGGCGTGAATGAAGATCTTCTTGCCGGTGATAACCGCCTCGCAGTTCGGATCGCACGAGTGATTGATGAAGCTCGCGTCCCCTCCGCCGACCGCGGGCGCTCCGTCGATCACGGTTTTCTTGTCGAGCGTAAAGAGAAAAGTGTGATGACGCCTCATCTTTGAGTCGTCGTATCTGCGATCCGCTTCGTCGTTGTCGATTCGCTCTCCCATGTACTCGAGGATCCGAGTTCCCTTTCGGATGTACCGCGCAGCGAAAACTCCCCTGCCGTGGATGTGGGAGCTGCGTACGACGTATAACGGCTCGCGAGCCTTTGTTTGTCCTGACATCGATTTTGGTTGGCTGTTATCGGCCGTGAGATGCGACTATAAGGCCAGAGCATTCGCCGAGGCCGATGCGGGCCGCGCCGTCGCGCTGAAGAAATCCGCGCATGATTATCTCGTCGCCGTCGTGGAGAAACTTTCTCTCCTCACCGGTGGGGAGCGTTATCGGCTCGGCACCACGTCGCGTGAGCTCGAGCATGCATCCCTGCGATCCGGACTCTGGTCCTGAAATGGTGCCGCTCGCGAAGAGGTCACCGGTCCTGAGGTTGCAGCCGTTGCTCGCGTGGTGCGTGAGCATTTGAGCTGCGGTCCAATACATCTCGGCCAGTGATGCGGCGCTCAGCCGCGTCGGACGCATGTGTCCCTCTTTCATCAGCATCGATCGTATGTAGACCTCGATGGTGAGATCGATTCCACCCTCGTTCTGGTTTCGATCCGAGAACAGATAGTCAAGCGGACGCGGATCGCCGGGCGGCCGGAAAAACGCTGGCACCCTGAATGGCTCGAGCGCCTCCCACGTCACGATCCAGGGCGAGATACTCGTTGCAAAATTCTTGGAGAGAAACGGTCCGAGCGGCTGGTATTCCCACGACTGGATGTCCCTCGCGGACCAATCGTTGACGAGACACACGCCGAAGATGTGCTCTTCCGCGTCGTGGATTTCGATCGAGTCACCCAAATCGTTGCCCTTCCCGACGAAGAAGCCAATCTCCGCCTCGTAATCGAGCATCTGCGACGGGCCAAAGGACGGAGCAGACGAGCCGACCGGTTGACTCTGCCCGTTCGGACGCCGGACGTCGCCGCCGCCGAGAACGATCGACGAGGCTCGGCCGTGATAGCCAATGGGCACATACTTATAGTTTGGAAGCAGCGGACTGTCCGGCCGGAAGAGTCGGCCAACGTTCGTGGCGTGATAGATGGAAGCGTAGAAGTCCGTGTAGTCTCCAATCTCGATCGGCGGAAGCATGACCGCTTCAGACATGGGGACGAGAGCGCCCGGAGGCAGTGGGTTTATCGCGCTGTCGTCGCCGGGCTCACCGGACAGCAGCTCGCTCAATCGCGCGCGGAACAAGGACAATGATTCCCTTGGCGCGCGCATCAGGTCGCGCATGTCGGGACGATCACAGTAGCGAGCGATCTCGCGCGCCTCTTCGGTCCACAGGTTTGCGCTGAGCGATTCGCCCACGTCGACGATCTGGTCTCCGATCGCAACGCCGACGCGTCGCTCGGTGTCGCCTTTGCGAGAGAAAACACCGAACGGAAGATTTTGAATCGGGAAGTCGGCGTCGGCAGCGTTCGCCGCGCCGATCCACGAAGTAAGCGCTGGATTGTGGGTCTTGTTCACGTTGTTTTAAGTATTGGATTTCCAGCAAGCTCGCGGAGCTCGTCGACAGGCTCCCGGAAGGAGCACGAGCCAAACGAGATCGCGAATTGAGATCTGGCGGCGCGGATCTGAGAGCCGTCCATTGTAGTGTCGCGCCACGAGATTCCGTCCTCTCTGAAGGTGAACGCTGAGGTATCGCTCTCTTCAAGGACGGAAAGCGCCACGTTTGCATCGGAGCGGCAATACAGAATCGTCGCCGCGAGGAACAGGTTCAAGAACCCGTACATCGTTCCGCGCGGGCTGTCCGTCGCATAGGTCAGCGGATACGATCCGCGCACGGGATGGTGCAATCCGGCCGTCGCCTTGAAGGCAACGGAGTCGCGTCTGGCCGCGGTCATAAAGTCGAGAATCTCAGACGCTGCGGGAAACGCATCAGCCGTAACGCCGCCGGTGCGAATTTTCGCGCGCGCTCCGACTGCCGCGATCGCTCGGGTCAACGGCGCAACGTCGTGGCTGGTCGAAATCTCGAAATACGGCGTGACGAACCGCGGGAGCAGCGATCGATGCTCCTCGATTTCCCGCGCGCTCGTGGCCTTGAGCTCGACGACGTCAATCAAAGCGTGTCCATCGGAGCCGGCATCGTGATGCTCGTTGAACTCGAGGATCTGTGCGCCTGCCAACCGAGGCTCGCCGCTCACGAGGACACTCAGCTTCCAGGGCTCCGAGCCGGTGCCCCGTGGCAGAAGATCGTTTCCGGTTTCCTCCAGCTCGCTCAGGCGCGAGAGCGGTACTATGAATCTGGCGATCGCGGGGCGGTCGGCGCTGTTGAGATACGAGGCGTAGCTCTCGAGCGAGGACCGCATGTCCTGGCTCGCGGGAGGAAATAGTCCCGCGTAATCGACCAGCCCGGCGAGGAGCGCTTCGACAGCGCTCAAATCCGCGGCCTCGCCCCGATGGGACTCAAACAGTTCGGGTCGAGCGGCGAACGAGTCTCAGAACCAGAAGGAGAACCACGGCTCCTATGAATGCCGTGAAGATCGTCGCGCCCATGCCGCTAAAGGGACTGGTAATCGACAGCTCGCCGAACAACCAGTTTCCAATGAAAGCGCCGACAATTCCGATGATGATGTCACCGATTATCCCGTATCCAGAGCCGCCCATTACGACTGATGCCAGAACCCCTGCCACGAGACCAACGACAATCCAGGCCAGTATCCCCATGATATCCGTCCTCGAGCGATTGTGGAGTTCTTACGGCCGGGGCGCTCTTACGGCGTCAGCCGGCACTTTCTCCTCGCCCGAAGATAAGCGTCTCCCGGGGGAATACCAGTCAACTATCGTTTGTACTCGAACGAGTCGAACGTGCCGCCGCCGTTGGGCTCCTGATACGTGAGTGTGTTTGCCATGAGGGTGCCGGTGGCAAAACGAGCTGCCACTTGATTTTGCGCCGGCGCGGTCAAGGTGAAGCTCGTGCGGTTTATCGTGTAGGTCCCGTTGCTGACGAACGAGCCGTTCGAGGGCTGACCACCTGTAGGAGCCAGCACGTAATTGTTCGTCTCTACGAACGATCCATCGGAGCCGAGGACCATCGAGCCGTCAGTCCAGGTGACGGTGCCACCGTCCGGCAGGTCGGTGAACTGGCCCGCGGGGTAAGTGTCGGTCACGGGAAGAGCCTGCGCCCGGAAGAGCGTGAGCTGGTAGGTGCCGGCCACATCCGACGGGTTGACTATACTGTTGTCCTTGCAGCCGACGAAAAAAAGGGGCGCCGCGGCGATGAGAGCCAGAGAGCGGCCGGCTTTTATTGTGAGCATGATGCCTCGCGCGTTGCTCGTTATAGGATTTTCTCCGGCCCGCGCACGCGCGGGCCGGTTTGTACACAATTCCATGCATGTGCAATTAGCGTACGTATAACTGACACACGCGCTAATTGTTCCGTCACATCGACCGGCGAAACCGGCTGAAGATCATTGCTACTTCGCGCCACACGGCCTTCGCGAGTGCTCGAGCGACGAGGCGCGTTGGCGCGCCGCCGCTGAACGCGGCTGCGATCGCGCAAAGATCGCGCGGCGAAAAGCTCGATCCTTCACCGATTGCGTAGATCGGCTCCCAGACGTCCGGATTGAACTTCGCCTTGAACGTCTCGAGTCCCACGAAGTTATAAAACCTCGCTCCGTGAAACCGCACCCACTTGAGGAGCACGCGAAGCCACAAGGGCTGTCGCAGGGCGACAACCGAAGCACGTTCAGAGAGCGGTGAAAGACCGAGCGTTGCATAGGAAGACCCGCCCGCCGCAGCCGCGCGCATCGCAGAATCGATAAGAAGTTCAGCGGTGCCGTTGGGAGCTCCGCGCCCTCTCACTATCTGCTCCACCAGCCAGCCCTGCCGAGCGGGTACCGGAGAAAGAATGGTAAAGCCAACGACGCCATGCCCTCGACGCTCAGCCACGAACACACGCCGGTCTCGCAGCTCCCGCAGCGTCTCCGGCTCGACCATGAAATGCAGCGGCGGAAGATTTCTCGTTTGAAGCCAATCCGCGAGGCATTTGCGTAGCGCGGGGTGATTTTCGGCGACATGAGACGGCCACTCAGTCACTGCAACGCCTTTGTTTCGAGCGCGATGGAACTGGGCGCGAAGCGAGCTGCGTCGCTTCACTGCGTTCTGCCAATTCCGGGCATCCCAGACTGGTTGGGCACCGAGAAGCACTCTCGACCAGCGAGGGCTCATGGCAAGACTCGCGTCGAGCCTCCCTCCAGCACCAAAGTAGCACACCCGTTGCCGACACTTCTCTGCATCTCTCTTGAACTCCGCGGCGACCGCCTCAAGACGCGACACGTCGCAGACTGGAGCGCCGCCGACAACCCGCGTGCGCGCGCGCTCAACGAATCCGACCACGGCGTCGCCCGCGCGTGCAAACCACAATTGTATTCCCGGATTCAGAATCTGGTACGCGGTCGCATTCCAGCCGTACCGGAGAATCAGCTCTCGCGCCCTCTCATGGTCGGACTCAGACGCCGGCAATGTCACGTCCGCCCACACTCGCACGTGACGCGCCAGCAACCGTCATCACTAACGAGAGGTCCTTCACCGTTCCGCACATGTCGCTCGCCCTTCTCAGGCGTTCCTCCGCCACTCCGCGGCTCGTCCCTGGGTACGAATTCCGTACTTTCGATTCGCACGACGAGCAAACACTCGCTCAACGTGGAGGATTCCAATGACCATTCAAATTCAGAAGACAATCGCGTCGGCTTTTTTCGTGACGGCGCTGGGATTGATTGCCGCGTGCTCGACTGACGTCACCGGAGGCAACAGAAGTCCGGTGATGTTTTCGTTCACGAGTCACGTGCTGGCTCCTGCTTCAACCAATGTTCGCGCTTCGGACCAGGCGGTCGATCCCGCCGGGACTCTCGTTCCGCAGGACGTACAGGTCGTACTCGGGAAAATCGAGCTCGACCGTTCTGGCACGGCAGATTGTGTTGGAGAAGTCGAGGCATCCGATGACGATCAGGGACATCACGGCGAGGAATGCGAAGACGTTTCGCGCGATCCGATCTTCGTCGACGTCCCCGTCGACGGAACTCTGCACCCGGATCTCGATGTTCCGCTCGCGGCCGGTACTTACTCGCAGCTCGAAGCCAAGCTCGAGCCGGCCAGAGACAGATTCACGGACTTCAACGCTGCGCACCCCGATCTGTTGGGTAACAGCGTTCTCGTCAAGGGAACGTTCAATGGAGCTCCGTTCGTTTTCCTCGCTCCTGTGCGGTCGAAGCTCGAGATGGATTTCGATCCGCCGCTCGTAATCGATGAGACCACAAAGAACGCAACCATCGCCCTGGATGTCTCCAAGTGGTTTCTCGATTCAGCCGGCAACGTGATCGATCCATCGACCGCCACTCCTGGATCCGATAACCTGCAGGTCATTGAAAACAACATCCGCCGCTCGTTCCATGCCTTCGAGGATGACGACGAGCGCGGCGAAGATCACCACGAGGGTCACAATAACGGCAACGACGACGGGCACGACTAACCGGCGTCGGGGGTAGCAGGTACCTCGTCGGCCTGCTACCCCAGCCACCCCGCTGCTACCAGATTTCAATTGATGCAGTTATTCGCAAATTCCTCTTTCGCGCCACCACCAAGTCTCCGCCTGAGGCGCGACAGGGCCGAGCGAATACTCAACGGTCTCCGCGCCGCGGTGGTATTCCTGCTCACGGCTTCGGCGCTGATGTACGCGCCGCACCTCTCCAGGGATCTGAATACTGCCAACGTGCTACTGCTCGCACCTGCACTTGCGTGGACCGTCGCGCAGTTCCTGATATGGTATCGCCGTCCGGAGCTGCCCGGCTGGCTCTCCTCAGTCAATCCGATCGTGGACGTAACGGCGGTGACCGCTATCATAGGCGGATACGCCGTCGCGCAATCGGGCGTTCTGGCACTGCGGTCCCCGATTTTCCTCATGTATTTCGTCGTGCTGGCGGGGCGGCCTGTGGCTTCGTCAGTGCGAAAGGCTGCCTTCATATCGGCGCTCGCCTGGCTGGAGTACGCAGCGCTGCTGCTTTGGCTCTGGGCCACGCACCGCGTGCCGCTCGTGGTCAATCCTATCGATGCAGTGGCACTCGCCCGAGTCACTCCTCTCGACGAAGCAGCCAAGCTCGTTCTACTCGGCGTTTTCGGAATCGTGTCTTCCTACGCCACCTATTGGGTCGAACACCTCGTTCGTGAGGCGAGCAAGGAATCAGCCGAGCGTCAGCGGGTGGTGACGCGGCTCGTGCAGGCAGAGCTGGATACGCTCAAGCTGCAGCTCAATCCGCACTTTTTGTTCAACGCTCTTAACAGCGCGATGGCGCTCATCGCCACCGATCCGCCCGCCGCGGAGCGCATGGTCTCGGAGCTGAGCGATTTTCTGAGGCTCGTGCTCTCTACGTCCAGCGAGCAGGAAGTTCCACTCGAGCGAGAGCTGGGACTACTGGATCGTTACGTCGCGATTCAGCGCGTGCGGTTCCAGGACCGGCTGACTGTCAACTGCAACATCGAGGACGGCGTGCGCGACGCGCTCGTCCCAAGTCTGCTGCTACAGCCTCTCGTCGAGAATGCGATCCGCCACGGCATAAGTCCCCGCGCCGGCGCGGGCTATGTTCAGGTGTGCGCTCGAAGAGCCGACGAAAGGCTCATAATCACGATCCTGGACGACGGCGTTGGGGTGCGCGCGCGCCGGTCGCGCGAGCGCTCGCGAGGCACCGGCCTCGGACTAACCAATACAAGGACAAGGTTGATTCATCTATATGGCGACGATCACGAATTCGACAGCGGACCACGAGAGGAAGGCGGTTACTCCGTCACCATCTCAATTCCATTCAGGCTCGGACGGCCACCCCATAAGAGCAACGGGGTCGGTTCTCCAGAGCACCTCGCCGCGGTGGGACAATGACATGATCGAAAGAACATTTCGCGTCCTGATCGTCGATGATGAGGCGCTCGCGCGGCAGAGATTGGTGACGCTTCTCTCACGCGTACCGGACATAGAGATCGTGGGCGAGTGCCAGAACGGGCTTGAAGCGGTCGCCGCAATCAGAGTCAATCAGCCCGACCTCGTTTTTCTCGACGTTCAGATGCCCGAGCTGGATGGGTTCGACGTCATCACCGAGGTGGGCACGGACAAAATGCCCCCCGTGATTTTTGTCACGGCCTTCGACGATTACGCCGTTTCGGCTTTCGAGTTTGGCGCGTTCGACTATCTGCTCAAGCCCGTCGATCACGTGCGATTCCACCAGACCCTCGATCGCGCGAAGAAAAGACTCAAGGAGTCGCCGGCGCCGAGCGTGTCGTCGCAGCTCAGTGCGCTGCTCAAATACGTCGGACAGCTGGACGCACCCAAGAACCGCATTGGGGTGAAGGTCAACGGCAAGATCCTGTTCCTCGACCCCGACGAGATCTTCTGGATACAGGCGCGCGACGATCTTGCCCGCATCCACCTCGCCGAAGTGGCGTACGACGTCCGCGAGCCGCTCAGTCGTCTCGAAGCGCGGCTGCCGCACAACCGATTTCTACGCGTCCATCGCTCGACGATCGTCAACACCGCGCAGGTGCGCGAGGCCCAGCCGTTCGATCAGGGCGATCAGTTGCTCATTCTGCGCAACGGAAAACGCATCACGACTGGCCGGAGCTACAGAAAAGCGGTTCAGGAATTCCTGCGGCGGGCGACGTGAAATTCATCCTCGCCGACGAGAAGGGTGCAGTTCCGCTAGTGTTTCCCCGCGCTGAGCGCCTGAAGCGTCGCGCCGAGCTGCTGGATCTCGCGTCCATAGTCCGCCCAGTTGCCCGCGCGCTGCGCGGCGATCGCGCGGTTGTAGTGCGCCTGAGCCTCGCGGAGCAGGCTCGCCGTCTCGCCTGAGACAGCGGGCGCGACGTTGGACGGCGCTGCACCAGCACCGCTGACCGCGGGGGCTGTGGCGGCGAGGGTGTTCAACGAATCCTCGACACTGATCGCTGGCTGGGCAGCGGCACCCGATCCGAAAAGCGCATTCAGGCCGTCTTCGAGGGTCTCTCCCATGACGACGCGATTCTCGTGGGCGACGACGACACGTTTCAGCTCGGGGATGCTGCCTCCTTCCGCGCGAAGGTAGATAGGCTGTACGTAAATAAGCGATTCCTTGATCGGGATCACGAGGAGCTCACCGCGAATCACTTCCGAGCCACGCTGGTCCCAGAGCGTGAGCTGACGCGATATGTCCGTGTCCTGATTGATGCGGTTCGCGATCTGCTTCGGCCCGTAGACGAGACTCTGCTTCGGGAACCGGTAGACGGCGAGCTTACCATAGTTGTCTCCGTCCATCCGGGCCACCATCCAGGCGGCGAGGTTGTCCTTGCCTCGCGGCGTGAATGGAGTCATGAAGATGTATTCCGGTTTCGGCTGACCGGGAAGGCTCATTATGATGTGCCGCATGTACGGATTTTCGCTGCTGTTTTTTGTCATGCCTTCGGGAATCTGCCACTGGTCCTCTCTGTGATAGAACGTTTCCGGCTGGACCATGTGGTAGGTGGCGTAAAGCGCGGTCTGCAGTCGAAACAGGTCGCCGGGATACCTGATGTGGCGTCTTACATCCGCCGGCATCGCACTCAGTGGCTTGAAGATCTGGCCGAAGATTCGTGAGTAGGTCTCGATCACCGGATCCCGCGCATCCATGATGTAGGCATCAATGGTCCCGTCGTACGCGTCGATGACGACCTTGACGCTGTTTCTCATGTAGTTCGTGCCATCGGCGGCGCGTGCCGAATAGGGATACATGTCGCTCGTCGTGTAAGCGTCGAGGATCCATTTCAGCTTTCCGGCGTCGTCGATTATCGGATAAGGATCTTTGTCAAAATCCAGGAACGGCATCGCCGTCGTCGCGCGATCCATGACGTTTCGGCGATACAGAATCCGCGCGCGAGACCGTATGTCGTCCGAGAGCAGGATTTTGAGGGAGCCGAGCTGAAATGCGTAGAGCACCTTCCGCATGAAAGAGCCGATCGGAACGCCGCCCTTCCCCGTGTAGTCGGTGTAGATGTTCGCGTCACCCGCCGGATAGTCGAATTCCTTTTGCTGAGTGCCGACGAACACGTATTCGTTCGTAAGCTCACCGTAATAGATCTGTGGACGCGTGAGCTTCACCGAGATCGTGGAAACCGGGGGCAGGTCCTTGATGAAGAGGACAGGCAGTCCTTCGGTCGTCACCTGATTCACGGGCGCCATGGTGAGGCCCATCCCGTGAGTGAACGTCAAACGCTCGTTGATGAACGTGCGGGTTGGGAGAGACTCCGAGTTGAGCTCTCGCGCGGCGACGTGAACCTGCCGGTACTTCCCATCGATCGTGTATCGATCGTCGTCGACTGAAACGAAATCATAGTACGTGCGAATTTCCTGGAGCTGACTGAATGTCTGCTGAAGCAGTGCGCGCTCCCAAAGTCGCACGTTATCCACCGTCGCCGCGTTTGCCTTGATGTCGGCGAGCGTGAGCTGCACTTCGCCGGAAAGATCGCGGGACTCGACGTTCTCGATTCCCCAGGCCTGGCGAGTCGCCACGATATGATTCCTCAGGTACGGCGCTTCGCGGGAGAGCTCGTTCGGAGATACGATCAGCTTCTCATACGCAGCGGGGACGAGTCCGCGCGCGAAAACGCTCACGACCGCGTAGAAGATGACCGCCCACAGTGCATTCCAGACGAGTTTGCCGCGCGCGATTCCAGCGACCACCCACACCGCGGCCAAAAACGCGGCAACCGCGCACACATACAGTCCCGGCAGCGCGACGCGAACGTCGGTGTAACTCGAGCCGAGAAGGGGCCCCGTGGTCGAGTAAAGAAGAGTGGAGGTTCCGACCACCCAGTGCCGCACACCGAGCAGCAAGAAAAGAAAGATCAGGAGCAATCCAAGGTGTCGCGCTGCTTTCGGCTTGGCCGAGGCTCGGCGCGGTGGAAGGATCAGATCGTTCCGCAACCAGTACATGAGCGCGGCCGCAGCGAGCGCGAGGAACGTCAGCGTTATGACCGTGCCGAGTATCTCTGAGATGAGCGGCAGCTGGAACAGATAAAATGAGATATCGCGCCCAAACAACGGGTCACGCGTCCCGAGCGGGACGCCATTGATTGCCTTCAGCACATCCATCCACGACGCGGACGCGGAGACCGCCGTGATGAATCCCAGCACCAGTGCAACGGGCAGAAGCAGTTTCGTAAAGCTGCGGGAGAGATCGACGTTGACGCCGTCCCCGCGATTCACGTAAAGCACGGGGAATCCGGTCCCCGCGCCGCGCGCAATCCTCACGTTTCCGTAGAAATACCCAAAGCCGACCACTCCGCCGAAAACGAAGAGTCCGATTCTCCAGATGAGCGATGTAGAAAATACCGGGCGAAATCCAACCTCAGTGAACCACAGCCAGTCGGTGGCGAAGCTTGCCAGCCACGGGATGACGATGAGCGCGACGAACACAGCGCCAACGATCCAGATAATGATCCGACGGAGCGATCGAGGCAGCGGTGGCAGGCGTCCGGGCCCCGGACGCTCGAATGGTGATGTCATCGAGAACACCAAAATGCAGACCGAACCACGACACTGCTACCCGTTCGCCGCGATTGGCTCGTGCCGGTACACCGTCTGCATTATTTGAAAGGTGATCATCAAAGGAGGATGAAATGCCACGCGGAGACAAATCCAAATACACAGACAAAGAGAAGCGGCAGGAGGAGCACATCGAAGAAGGCTACGAAAGCCGGGGTGTGCCAAAGGACGAAGCCGAGCGTCGCGGATGGGCTACCGTGAACAAGATTCATGGCGGCGGTGAGAAACATGGCGGCGGCGGGTACGGCCAGCCGGAGAATCACGAGTCGATGCGCAAGGGCGGCAAGAACTCGCATCGCAAGTAGCCGCGCCCCGGCTCTTGCCCCCGATCTTCAAGTTCTAACTTCGCGTTTCGTCGAGATCTCGGCGCGGTCGTCGGGTGTGGGTGGCGACTTCGGCGACGACGGCTGCTGGTCGGAGCCCCTAACTGCGCTCGTTCGCTCTGCTCACTCGCGGGTCTCCTCGGGCGCAGCCTTGGACGTCGCCCGCGTCACCACCCTCGCCCGACTCCCAAGCCGAGGGTCGCGATAGCGGACGGTGCACTTGAAGCTCGCGCAGAGCGCCCCCGCGTGAGCTCGTGCGTTCCGAGACCTCTCGAGGATGGCGGCTCCGCCGCCGCGCTAATCGCGCAGGTTGTTACGATCGTTGCTCGGTAGAGGCGGGGTGTCCTCGCAGGCAACTCAAGGAGCGCCCGAGGAGACCCGCGAGTGAGCAGAGCGAACGAGCGCAGTTGGGGGCTCCGACCAAGCGACCGTTGTTGCCGTAGAGGACACCCCGCCTCTACCCAAACAGCGATGCGTAAGAAAACGGGACGACGAGAAGAGTGAGGCGGCGGAGCAGCTAACCAGCGAGGGCGCTGGCGCGCGATCAGGATCGCGGCGCGGCTTGTTTCGTGGTTACGATGACGACGCCGTATGAGGCGTCAGGTCCGAACTCTTTGAGCGCCGCAGTTCCTTTGACAACTCGTACGCTCGAGACCTGGTCGGCGCTCAGAGTCGGGGTCTGATCTTTCGGGAAGCGAACCCCGTCGACGATGAAGAGCAGCGGGACCTGTGCGACCTGTGAAGTGAAGCTCGTTGCAACGGAGGAGGGTTTCGCCTGCGGTGCGAGAGCACGCTCCGCCGTGCAGGCGACCGATGCGAGGAGAAGAGCTGAGGCGGCGAACAGACTTGTCTTTTTCATGGCGATCCAGAGGAAGCGGCGACAACCTCATCTGTTAGCATTGGCTGTGCCACCGACTTGTGCCCCTGAATATGGGGTTAAACTCAGCCGTAAGCTAGGTTATGGCCTCCAATTCCCCTTTGCGACGTCCGGCTGGAATGAATCGAGACCGTCGGGAGGAAACTCGAGCGTCTGTCCTTTCTGGGCGCTCATGTAGGCCGCCATGAGGATCTGGACGACTTCGAGCCCATCGTCAAACGTGAGCATCGGCTTCTCGCCATGCAGAAACGCTCGCGCCATGTGCCGGTTCTCCGCCGTATAACCGTAGGCCCCCGCCTCATCGGCAACCACAGGCATCAACCCCATCTCTGCGTTCTGCTTTTCGACGAGATCTTCGCCCGCTTTCCCCTGTACTTCCCTGCTGAAGAACATCTTGAGGCTGCTGTCCAGAGTATTCCAGGACAGTGAGTACTCGGGGCCAAGTAGCTCCGCCGAAAGACGCAATCCAGCACCGACGAAACTCCACGACGTGGTTACTTCGCCGACCAGCGTCTCACCTGCCTCCGACTCGTACTCTATGGTCGCACGGGCGAAATCTTCGGACGGACGCTTGGTGTAATCGACTTCCTTTCCCATCGCCTGCGACAATCGCTTCGCGTACTCCGGCCTGCTCCACTTGAGCGAACCGATGTGGGCGCTGATGCGACGAGGCCTGATCGACGAGCGCGGCTCTCCGGGTTTGGTCAGAAGTTGTCGCACGACCTCCACAGAGTGACACATCATATCGTTGAGAACGCCCCCACCTTGAAGCGAACCCTGCCAGAACCAGGGCATGTGTGGACCACTGTGCTCTTCGGCGGCGCGCGCGAGGTAAGGCCGGCCAGTGAGCGCGGCACCCCTCGCCCAAATCAGCTCGCGACCGCGGGTTATATCCGGCGCAAAGAGCTGGTTTTCCAGATAGCCCGTATTGAGCCCGACGCTTTTTGCCAGCTCGGCGACTTTCCTCGCCTCGGCGACGTTCCTCGCGAGCGGTTTCTCGCAAGCGAGGCCGCGTAAGGTACCAGCGCCGCTCTTGATTGCGGCGACAATCTCCTCGACGTTGGAGATGCGAGCCTGATTCGGGCCGCATAACCACAGTGCGTTGATCGCAGGATCCGCGACCATGTCGCGGATGGACTTGTACGGCCTGGCCTCACCGACATCGTATTGCCGCGCGAGAGCAGCGCTCGAAGCCGCGTTCTTCTCGTTGGGACTCCAGACCCCACGAATGTCGGCGTCACGAACGCCGGTGAAAGACTGGATGTGGAAGCGGGCATTGAACCCGCTGCCGATGAATCCGATACCGAGGCGCTCGCAGCTCATTTCTTTTTTTCTCCGGAAGATCTACCGCGATCGAAGGTCATTCGGGGGTGAGACGCAACTTGCTCGGATCGAACTTCGCGTAGTTGACGCCCAGTTTAGCGAGCGCCGCTGGCGGACAGCCGTTCCAGTTGGGATTGAACGTGCTGCCGATGTAGTCGAGATCCTTGACGCCAACGCGGCTCGACCAGAATCCCGACGACGTGAAATCGCGAAACCTGTTGAAGAACTCGACGCCGTCTGACATCGCCGCGGGCGCGCGCGCCGGCCATGCGATGTCGTTCAGTATCTGCTCGCGCTGAGTCGCGCTCACATCGGGGAAAGATTTGCCAAACCGACTTTGCGATTGTGCATTCAGCCAGGTAAGGCCGGAGCGCATCCACTTCTGATTGTTCGGCCTGTCCATGAGCATGAAGTCCATGAACTCGAGCGTCCCTGCATCGGTTGCACTTCCCGACCGCTCGTCCCTCGGTATGATCATGTCGGCGAGAATTCCGGCGGTCTTGTATTCGGCCGGCGTGAAGAAGCGCGGCGCAAACGGAAGCCCGCTCGCTCGAGCTGTGCCGACGAAGCGCCAGACCTTCTCCAGATCACTCGTCGGAAAAACCAGCGCCGCCGCGACGGGCATTCCAGCCAGGAGCTGCAGGGCTTTGCGCCGGGTGATTTCCTTCGGCGCCGTCAGAGATGCATTCGTCACCGGAATCTCGGTCGACTCAGTCTCTTGATTGTCAGACATCAGAGGGTCCCCCTGTTGCGTTCCTGTGCGATGAACTCACCCGTGCGCATCGCGAGCGCGAGAATGGTCCAGGTGGGATTCTTGTTGGCCTGCGAGACGAACGGCCCGCCGTCTGTGACGAACAGGTTCTTTACGTCGTGGGCCCGGCAATTTCGGTCAAGTGCGGATTTGGCCGGATCATCCCCCATTCGCACCGTTCCCAGTTCGTGGATGATCTCTCCACCGGTAGCGATGCCGTACCCTTTGTCGCGATCGGGCATTCTGTCGAATACCTGACCTCCCATCTCGTCGACGAGCGACCTGAACGTCTGCTGCATGTGACGGACCTGGTTGTACTCGTAGTCGCTCCACTTCCAGTGGAAGCGCAGGACGGGAATCCCATATCTGTCTTTCACGGTGGGGTCGAGCTCACAGTAGCTGTTCTCGTTGGGGATCATCTCACCGCGGCCGGCAAAGTAGACCGATGCGCCGTAGTATCGCCGGTAGTCGTTCTTCAACGCCTTGCCGTAGCCGCCGCCTGTCGGGTATTGCTGGATTCCTCCCATGAATCCGTAGCTCGGCGGCTCCAATCCCCCGCCAACCTCGATGTGATACCCGCGCGGGAAATCCAGCTTCTTGTTGTCAGCCCACCACGGCATGTAGATGTGGCCTCCACCGACTCCATCTTCGTTGTGTGGGACGTGATCCACCATCTTCGGAATGAATCCACCGACTCCGGTCCCCGTTGTGTCGGTGAGATATTTTCCGACCACACCGCTCGAGTTGGCGAGTCCGTTCGGAAAGCTCGCGGATTTGGAATTGAGCAGAAGACGCGCCGTCTCACACGCGCTCGCCGCAAGCACTACGACCCCCGCGTTTGCGTGCGACTCTTCGCCGGTCCTGGTGTCGATGTACGTGACGCCGGTCGCGAGTCCCCGATTATTCAGCGTGACTTCGCGCGCCATCGCGTGCGTGAGGAGCGTCAGTTTTCCCGTCTTGAGAGCCGGCGCAATCAGAACGTTGGTCGATGAGAAGTTCGAGTTGGTCGTGCAGCCACGCCCGCATTGACCGCAGTAATGACAGGCTGGACGATCATTGTGGTTCCTGGTGATGACCGACATCCGGCCGGCCACGCAGGTGATGTTGAGCTTGTCCGCAGCGTCCTTGATCATCAGCTCATAGCAGCGCGGCTTCGGCGGCGGAAGGAAATAGCCGCCGGGGTGGTTCGGCAAATTGTCGTTGTTGCCAAAAACGCCAATGAGTTTGTCGATGCGGTCGTAGTAGGGCGCGACGTCTGAATATCCGATTGGCCAGTCGTCACCAAGTCCGTCCTGGCTCTTACCCTTGAAGTCGTCCGGACCGAAGCGAAGCGAGATGCGGCCCCAGTGATTGGTTCGGCCTCCGACCATGCGCGCACGCCACCATCTAAAATCGCTTCCTTCGGCTTTCGTAAACGGCTCGCCCTCGAGATCCCATCCTCCGACGCAGGCGTCGAATTCGCCGAACGGACGCTCCCTGGTGGAGGCGCCTCGGCGTGGTGATTCGTATGGCATCTTGAGCATCTGCGAATCGCGGGTGTTGTCCCACGGGCCGCCCGCCTCGAGAAGGAGTACGTTCGCGCCAGCGCGCGCAAGGACATAGGCTGCCATTCCACCACCCGCGCCCGAGCCAACGATGCAGACATCGTAGGTCTTGCGTTGTGGCAGGAGGACGAAACTCATCGACTACCCACCGTTGAGGACACGGGAAAGTAAGGCACGAAACACGATGCCACTAGTAGATGTCGATATCATGTTTGTGTGCAGGTTCGCGTCAGTCTTTTGGGAGAAATCAAGACCGGAATTCCCCCGCTTGGACGTGACTCGCGCGCTCCGGAAACAGTCTTAATGCCGAGCGAAGTTATCACGCCAAACCCCTCGCGCGTGCCCATGCAACTGACAAGTGACAGCGCGAATCTTTACCGCATCGAGACCGCCCGCAAAGCGGTCATTCTCACGATGCTTGGCGGCGAGGAGCTCCGTGGCAGTGTCTTCATTCATTTCTCCTCGTATCGCCCCTTCGAGCTGGAAGACGTCTCGGAGCTGTTCAACGCCGAGAGCCCATTCTTCCCTCTGGAGCTCGAAAACTCTGAAGTCATTCTGGTCTCCAAGGAAAGGGTCGCGGAGGTCGCAGCCGATCGTGGCGATGACGCCTCCGACTCTCCCGCGCGCGGCCTGCCCAGCCCAACCGCTCTTCTCCAGATCATCCTGGTAGGCGGAGAAGTGCGTCTTGGGTCAATTCGTCTCGAGGCGCCGCCCGACCGCGCCCGTGTGCTCGACTATCTGAATGCGCTGACCTCGCGCTTTCTCACCCTCTATACCTCAAACGAAGCGCGGCTTATCAATCGTTCTCTGATAGACCGCGTTCGTCCACTGGACTGATATGGCCCAGCTAGATCGCTTTCTCAACCTACTTGTGTCCAACAACGCCACGGAGCTGCATCTCTCCGAAGGTGACGTTGCGACTGTGATGATCAGGGATTCGGCGCGGCCGGTCATGAAGCAGCCGTTGACCAGCGCGCAGATTCTGAATCTCGTGCGCGAGATTTCTCCGCCGAACACGCCGAGGACCCTCGACATCAATGGCGGGCTCCGCTTCGAGTATTCTTCAACCGACGGAACGTTCGAGGTCGCGCTGACACAAAACGGCAAGATCTCGGCGCGAATCGTCCCAATGAGCCGCGCTGCGAGTTCGGCGGCGATGCCGGCTTCCGCATCTGGCGCGGCTACGCCGGTTAGACCGGAGATCGCACCGCTCATCTCGCCCGCTGCGAGTCAGCCGAAGGTCACAGAATCGCCGGCGATCGAAACGGCGCCTGTCGAGACGCCGCACGCGTCGTCGACAGGTAATCGCACCCTCGACAGAATGGAAAATCTTCTGCGCATCCTCGTTGGAAGGAATGCATCCGACCTTCACCTGCGCGCCGGGTCGCCGCCGATGCTGCGCGCGAGTGGCGAGATCGCACCAATCGCCGGCGAATCGGTTCTCAGCTCAGACGACATCGAGCAGATGCTGGCTACGGTGATGCTCGAACACAACCGGACGGAATTCAAGGAATTGAACGACACGGATTTCGCGCACGAAATAATGGGTGTGGCTCGTTTCCGTGGTAATGCGCTGCGCGACCGCAAGGGAATTGGCGCGGTTTTCCGGGCAATTCCCGCGGCGGTGGTCACCGTCGAACAGATGGGGATATCGCAGGAGGTCCAGAGGCTCTGTCATTTGACCAAGGGCCTGGTCCTGGTGACCGGTCCGACTGGCTCCGGAAAATCGACTACACTCTGCGCGCTGATCGATTTGATCAACCGCACAAGATCGGACCACGTTATCACCATCGAGGATCCGATCGAGTTCGTTCACGAGAGCAAAAAGTGCCTGATAACTCAACGCCACGTCGGCGTGCACACGTCCTCGTTCAAGCACGCGCTGCGCGCTGCGCTTCGAGAGGACCCGGACATCGTGCTCGTGGGTGAGCTGCGCGATCTCGAGACCGTCTCGATGGCAATCGAAACGGCGGAGACAGGTCACCTCGTTTTTGGGACCGTTCACACATCCACCGCGGTGAGCACGATCGATCGCGTAATCGATCAGTTCCCACCGGACCGGCAGGCTCAGATCCGAGTGATGCTGTCGGAATCGCTGAAGGGTGTCATCTCGCAGGTGCTCTGCAGGAAAATCGGAGGCGGACGCGTCGCTGCGCGCGAGATCATGTTGTCGACACCGTCGATCTCCAACCTCATTCGTGAAGGCAAGACCTTCCAGCTCCCGTCGGTCCTGCAGACTTCGCGCAGACTGGGCATGGTGACGATGAACGACGCCCTTATCGAGCTCGTCGAGGGCCGCATGGTCGAACCTCAGGAAGCGTATCTCAAGGCGACGGACAAGGTGGGCATACTCAACATGCTCAAGCACCGCGGCAAGGACATCAGCTTTGCCGATGCAGACGATGCACGCGCGGCAGGCGCGAGTGCCGCCGAGGCGCCACCGTCAAAACCAGGTAAGCACGGCGGCCGCACGCAGCCCGCGAATGCTTAAGAGCTGAGCCAACTCCGCCCGCGCGGGAGCGGATTTCCGCTCTTCGTGTACGCGGGCGGCGCGTAAAAATTGAGCGTTTTGAGATCGCTGCGGCCGGTGTTGCGGATCTCGTGCGTAGTTCCCTTCTCGATCAGAAGCAGCGAGCCGGCCGTCAGACGGTGGCGCTTGCCGCCGACCGTCGCGCTCCCGCGTCCGGACAGAACGAACAGCCACTGATCCGAGCCGCGATGCTTGTTATCGGGACCGCCCTCGCAGTCGCCCGGCTCGATCACCATTGTCGCCGACTGAGCCCTCTTGTTGGAAAGAGCAACCCCAAAGCCCTTTCCGAAGCGAAGATGTTTTTGCGGCACGATTCTCTTCCCCCCCGGATTCTCTGGTTGTAGCGCGTCACTCCATGATGTGCTGCGCACCGGCGGCGCCTTTCGTATGGCGCACCAATAACAGGAGAGGGATAAGAGCAAGAATCAGCGCTGCGCTCAGGACATAGATCCTGCTGTAGGCGATTACGCTTGCCTGCCCCATCAGCTCTCCGTCCATAAGAGTGAGGGCGCGCTGCTTCGCAGTCCACGCATCCGCCCCGCGGCCGATCATCGCGCGAGTGAGCATGTCGAGCTGGTTGAGCGTCCTCACGTCTCCCGTTGCGAGATGCTCCGCGAGGATCGCACGGAACTGCGCGGTATAATGCGAGAGCAGGGTTGCGATCGCAGCGATGCCGAGGGAGCCACCGAGCTGACGGAAGAAATTGTAAAGCCCGGTACCCTGCGCCAGCTCGCGCAGGTCCAGCTCCGCGAGCGTCACCGTCGTCAAGGGCACGAACATCATTCCCAGGCCAAACCCGCGCATGATGAGCGACCAGAAGAAATCATTCCCGCCGCTCTCACCCGTTATGTGCGACAGCCTGATCATCGCTGTCGCGAACAGGAGCGCTCCGATGGTTATGAGAATTCTGGGATCGAACCGGTTTGTAAGTCGGCCGACGACGGCCATTGATATCGCCGTTGCCAGCGCGCCGGGCAGAAGAATGATTCCGGTCTGTTGCGCGGTCATCCGCAGATTCCCCTGAAGAAAAACGGGGAGTGTAAAAACCGATGCGTACAGTCCGACACCCATGACGACGCCGAGCAGCGTCCCAACCCACATCTGACGATGGCGAAGCACGCGAAAGTCGATCACTGGATCGTCGGCCGTGAACTCGCGCCAAACCAGAAGAATCCCGGTTATAAAAGAGATTACGGCAAGCATGATCATCACGCGCGATTCGAACCAGTCTTCGCGCTGGCCGTATTCCAGCAGGTACTGCAGAGAGCCCACGCTCATCGCCAGGAGTCCGATTCCAACGTAGTCGACGGAAGGCGGACGCTTCTGATGCTCGGGGTCGTGCACGTAGGCGGCAATCATTATTGCGGCGAGAATTCCAACCGGAATGTTGACGTAGAAAATCCACGGCCAGCCGTAGTTGTCGGTCAGCCATCCGCCAAGCGTCGGGCCGATCGTCGGCCCGACCATCACACCGAGCCCGAACAGGGCCATCGCAGTCCCTGCTTCCCTTCGAGGGAACGACTCGAAGAGAACCGCCTGGGAAACAGTCATCAGGGCGCCGCCGCCGAGGCCCTGGATGATTCTCCAGAAAACGAGCGCCGAGAGCGAATGCGATGCGCCGCAGAGAAAACTCGAGACCGTAAATAGGACAATCGAGCCGACGAAGTAGCGCTTGCGTCCGAAAAACTCTCCCAGCCAGCCCGTCAACGGTATGATGATGACGCTTGCGAGGATGTAGCCGGTCGACACCCACGCAATCTCGTCGAGGCTGGCGCCCAGATTTCCCATCATGTCCGGCAACGCGACGTTGACAATTGAGCTGTCGATCACCTGCATCAGCGCGGCGAGAACCACCGCGAACGCGATCAGGTATTTGTGCTCGGCTCCTTCAGGCGGCGCCGAGAGTGGCAGGACTATCGGGTCGTCGGACTCCTCGGGCTCGCCGTCGATCGCGGATGCCAGGGTCATCGACGGAGCCACCGCGGCCGGAGCGGCCGCGGGCCTACGTGTGCAGGATGGTCAACTTTTGATGAATCGATCGAAGATCTCGCGGCAAGCATGGGATTCCGCGAAAACTAACAGGCCGGTCTCCCACGCCACGGCTCAAGGACTCAGGGAGCCTGCTGAGCAGAGTCGATGCGCGCCTGACGTGCGTTTGCGGAGTCGGCAGCCTGGAGTGCCTTCCCTACCGCTTTTGCTCCTGGAATCCGGGATTGCGCGAACACGCTGTCCTTTTCGCGCTGAGTCAGTTCCTGTTTTCTCTCCGGCTCACTCTTGGCGCAGGCGAGGGCCGTCGCGGCGAGGATGGCGAGCGGAAGTAAGCGAATTGTTTTCATCAACATGGTCCAGGCTCAGGTTGGTGTGTTGGCCGAGGTGTCTAAGCTGCCGGAACGACCTCAGAAATCGGCTGGACATTGGCCGGCTCGGTCGATCCACCTTTCGGCTTGAACAGGAGCGCGAAGAGTATGAATACGATGAGCGCGCCCGTAGACGGGATCAGCCAAATCGAGTGCCAGTTGTGCGTCACCTTCAGGCACGTGCCCGCCGCAGCAGCGACGTCACCGCACGAAGGATTGGCTGTCGCAAATCGGTTTACGACCCAGCCCGATACAAACGCGCCGATAAAGTAGCCCAGCCCATTCGTTACGAAATTGATCAGACCCTGAGCCGCGGCGCGAATCTTTTCTCCTGCTCTCTGATCCGTGTAGATCTGTCCACTCACGAAGAAGAAATCGTAGCAGACGCCGTGGAGCAGAATTCCCAGATACAGGTAGGGCATAACCGGGCCATCGGCGCCCATTCCGAAAGCCAGGTACCTCAGCGCCCATGCCGCCATACCAACGAGCATTATGACCTTGATTCCATACTTCCGCAGTACGATCGGCAGCATCAGCATGAAAACGAACTCGGACATCTGACCGAACGTCTGAATGAATGCCGGATCCGGTGCATGCACCTCGTTGAGGAATGGATTCGCGAACGTGTAGTAGAACTGGAGCGGAATGCAAAGGAGGAATGAACCAGCCACGAAGATGAAAAAGTCGCGGTTCCGAAGAAGCTGAAGCGAGTCGAGCCCGATTGCATCTCCAACGCGGAACCGCTGACCGGCGGCTTTCGGCGGAGTGTGTGGGAGAAGAAGCGAGTACACGGCCATGACGATCGACGCGCCAGCGGCCAGTCTCAGTGGTAAAACGGTTCGGTCGGCGTGAAAGACCTTACCGACAAGAATTCCCGCAACGATCCAACCGATCGTTCCGAGCACTCGAATAAGTGGAAAGTCCCGCGCCGGATCAGTGACGTGGTGGAACGAAATCGAGTTCGTAAGCGAGAGCGTTGGCATGAAGCACAGCGCGTACAGAATCAGCAGCGGGTAGAACGCCGAGAAAGACGTCTGCTGAGAGACGAGGTACATGACGATGCCGCCAATGAGATGCAGTACCGCAAGCAGCTTCTCGCTCGAGAAAAAGCGATCGGCGACAATTCCCATGAAAAACGGCGACACGAGCGCGGCAATCGCCGTCGCGCCGTACGCAAGCCCGTTCTGCCGATCTGTGAAGTGGAGCGTCTGCACCAGATAGGTACCCATCGTGACGAACCAGACGCCCCAGATGAAATACTCGAGGAACATCATCGCCGAGAGGCGGGTGCGGACGCCGGTCATTTGATCTCCCGAATGCGAACGTTGCGAATGGAAAGCATGCCGTCGTGGTCGCCCTGAATTCCTATGTATCCACGCGACGCGCGGCCGTAGTTCGGATAAGCCGCGAACTTGCTCGCCTTGACCTTCGCTTCCCAGTCGGGGCTACCAAGGTCGTAGTCGACAACCTTCTGTCCGTTGAGCCAATGCTGGACGTGATTTCCGTTGACGACGAGCAGCGTGGAGTTCCATTGGTCCGCGGGCTTGACCACGCCCGGAGGGGACGGATAGAGCGCGTAATCAGAACCCGCGGAGGTGAGCCGGCTCTTGCCGTCGGGATGCCTCGCGTCATCGAGGAGCTGGTATTCAGGCGCGCTCCAGTAGATGTGATCGTACTCTTCGGTCCCCCGATAAAACACGCCCGCGTTACCGCCGGGCGCGAGCTTCCAATCGAGTGCCAGCTCGAAATTCCCAAACTGGTCGCGGGTGATCAAATCGTTTACTGAACCGGATTTTGTGAGAATCCCATCGACGATGTGCCAGCCGGCCGGAACTCCCGCCTCCTTGTAACCTCGCCACGCAGCCAGGCTCGTTCCGTCGAAGAGTGAGCGCCAGCCCGCCGCAGTTTGCTCAGCCGTCAATGGCGTCGCACCGGAGGCGGTGGTGGACGCGACCGGCACACCGTTTCCCATC